>JAEZIF010000099.1 GCA_023416135.1 Pseudomonadota bacterium
TTCGCCCGCGCCTGCCGGCGCCTCAAGCTCAAGCACATCCGCACAAAGCCCTATACCCCGCGCACCAACGGCAAGGCCGAGCGCTTCATCCAGACCGCACTACGAGAATGGGCCTACGCCCGCGCCTATCTCAACTCCAGACAGCGCGCCCACGAGCTGCCCTTCTTCATGCACCGCTACAACTGGCATCGACCTCATGCCAGTATCGGACGAGTGCCGCCCATCACCAGACTCGGCCTGACCGAGGACAACCTGTTGACACTCCACAGCTAGAGCGTTTTCCATTCGACTGGAACCGCTCGCGGTTACAGTCGATTGGAAAAGCGCGCTGTGTCGCTGGTGACGACACAGGGCACAGTCCGTTCGGCCGATTCCAGCCGAACGGAATGTGCTCTAGCAGATGTCAACGCTTCGGGCACAACGCGTCCAGAACCCGCCGGGCGATGGAGGAGTCAAGGGTCTCGCGCTTGAAGTAGACCAGCACCGCGATTTCGATCGGCTGATGGATCGGCACCGTCACGATGTTGCCGAAGCGTTCATGGCGCACCGTCTGTGAATCGACGAAGGCCAGCCCGAGCCCCCGCTCGACTGCGGCGCAGGCGATCAACGAGGAGCCGACCTCGACCGTGGCGGCATCCAGCGCCGGGCCCATGCCGTACCGCGCCAGCACGCTGAAGATCGGGCTGTCGCGCTTGTAGGTGATCATCTGCTGGCCGACGAGATCGTCGGGTGTGATCGACTTGCGGCGCGCGAGCTTGTGGCCCCTGGGCACGGCCAGAACGAACTGCATCACGGCGGCGCGGCGATGCTGCAGGTTGGGCTGCGCCCTCTCGGTGATGGCGACGCCGAAGTCGAATTTGCCGCCCAGCAGGGCGCTCATCATCTCGTTGAACGGCGCGAAGTCGATGGCCAAGTGCACATCGGGGCTGTCCCGGCGAATGTCGGTAAGCCGATCGACCACCAGCGTGTGCGCCAGTGCGTGCGCCGCCGCGATCCGTACCAGGCCGGCCTGCGACTTGGCGAGGCTGGCGAGATAGCCACGCACGCGCTCGACACCCTGGTAGGCGCGCTCGACCTCCTCATAGAGCATCAGCGCCTCGCGCGTCGGCTCGAGGCGGCCTTTTACCCGGCTGAACAGGCGCACGCTGGTGCGATCCTCCAGATTGTGGATCAGCCGGCTGACCCCCGGCTGGCTGACGTTCAGGAATTGCGCCGCTGCCGACACCGTGCGGTTCAGCATCAGGGCGCGGAAGACCTCGATCTGCCGGATGTTCATCGCCCCAAACTATAACAGTGTGTTATGCATGGCAGAAGCCAAGGTATATGACGCCCGCAGTGGCGGCGGGTCTAATCGGTCCATGAAGCCCTTCCGCGCCTGCCTGCTCGCTGCCACCGCTCTCCTGCTGGGCGCCGCCGCCGCGAACGCCGATCAACCGACCCGGCTCATCGTGCCGTTCGACGCTGGCAGCTCGACCGACGTGGTCGCCCGCGCCATGCAACCCACCCTGTCGGCCAAGCTCGGCAGCAACGTGCTGGTGATCAACAAGCCGGGCGCCTCGGGCACGCTGGGCGCCGCGGAGCTGGCGCGCGCCAAGCCGGACGGCAAGACCATAGCCATCCTCGGCATGGCCGGCATCGCCATGGTCCCGCACTTCCGCAAGCTGAGCTTCGACCTCGATTCGTTCGACTTCATCTGCCAGGTCTACTCGGCGCCGGTCATCGTCATGGTCGCGCCCGACTCACCCTACAAGGACATCAAGGCGCTGCTTGAATTCGGCAAGGCAAACCCGGGCAAGCTGTTCTACGGCTCGCCCGGCATCGGCACGCCCGACCACATCAACATGGCGAACTTTCTGCGCCAGAACGGCGTCACGGGCACGCACGTGCCGTTCTCCGGCGGCGGTGCGGTCACGCAGGCGATCATGTCCAACCAGATCGTCGCGGTCTCCAACACAACCGTGATGCTCAACGCCTACAAGCTGAAGCCGCTGGCCGTGCTGGCCGACAAGCGCCTGCCCGAATTGCCCGACGTGCCGGCCGCGAACGAGTTCGGGCCGCCGGTGGACGTGTCGATCTGGGCGGTGATGACCGCGCCCAAGGGACTGGCGCCCGAGGTGAAGGCCTCGCTCGAGCAGGCCTGCAAGGCGACGCTCGACGATCCGGCCTACCGGGCGATCGCACTGCGTGCCGGCTTCCCGCCCTACTTCCGGACCGGCAACGCGTTCCGCACTTTCGTCGGCGAGGAGTCCAAGCGCTTTGGCGCCCAGATGAAGGTCGAGGGCTTGGAGCTTCAATAACGAGCAGATCCCTCGCTGCGCTCGGAATGAGAAGAATGAGGAGGAAACAATGAAGCTCGAGACGAGACCACTGCATCCCGCGTTCGGGCTCGAGGTGCTGAACCTCCAGGTCGGGCCGAAGCTCGATGACGAGACCTTCGCCGCCCTGCGGCATGGGTTCGAGCAGAACTCGCTGATGCTGCTGCGCGACCAGTCGATGTCGCCGGCCGAGCAGGAGGCCTTCACCAAGCGCTTCCGCGAGCTCGAGTACCACGTGCTCAAGGAGCACACCTTCACCGAGCACCCCGGTGTGATGATCCTCACCAACGCCGTGGAGGGCGGCAAGCCACAGGGCGCGCACAAGATCGGCTGGCACTGGCACACCGACCTCACCTACTATCCCAGGCCCTGCGACATGACGATGTTGTTGGGAGTCGAGATCCCGCCCGAGGGTGGCGACACGCTTTTCTGCTCGCTGACCGCCGCCTACGACGCGCTGTCGCCCGAGGAGAAGCGCCGCTACGACGCGATGACGGCGGTGCACAGCTACAACTACATGCGCTCGATCAAGTATCCGAAGGCGGCGCCGCTCAGCCAGGAGCAGCTCGACCGCGTGCGCGACGTCGAGCATCCGCTGATCCGCCAGCATCCGGTCACCGGCCGACGCGCGCTCTATGTCAGCGAGTACATCATCCAGAACATCGTCGGCATGGACATCCCGGCATCGCAGGCCCTGTTGGCCGAGCTGGTCGCCCATGCCACGAGCGACCGCTTCGTCTACCGGCACAAGTGGCGCAAGGGCGACCTACTGTTCTGGGACAACCGTGCGACGATGCACAAGGCAACGCCCTACGACGACGCGGCCTACACCCGGCGCATGCACCGCTCCATGACTGCGGGCGACGTGCCGTTCCTGAACCTCTCGTGAAGCTCTGTCGCATCGGTCCGGCGGGCAGCGAGAAGCCCGCCGTGCTCGGAAACGATGGGCGATTGCGCGACGTGTCCGCGGCCGTGCCGGACTTCACGGGCGACTTCTTCGCCGGCGATTGGCGCGCCGTCCTCGAACGGGCGCTGCCAGGCGCCCCCCTGCTCCCGGCCGATCCGGCGCCGCGCTTCGGCGTGCCGATCGCCAATGCGTCGAAGGTGGTCGGCGTCGGCATGAACTATCACGAGGGCGTGCGCCGCGCCGGCATGACGACGCCGGTCGAGCCGCTCTTGTTCATCAAGCCGAACACCTGCCTTGCAGCGGCCAACGATCCACTGGAGCTGCCTCCCGGCGCCGACAAGCTCGACTGGGAGGTCGAGCTCGGGGTCGTGATCGGCCGCAATTGCTCGCGCCTGGCCGACCATGAGGTCGATGCCGCGATCCTAGGCTACTGCGTCTTTAACGACCTATCGGAACGCCGCTGGCAGAACGAGCAGGGTGGCGAATGGTGCAAGGGCAAGAGCGCCGACGGCTTCGGCCCCTGCGGCCCATGGGTCGTCACGGCCGACGAGGTGGGCGATCCAGGCAGGCTCGACATCTGGCTCGATCTCAACGGCGTGCGGCAGCAGAATTCCAACACCGCCGATATGATTTTCACGGTGCGCTTCGTAATCGCCTACATCTCGCGGTTCATGCGGCTCCTGCCGGGCGACATCGTCATCATGGGCACGCCGCCGGGGACCGGCTGGCGCCTGAAGCCGCCGCGCTTCCTCCGCCCTGGCGACCGCCTGTCGCTTGGCATCCAAGGGCTCGGCGCACAAACCACAGTCGTCAAGACGCAGAGTACGTCCTGAATCTGTTCATGGCGGAGTATCAAAGACGATTGAGCCGGGTCGCCTCGTACGAGAACCGGGGCCGAGACCAAGATCGAGCAGATCCTCGCTGCAGGCGTGAGCTGACAGGAGTTGCACGCAGACGATAGGACGCGGGCGGTTTACTGCTTCCCCCTGCTTCGCCGGCTCTTGCTCCGGAGGTGGGGAAGCAGACGACGCCTTTGATGGGGTCTACTCAATCGTTGATTCGCTTGAGAAATTTGGAGCGGGCGAAGGAATTCGAACCCTCGACCCCGACCTTGGCAATTCGCTCAGGCGGTTTACGCCACAGCATCTTTCTTTAGCCGGGAAGCCGATAAGTACCTGTATTTTCGGGACTTTTCTCGCTTCCGTCCCTCCCCGCGCTATCCGCTCAATACCCTACGACTTTCGCTCTCGTGCTTCCCCCCTGCTTGTGAGCTTGATCATTGCCGCTCCCCCTTTGCGACGGATCAGCGGCAGACGATTAGCGATGCCTGACGACGGCATCGACACCCCCACCTTGAGGCGGCGTAATGGTGCGTCGGTCGGATCAGTTTTTCACCGTACGCGGGGGCGCTGTTCGCCTTCAGCGCTCCCGGCTGCGGGGATTTAGGGCGGCATTGATGCCGTCGCCTACCAGGTTCAGCGCCAGCACCGTGAGCAGGATGGCGAGCCCGGGGAGGGCGGTCAGGTACGGCGCCGTGCGCAGCATGTCGCGGGCGCTACCGATCATGGTGCCCCAGCTGATCACGTTGGGGTCGCCCAGCCCCAGGAAGGCCAGGCTCGATTCGGTCAGGATGGCGGTGGCGACTTTGACCGAGGCAGTGACCACGATCGGCGCGGTGGCGTTGGGCAGGATATGGCGGAAGATGATGCGCGCGTCGCTCGAGCCCGAGCCGACCGCCGCCTCAACGAACTCGCGCGTGCGCAGGGAGAGGAACTCGCCGCGCACCAGGCGGGCGACCGGCGGCCAGGTGACGACCCCAATAGCGAGCACGATGGTGTTCACCGAAGGGCCGACGATGGCCACGATGACCAGCGCAAAGACGAAGAAGGGCATGGTCTGGAAGATCTCTGTCAGGCGGCTCAGAAGGTCGTCGGCCCAGCCACCGTAGTAGCCCGCCACCGCTCCCACCAGCGTGCCGATCAGCACCGATACCGCCGTCGCCGCCGCGCCGATGAAGAGCGACACCCGCGCGCCGTGCAAAATGCCCGCCGCCACGTCGCGCCCCAGCGCATCGGTGCCGAGCGGAAAGGCCGGATCGGCGCCCGGCCGCAGCAGCGGCGGGCCGACCATGTCCCAAGGATCGCCCGGGTAGAGCATAGGGGCAGCGAGCGCGGCGGCGGCGACGAGGGCCAGCAGGACCGCCCCGCCGACCGCCGCCCGGTTGCGGGTGTAACGGCGCGCGAACGAAGGCAGGGCCATCAGCGAATCACGATCCGCGGATCGAGCCAGGCGTAGAGGAGATCGACCGCGAGGTTGAGCGCGATAACCATGGCCGAGGTCATGAGCAGGATGCCGAGCAGCAGGTTGTGGTCGCGGTGGAACACCGCCTCATAGGCGAGCCGCCCGATACCCGGCCAGGAGAACACCGTCTCCACCAGCACTGCCCCGCCCAGCAGCGCGCCGATCTGCACACCGGCCATGGTTACCGTCGGCAGGATGGCGTTGGGCAGCACGTGGCGGAAGGCGATGCGGCGGCGCGTCAGCCCCTTGGCCACCGCCGTGCGGACATAATCCTCGCCGTAGGCGTCGATCATCGAGGCGCGGGTCAGACGGGCATAGAGGGCAAGGTGAAAGAGCGAGAGCGCCAGCGCTGGCTGCACGACGTGGCGGGCGACGTCGACCGCCCAGGCGAGCCCGCTTTGCGCGGTACCCAGTGTCTGCATGCCGCCGCTCGGCAGCAGGCCCCACTCCACCGACAGCAACACGATCATCATCAGCCCGATCCAGAAGGTCGGCGTGGCATAGAGCAGCAACCCCACGATCGAGACGGCGAAATCGACCGACGTGTTCTCGAAGCGCGCCGACAGCACGCCGAGCAGGATGCCGGTGCCGAGCGCGAGCGCCGTGCTGACCGCCATCAGCAGCAGCGTCGCCGGCAGGCGCTCCAGCATCAGCCGCACCACCGGCACGCCCTCGCGGAAGGAGTAGCCGAAGTCGAACTGCAGCGCATTGACCACGTAATGAAAGAGGCGCACGTGCACCGGCCGGTCTAGGCCGAACTTCTCCTTGAGCCCGGCGACGTACTCGGCGGTGGCGGTGCCAGCCTCGCCCGCCAGCACGTCGGCGGCGTCACCGGGGGCGAGCTGCATCAGCAGGAAGTTGATGACCGCAATGCCGACCAACACCGGCACCGCCTGCAGCAGGCGGCGCGCGACGTAGCGCAGCAGCGGCAGCATGGGAGGTCTCCGCACGCGCCTCCCCTCGCCTAGGGCACAAGATAGGCGTCGGCGAAGGAGCCGTAGGGGCCGTCGGCGGTCACCGTATGGTCGTGGAGTTTGCGGTTGTAGACGGTGAAGTACTTCGACTCCAGCAGTGGAATGATCGGCAGGTCGTTCTGCACGATCTTCTGCATCTCGGCGAACAGAGCCTTGCGCTTCGCCGGATCGGGCTCAACCTGGGTTTGCTCCCAGATCTTGTCGAGCTCGGGATTGGAGTAGCCCGACGAGTTGCTGAACGGCACGCCCTTGCGGATCGCCCCGCTCCAGTAGAGCCGCTGCACCCCGATGGTCGGATCGGCGGAGAGGAACATCGAGTTGATGTAGAGGTCGAAGTCGTTGTCGCCGTAGACACGCCGGATCGCCGCGCCGACGTCACCGGTCTCAAGCTTCGCCTGCACGCCGATGCGGGCAAAGGCCTGCTTGAGGTACTCCGCAGTGCGGGCGGTCTCGCCCGAGGCCCCATGCAGGATGCGAAGCGTAAAGCGGTTCCCCGCCGCGTCGCGCTTGAAGCCCGCCTCGTCGAGCAGCCTGTTGGCCTTGGCGGGGTCGTACTCGTACTGCGGCAGGCCCGCGAGGTAGTAGGGCGAGGTCGCCTGCAGCGGACCGGTGGCGGGTGCGCCGAAGCCGAACCAGATGTTCTTGACGATGAAGTCGAGGTTGATCGCATGGCGCAGCGCCTGGCGGACGCGGGGGTCGCCGAGCGGCGCCTGGCGGTTGTTGATCTCGATCAACTGCATGGGCGCGAATACGGCGTAGCCCGCCGTCTCGAAGCCGAGCTGCGGGTTCTTCTCCAGCCGCGCCACGTCGCTCGCCGGCACCGGGCTAAAGGGGCCGTAGAAGGCACTGCCGGTCTCGAGCGCCACCGCCCGCGCCGCCGCGTCGGTGACGAACTGCACGACGATGCCGTCGAGATAAGGCTTGCCGCGGTTCCAGTAGTCCTCGTTGCGCACCATCTCGACATACTGGCCTTTTTTCCACTCCTTGAAGCGGAACGGCCCGGTGCCGACCGGCGCCTGCAGGGCAGGGTTGGTGGCGAAATCCTTGCCCTGGTAGACGTGCTTCGGAACGATCTGGGCGTTGTAGCCGTCGAGCGCGACGAGCAGCGCCGGCGCAGGCCGCGACAGGCGGATGACGGCGGTGGCGGGGTCGGGGGTGTCGACCCCGCTCACCGAGGCGAACAGGGTCGCGGCCCGCGGGTTGAGCTTCTTCCACACCTCTTCCATGGAGTACTTCACGTCAGCCGAGGTGAAGGGCTGGCCGTCGTGCCACTTCACGCCGGGCCGCAGCCGGAAGGTCATGGTCAGCCCGTCGGGCGCGAACTCCCAGCTTTCCGCCAAGGACGGCTGCATCTCCATCCTCGGCCCGTATTTCACCAGCCCCTCGTGCATCTTGGTCGACAGCACGCCGACATAGAGCGAGGAGTTGTGCGCGGAGACCAGGGTCGGTGGCTCGGCCGCCAGCACCATGCGTAGCACGCCGCCCTTCGGTGGCTGCTGGGCGGAGAGCGCGGCGGGCAGCGCCAGCAGGGCGAGCAACGATCCGAGCAGGGCGGCCAGGTTCCTGATCATTGGGGGCTCCTCGGGAGGCGTGGTTCGGAAAACTAGAGGGCGGAGACGACCGGCAGGGCCATGGGCGAGGCCTGTTCGGCAGTGCGTTTGGCCCAGTCGTGGGCCGGTACGTCGCGCTCCATGCGCCGCTGCCCTTCGGCCAGCCGGTCGAGTGCATCGTCGTGGTCGAGGGTGAGCACGGTGCCGTTATCGACCACCTGCCGGCCGTTGACGAAAACATGCTTTATCGGCCGCTCGCCGGCCGAGAAGATCAGGCAGCGCAGCGGCTCACGGCCGGGCCGGATGGCCCAGTGATTCATGTCGACTATCACCAGGTCGGCCCTGGCCCCGGGCGCGAGCCGGCCGAGATCCGGCCGGCCGAGCGCATCGGCGCCGCCGACCGTGGCGGCATGGAAGAGCTGGCCGGTCTGCACCGCGTAGACGTCGCCGGCTGCGACCTTGCACAGGATCGAGGCCCAGCGCAGCTCCTCGACCATGTTGTGCGGATAGGTGTCGGTGCCCATGGCCATGCGCACGCCCGCCTTCAGGTACCTGCCGAAATGGTGCAGCACCCAGGTGCGGCGCGAATAGACCGTGGGACAGTGGGCGACCGTGACGCCGGAGGACGCCAGCAGCCCGAGATCGTTCTCGCTCCACCACTGCAGGCGCGGGTGTTTGTCGATGAAGATGGCGTGCCCGACGATCGACTTGTCGTGCAAGAGGCCCACTTTGGCCATGAACTCGACCGGCGTCATGCCGTTGCGTTTGACCATCTCATAGAACTCGGCCCAGTTCTGCGCCCCGTGGGTCTGCAGCCGCACGCCGCGCTCGCGCGCCGCGGCAATGGCGTCCTGCAGCAGGTCCTCGGTGCTGGTGTCGCACTGCGCAGGGGTGACCATGCCCGAGAGCAGCGGGCTCTCGTGCCGCTCGGCCAGGTCGACGAGATCGAGGGCGGCGCGGAAGGCCTTCTCGCCGGCCGGGCGGTCCCACTCGTAGACCAGCGACTTGCCGTCGGTGGTCACCGGGCGACCATTGCGGAACATGGGCGCGATCCACAGCCGCAGACGGCTGCGCTCGGCCAGCTCCATCCAGCCCGGATAGGGGGCGGATAGATCGCAGACGGTGGTGCAGCCGCTCTTCAGCTGCTCGCAGTAGGCCACCTCGGCGGCGGCGCGGCGCGCCTCGTCATCGCCACGGAAAATGACGCCGGCATATTCATAGTAGCCCCCCATGCCGAGGTTGGGACTGCCGATCTCCTCCATGTAGCCCTTGTTGAGCGGCTCGCTCGAGGGATGGCTGTGCAGGTTGACGAAGCCCGGTATGACCATATGTCCGGAGCCGTCGACCTCGCGGTCCACGGGGCCGGTGTAGCCCGGCCCGACCGCGACGATAGTGTCGTCGGCGAAAACCACGTCGGCGTTCTTCAGATAGACATGCCGGCTGCCGTCCCAGCCGACCACCCAGTCGGCCGCCTTGATTCGTGTAGTCGCCATCCTCACGCCCTCCCTATCCCGACTCGCCGCACACTAAGCGAAAGCCGTGCCAATTGTACCGTTTCGTCAGCCGCGTACAACATCTACCCCTCTTTGGAGCCCCGCCCCGCCGGCCGGCGCCGGTGGCGCATGGCGTTGGTTAGGTGCACCTTCATCAGCTCTGAGGCCGCCGCTAGGGCGCCTTCGATCATCGCCTCCATGATGTCGAGGTGTTCGCGCAGCCAGACAGCCATGCGCGTTGCGTCGGGCGCGTCGCGATATTCGAGCAGCTGGCGCAGACGGTTGTGCTGCACCACGCCGGCGTGGAAGAACGGATTGTCAGCGCAGGTGGCGATAACTTCGTGGAAGGCGGCATCGACCTTAAAGGCCAGCCGTCCCGTACGCTCGCGGGGCGCCAGGCCGAGCAGCCGCAGGTGCTCGTCGCGGCAGGCGCGCACGAGGTCGCGGCGCACCGCGAAGGTGGGCAGCAGGAAGAGCTGCGGTTCGATGGCCAGGCGGTAGTCGTAGCTCGCCCAGCTCGCTTCGTTGGTTAACAGGAAGGGATTAAAACGCCACGCTGCCGTCGCCGCGGCGACGATCACCTTCTCCTCGCGCAGCGCGGCGATCACGGCCCGGGCGAGCCGCGCGCTCACGCCATAGTGCAGTGTCAGGTCGCGTTCCGCGAAGGGGTCGGGCAGCGCGCCATTGAGATGATCGAGCGCCACCCGCTCGAACAGCGCCTCCTCGTCGAAGGCGGGAAACTCCACACTGGCCGCGAACAGCTGCTCTGCCGGTTGGCTCAGAAAGTAGCCGCGGTTGGCAATCTTCTCGACGATGCCCTCGCCGCACAGTCGGTCGAGCACCCGACGCACCGGCGTTCGCGAGACGCCGAGCGCATCGGCCAGGGCCTGCTCGCCGAGATGCGCGCCGGCCTGTATGTCGCGGGCGACGATGTAGTTCAGCAGCCGGCGCACCAGCGGCGGCTGCTCACTGTCGAAGATCGCTCGCATGCTGTCCAGACGTCGGTAGTTCCATTGCTAGATTGTACCGAGCCCGGAAAGCGATACAACCGACCGTATATGCGGTAGTGTATTGGTTTAGCGGCAGCGGCGCTGACCTGAAGCGAACCCTGTGTTCTCGCTTTGTCGGCCGTTGGAGATCGAGGCTGTTCCGCGCTGGAATTGGCAGCTGCAGAATGAGGCGGCCCGAGTGGCTGAGGGTGTCGGGTCAGTTATCAAGGGCGGCGCCTACGCCACGCCTATGGTACGAGAGTGGCAGTGCTGGAGCAGCGCGGTCGAGTTGCGGCAATTCCTCTAGGCGCCGGCCGAAGCTGATCCAGCCGATCCGTTTACATATTGCTCTCTGCGAGCATCGCGGCTGTGGCTGCCGCTCGCCCACTGGTCGCGATTAGCGCTGGCGCCATCATAGGCACCGCGCACCGGCGCTGCGCCTGGAATGGCCAGCAATCGCGTGAGGCGGCTCGCGTGAACTGAGCTGAAGCGCTTTCCGCACTCAAACCAAACCCTACCCACCTGGACAGACCATGGCTTTCGGCGAAGCTGACTATCTATCGGCACGCTGCTGCACGTCTGAACGTCCCCGTGGCGAACATCATGGCGCTGGCGGCCGTGGAGAGCGCCCGGCGAGACGTTCTGGTTGCTGGACGGCAAGCTTGTCGTGCCGGCGCGTTTCGAGGCGCACTGGTTTGGGAAGCTGATCGGCTATCGCTTCAACGACAGTCACCCCGATCTGTCCTGCGTCTCGTGGCATCCCGAGCTGGCGGCTCGAACCCGGGCCGGCGCATGGGACCAGCTCAATCGTGCTCGCGCACTCGATCGGGAGGCCGCTGACCAGGCGACCAGCTGGGGCGCTTTCCAGGTCATGGGATATCACTGGCAGCGCTTGGGCTACGCGAACGTGCAGGCGTTCGTCGACAGCATAAGCGCCCATGGCGACGACGGCCAGATGGATGCCTTCGCGCGATTCATGGAAGCCGACCCCGCGCTGCGTGCGAGCCTGGCGATCGGCGCGTGGCTCGATGTCGAGGAGCGCTACAACGGCGGCGGTCAAGGCGGCGCCTATGCAGCGAAGCTGCGGGCGGCCGCCGAGATGTTCGGACGCCATGATGCACCGGCAATTCCGCGTTCGATGCGCAGAGGAGATCGCGGTGCCGACGTGGCAGCACTTCAAGCCGCGTTGGGCGTGCGGCCCGATGGTGAGTTCGGACCTGTGACAGAGGCCGCGGTCCGTCTCTTCCAGGCCGATCGCGGCCTGGTGGTCGATGGCATTGCAGGTGCCATGACGATCGAAGCGCTCGGCGGACGCGGGAGGATCGGATGAGCTGTTCGAAACCATCCTTGGCTTCCTGCCGCCTTGGCTGCCCTTCGCTGCGATCTGCACGCTCCTGATCGCACTTGGTGGCGCAGTGTGGGCGTGGGGCGCCGAGCGTGAAGCAGCCGGCGCGGCGAGGATGAGGGCCGCCGTGAACGCCGCCACTCTCAAGACCATGACCGAGCAGCTCGAGCGCAACCAGGCGATCGCCGAAGCCGTCGACAGGCTCACCAGCCAGCGCGCCGAATCCATCCGGGAGACGATTCGTGAAGTCCACATTCAGCCCGCGACGACTGTCTGCCGTGACGCTCCTGCCATGCGCGCTCTGATGGCCGCTTGCGCTACAGGAGAGAGGGTAAGGACCGTCGGGCTCCCGCCGCCCGACCGCCATCTGCAGCCCTGCCCGGCCGGCCGATAGGCCAGACGCCGGCGACGATCACGACCTCGCCGCATGGGAGGCCGAAACCTGGCAGCGCGGCCACGACTGCGCTGACGAGGTCGAAGGCTGGCGCGAGTGGATGACGCGAGCGGCAAAATAGCGGACGGAGCAGGATTGATTGATCGCCGAATCTTCGATTCTGTCGCATGAATGGTCGACAACCAGAGGACGACCATGATGCGTCGCGTACCTACTAAATGGCTTCCAGCGGTTCTTGGCAGATCCTCGATGAGATTGCCTTCCGGCCGAGACCAAGATCGAGCAGATCCTCGCTGTTGGCGCGAGCTAACAGGAGCTGCGCGCAGACGATAGGACGCGGGCGGTTGGTTTACTGCTTCCCCCTGCTTCGCCGGCTATTGCGCCGGAGGTGAGGAAGCAGACGAAGCCTCTGATGGGGTCTACTGAATCGTTGATTCGCTTGAGAAAAATTGGAGCGGGCGAAGGGATTCGAACCCTCGACCCCGACCTTGGCAAGGTCGTGCTCTACCCCTGAGCTACGCCCGCGCTCCATGTCCGGCCGGGTAGGTTGCCGGAAGGCGGCGTTGATACGGGTTTTCGAGGCCCTTGGCAAGCGGGCCCTGGCGTCACCCCCGCGCCAGAAGTCGCTGCAGATACTTGCCGTATTCGCTTTCCCGGATCGGCTGGATCAGCTTTTCCATGCCGGCATCGTCGATGTAGCCCTTGCGCCACGCGACCTCCTCGGGGCTGCCGATCTGCAGGCCCTGGCGGTCCTCGACGGTCTCGACGAACTGGGCGGCACGCAGCAGGTTCGACGGCGTGCCGGTGTCGAGCCAGGCGTAGCCGCGGCCCAGCTTCTCGACATGAAGCCGCCCCTGCTTGAGATAGTGTGCGTTGACGTCCGTGATCTCGAGTTCGCCGCGCGCCGAGCGCGGAATGTGCGCGGCAACGTCACAAACATCGGCATCGTAAAAATAGAGTCCGGTCACCGCCCAGTTCGACTTTGGTTCCCTGGGCTTCTCGACGATCGAGACCGGCCGGTCCGCGGCGTCGAACTCGACCACGCCGTAGACCGACGGGTCGCTCACCCAATAGGCATAGATCGTCGCGCCGCTGGCCCTTGCCCCACGTTCGGCCACCATCGGCAGCGAATCGCCATAAAACAGGTTGTCGCCCAGGATCAGGCCCACACGGTCCTTGGCCACGAAGTCGCGGCCGACGAGGAAGACCTCGGCAATCCCGCCCGGCTTGGGCTGCACGGCATAGCGGATCTCCAGGCCCCACTGCTTGCCGTCGCCGAACAGGCGGCGATAGGATTCCTCGTCACCCGGATTGACGACCAGCAGGATCTCGCGGCAGCCCGCCAACATCAGCGTGGTCAGCGGGTAGTAGACCATCGGCTTGTTGTAGACCGGCAGGAGCTGCTTGTTGGCCGCCCGGGTCATCGGGTAAAGCCGCGTGCCGCTGCCCCCGGACAGAACGATGCCTTTCATGAGATCGCTGTAGCCCGATGCTCGACCCGCAACAACTCTTCGCCCGCCTCGACCAATTGGGCATCGCCCATCGCACGGTCGAGCATCCGCCGGTCTTCACCGTCGAGGAGGCCAAGGCGCTGCGCGGCAACCTGCCCGGCCATCACATCAAGAACCTCTTCCTGCGCAACAAAAAGCAGGAAATGTGGCTGGTGGTGGCGCTGGAGGATCGCGCCATCGAGCTGAAGCGCGCCTCGGCGAAGTCTTGGGCGCAGGTCGGCTCTCCTTTGGCAGCGCCGATCGCCTGAAGCGCCATCTCGGCGTCGAGCCGGGCTCGGTGACGCCGCTCTCCCTGGTCAACGACGAGGCCCACGCGGTGCGGCTGGTGCTCGACCGCGGCGTGGCCGACGACGGCCCGGTCAACGCCCATCCCCTGGTCAACACCATGACCACGGCACTGAAGGGGCCCGATCTGCTGCGGTTCTTCGAAGCCACCGGCCATACGCCGCACTGGCTCGACTTTCCGTTATAATATAACACTCTATCCATGATGTTGAGGCGCCACTTCCTGGCGGCAGCCGTGTCGCTCGCCCCGCTGCCCGCCCTCGCCCAGGCCAGGCCCAAGGTCGTGGCGACCTTCTCGATCCTGGGTGACCTGGTGGCTGAGGTCGGCGCCGATCGCATCGAGCTTGCCGTGCTGGTCGGCGCTGACACCGATGCCCACACCTATCAGCCCAAGCCGACCGATGCGCGCGCGCTCGCCTCGGCGCAGGCATTGGTGAGCAATGGGCTGGGTTACGAAGGCTGGATCGATCGCCTGGCCAAGGCTGCGCCCTTCAGGGGCCGCGCCATCGTGGCGACGACGGGCGTAGCCACGCTGGAGGGCGCGCCGGCGCCCCGCCACGGCCACGTGCACGGTCCCGATCCGCACTGCTGGCAGGACGTTGGACGCGTGCGGCGCTATGTCGGCAACGTCGTCGAAGGTTTGGCCGCGGCCGATGCGGCGAATGCCGCGTTCTTTCGCGAGCGCGGGCAGGCCTACGACAGGCGGCTCGTCGCGCTCGATCGATGGATCAAGGCGGAGATCGAGAAGGTGCCGGAGAAACAGCGGCGCGCCATCACGGCGCCCGATTCTTTTCGCTACTTCACGGCGGCCTACGGCGTGCAGTTCTTCTCTCCGCGCGGCTTCTCCACCGAAAGCGAGCCGTCGGCCAGGGACGTGGCGGCGCTGATCCGCCAGGTGCGCGAGCAGAAGATCAAGGCTCTGTTCGTCGAGAACATGAGCAATCCCGGCTTGATCGACCAGATCGCGCGCGAATCCGGCGCCGTGGTCGGGCCGCGGCTCTACAGCGATGCGCTGTCGGGGCCAGGCGGTCCAGCACCGACCTACGAGGCGATGATGCGCCACAACGTGACGGCGCTGGTGGCGGGGATGATGAAGAACTGACGTCGCGCGGGATGGCGGGAAGGTCAGATCGCCACGAACGAAAGGCCCGCCGACTTCCTGGCTTCCTGCAGCGTGTTGTACATCAGGCACGCCACCGTCATCGGGCCGACGCCGCCCGGTACGGGCGTGATGTGCCCCGCCACAGGCAGCGCCTCGGCAAAGGCGACGTCGCCGACCAGACGGCTCTTGCCGTCGGTGGCAGGCACGCGATTGATGCCGACATCGATCACCGTGGCACCAGGCTTGATCCAGTCGCCGCGCACGATCTCGGGCTTGCCGATCGCGACCACCAGGATGTCGGCCTGACGGCTCAGCGCGGGCAGGTCGCGGGTGCGCGAATGGGCGATGGTCACCGTGCAATCGGCGCGCAGCAGCAACCGCGCGACCGGACGGCCGACCAGGTTCGAACGGCCGATCACCACGGCATGCTGGCCGGAGAGCGAAGCGAGCGTGTCCTGCAGGAGCATCGACACGCCGAGCGGCGTGCACGGCACCGGGAAGTCGAGCGGCGCGCCCGAGTCGACCGTGCCCAGCCGGCCGACATTCAGCGGATGAAAGCCGTCGACATCCTTGGCCGGGTCGACCGCCAGCAGCACCTGAGCGGTGTCGATGTGCCTCGGCAACGGCAGCTGCACCAGGATGCCGTGCACGCTATTGTCGGCGTTGAGCCGGGCGATCAGCGCCAGCAGCTCGGCCCCGGTCGTGCTCTCGGGCAGGCGACGGTCGAAGCTCGCCATGCCGAGCTCGGCCGCGAGCTTGCCCTTGCTGCGGACGTAGACCTGACTCGCCGGGTCCTCGCCGATCAGCACCGTGGCCAGGCCGGGCTTGGGCCCGCCTTGGGCGATCAGCGCCTCGACGCCCGCGGCGACGCGCTTGCGCAGGCCGGCCGCGTAGGCCTTGCCGTCTATCAGTTTCGCTTCAGCCATCTCTCCCCGCAGATTCCCGTACCCAGTCCATGATCTTCGCCGCGAGCGGCGCGGGCTCCCCGGCAATACTCAGAACCTTGTCGCGCGATGTGGCGCCGCGCGTCACGGCGAAGCTCGATTTCGGCAGCCGCCAGGTCGCGGCCAGCAGGTCGACCACCGCGGCATTGGCCCGTCCGTCCTCGGCGGGCGCCGTCACCTGGGCCTTGAGCATGCCGTCGACACACGCAAGCGCGGTGCGGCGGGCCCGCGGCTGGGCGCGCACCTCGACCGTCACGCCCGTGCCGGTGCGGCGCAGGAACGCCGGATCGCCCGACACAAGGCTAGAACCCGACGTAGTTCGCGATGAAGTGCTGGACGACGATGATCAGCAGCAGGGCGACGACTGGCGATATGTCGATGCCGCCGAGGTTCGGCAGAAGGCGACGGATCGGCCGCAACACCGGCTCGGTGATACGGTAGAGGAAGTCGACGATCACGCGGATGAACTGGTTGCGCACGTTGATGACGCCGAACGCGACCAGCCAGCTCATGATGGCGCTGGCGATGATGATGGCGGAATAGATGTCCAGGATGTCGTAGACAAGCTTTCCCACCGCCATCATAGCCTCTCTGAATCACAGCTGCCGGCAGGCCGCCGGCCGGGCACCCTACTCGGCGGAGATTGCCGATCACAAGCCAATTCCCCGCTTCTATTCACGCCCGCGACAGGGTCAATTCGACCGTGCCGACATGGACGACACGGGCCGCGCTGATATCGCGCGGACCATGCTCGGGCAGCAGTCGCGCCCCGTCGATCCGGGTGCCGCCCGGCGTGCCCAGATCTTCCAGCCCGAGCCGGCCACCGGACACGAACAGCCGCGCATGCGGCTGGCCGACCGTCGGGTCGGGCACGGAAAGCTCGTTGGCCTGCTGGGCGGCGGCGCCCGTCAGCACGTAATTGGGCTGTGAACCGTCCAGCGACAGCGCCACGGGGCCGTTCGCCGAGAGGCCGCTCAACCGCCAGGCGCGCCGGTCGGCCAGGCCGACCGGTGGCGGCGGCAAGGCTGCGGACGATGCAGGGCGTCCGGGCGCGGACGCGCCGGGCGGCGCCCCCGCCATTTCGTCGCGCGGCCAGCGCATGAAGGCGAAGACCCACAGCAGGATCACGGGCACGATCGTGCCGACGCCGGTCAGCGTCAGCAGGATGGCGCCGAGGCCCGCCCAACCCGGCAGGCCGGTCTTCTCGACGATGCGCCAGGCCATCCAGCCGGCCAGCACCAGCCCGATCAGGCCGAAGACGCTCGAGAGGCCGAGCAGGCCGAGGATCTCCACGCCCATGTCAGCGCTTCCCCGGCGGGGCTTCGCCGTTGGGCCAGTCGCTGAAGGCCAGCACGCCCATGACGATGAAGGGGCCGATCAGCGGCACGAGATGGAACAGCGACAGCGCGCCCGAGAATCCGGCGCGCGTGCAGATGCGCCAGGTCGGGATGATCAGCACCAGAGCCGCCAGCAGATGCACGACGACGATGCCGAATATCAGCAGCGAGCCGAGACCGAGCAGCCAGGAGACGGGATCCACGGGTGAATGCTCAGGCGAGGGCTATGACTTCGATCTCGACCAGCACGTCGCGTGGCAGGCGCGCCACCTCGACGGTCGAGCGCGCGGGCGCAGCGGCGCCGAAATATTCCGGCCGGCCGTAGACCTCGTTCATGGCCACGAAGCTGTCCATGCTCTTCAGGAACACGGTGGTCTTGACCGCGCGATCGAGATCGCTGCCCGCTGCCTGCAGAACCGCGCGCAGGTTTTTCAGCACCTGGTGCGTCTGCTCGGCGATGCCGCCCGCCACGAGGTCGCCGGTCTTGGGATCGAGCGGGATCTGGCCGGCACAGAACACCAGGCCGTTGGCGCCGATGGCCTGCGAATAGGGGCCGAGCGCCTTGGGGGCGGCATCGGACTGGACGACCTTCTTGCTGCTTGCGGACACTTCGCTACTCCATTGGAAACAGGGTGGAACGCTAACATAGGCCGGTTTGCTTGACAGGGGACCCGCCAAGCATTATCCGCGCCTTCCTTGGGCCCTTTTTGCTTGCCCAGGTTCGGTTGATGGGGGGCTGTAGCTCAGCTGGGAGAGCGCCTCGTTCGCAATGAGGAGGTCAGGGGTTCGATCCCCCTCAGCTCCACCAACCGAGACCTGTTGTCATTGAGCGCCCGGCAGGGGACTTTGGGGGTCTCATGCTGGTCCGCAAGCGCCGTCCCACAGCCGCCGATCTGGGTCTCACCGTCGACGAAGCCCGCCTCCTGCGTCCCCTGACGACGCCGTGGCGCATCCAGGAGTTCGTCATCGGCCTCAGCGCCAACTTCGAGGAGGAAGGCGACACGCTGCGCTCGGTGCGCGGTGTGCTGCGTCATCGTCGTGCCCACTGCCTCGAGGCCGCTTTCACGGCCGCCTGCGCGCTGTGGCTGCACGGCGAGCCACCGCTCCTCATGGACCTGGTGGCCAAGGGCGATTCGGACCATGTCGTCGCCGTCTTTCGGCGCAATCGCTGCTGGGGCGCGATCTCCAAGAGCAACCATGTCTGGCTGCGCTGGCGCGACCCGATCTATCGCTCGCTGCGCGAGCTCGCGATGTCGTACTTCCACGAGTACGCCAACGACGACCGCCGCAAGAGCCTGCGCACCCATTCCGATGCCGTCGATCTACGCCGGTTCGACATCGAGGACTGGGTGACGAACGAGGATGATTGCTGGGATGTCGGCGCTGCTCTCGACGATGCGCCGCATCACCGGTTGATCACTCCCGCGCAGGCCCGCACCCTGATGCCGCGCGATGACATGGAAATGCGCGCGGACGATCTGGTTCAGTACGATAGCGCCGATCGAAACCGGGCGCGTCGGTACTAAGGGAGGATGTTGTTGTGAAGATCCTGATCATGTTCGTGCTGGTCACCTTCGCGGCGACCGGCCGGGTGTTCGCCCAAATTCCCGCCGAGTGGCAGTCGGCGGCGCAGGCCGTCATCGCCGATCTCGAGCGCGACACGCCGCTAGCCGCCAAGCCATGGACCGGCGGCGAGCTGACGCAGGGCTGGCACATGGCGCGGGCCTGGCGCAGGCACAACAACGGCAATATCGAGATCATCCTGGCCGAGTACCTGACCTTCGTGGCGCTGTGTCGCCACGGCTGCGCCGGCAACACGATCGAGGGCAAGGGCTACGTCGCCGTGGCCGAGCAGGCGAAGAGCCTCAAGGCGCAGAACGGCGGCGCCTATGGGCTCGCCACCAACGCCCATGCCTGGCTGGCGACGGTGCAAGATCCGACGGGTGCAGCGGCCAAGAATGCCGCGATGTGGGGCAAGGATCTCGATGTGGCGTCGGCCGATTTCGCCACCAGCAATCTCTATGCGCTCTACTGGCTGCTCGCCCAGGCGCGGCCGACGCCCGTGGAGCAGGCCAACACCTTCGCCAAGTTCGCCATCTTCGTGCAGGGCAAAGCCTGGATCGGAAGCCGCTGCCTGGACATCACCAGAGTGGCCGCGGTGATCGGTGCGCCGCCGCGGATCGAGAATTGCAAATAGCGCCGCCCGGGCCGATCATCGCGCGATGGCCTACGAAACCATCGCGATCCGCAAGCTCACCCCGGCGATCGGCGCGGAAGTTTCCGGCGTCGACCTCGGCTCGCTCTCCAACCGGCAGGCGAGCGAACTGCACGATGCGCTGATGGCGCATCAGGTGCTGTTCTTCCGCGATCAGCAGATGAGCGTCGACCAGCACAAGGCGTTCGGCCGCCTGTTC
Source organism: Pseudomonadota bacterium (assembly GCA_023416135.1). GTDB lineage: Bacteria > Pseudomonadota > Alphaproteobacteria > Reyranellales > Reyranellaceae > Reyranella. The sequence goes on from JAEZIF010000099.1 coordinate 19,862, forward strand.
GGCGAGCTATTGGTCCATCCGGCGGCAAAGGCCGAGGTCGAGGGCCATCCGGAGATCCGCGTCGTCCACGCCGACGAGAAGACGGAAGTCGCGACCGGCGAGGTCTGGCATTCCGACATGTCGTGCGAGCCCGAGCCGCCGATGGGCTCGATCCTCTACCTGCACCAGTCACCGCCGGTCGGCGGCGACACCGCCTTCGCCAACATGTATCTCGCCTGTGAGACGCTGTCGGAGCCGATCAAGCGGCTGGTCGAGGGCCTGTCGGCCTTCCACACCAGCGCCCACGTCTATTCGCGTGGCGAGTACGAGCGCTCCGACAAGAAGTTCCCCGAGGCCGTCCATCCCATCGTGCGCACGCATCCGGTGACGGGGCGCAAATGCCTGTTCGTCAATCGCGGCTTCACCAAGCGCATCGAAGGCCTGAAGAAGCACGAGAGCGACGCGATCCTGGAAATGCTGGTGCGCCACTGCGAGACGCCGGAGTTACAGTGCCGCTTCCGCTGGGAGAAGCATTCGGTCGCCTTCTGGGACAACCGCTGTGCCATGCACCGCGCCACGTTCGACTATCACCCGCTCGTCCGCCACGGACACCGCGTGACCATCAGGGGCGACAGGCCGGTTTAGTTCCTGGTTCCAGAAATCAAGAAGGGGGCCGGCGGGCCCCCTTCGTCTTTTCGTTGCCGATACCGGCTACTCCGCCGCGATCGCGTCCTTGACGAACTTCTTGGCGTCGAAGTCGTCGGCGACCTTGAGGTCGTTGGCGATCAGCTTCTCGACGTCGATCTCGGCGTAACCCATGACGCCCATGTCGCCCAGCGCCTTCTGCACCTTGGGCCCGAACAGGCCGATCTCCTTGAGGATCGGCACGATGCGGGTGAACAGGCGGCTGCGGAACTGCTGCATGGCGCCCGAGTGATAGGCGTGCTCCAGCATCTCCTTCACCGGCAGGCCCGAGCGCATCCAGACCTCGGCCTGGTTGAAGCGATCGCGCATGAAATAGAGCGCCTCGACCGTGAACTCCTCGCGCTGGGCGCGCTCGGCATCTGAGAGATGCGGATAGTATTCGCGCAACGCCATGCGGCCGAAGGTGACGTGGCGGGCTTCGTCCTGCATGACGTAGGCGTTCACCGACGCGGCGAGGTTGTTCGTGGCGCTGTCACGGATGCGCTGGAAGGCGGCCAGCGCCAGGCCCTCGATCAGCACCTGCATGCCGAGATAGGTCATGTCCCAGCGCCGATCGCTCAGCGTCTGCTCGAGCAGGTTCTTGAGCGAGTCGGTGATCGGATAGGCCGACTTGAATTTTTCGTGGATCAGCCGCTTGTAGCTCTCGACATGGCGCGCCTCGTCCATCACCTGCGTCGCCGCATAGAACTTGGCGTTGATGTCGGGCACGGTGTTGACGATCTTGGCGGTGGCGATCAACGCCCCCTGCTCGCCGTGCATGAACTGGCAGATCGAATGGCATTGCAGATTGAAGCGCAGCCAGTTCCTCTCCTTTTCGGTCATCTTGTCCCAGAACGGCGTGCCATAGATCGGGATGCTCTCGTCGGCCATGCCCATCGGGTTTTCTTCGAACAGCTCCTGCGACCAGTCGATACGGGTCGAGGTGTCCCACTGCTGCTGCTTGCCTTTCTCATAGAGGTTCAGGAGGTCGGCCGAGCCGTCCTCGTATTCCCAGTTGAAGGCGATCTCTGTCGCGCCGTCGAACTTCCAGTTCGTGATCTCGACCGGGAGCTGATAGATCTTCTGCGTCGTCATTGGCTCTTGCCTCCTGGCGCATTACGCGGTCCCATCCCGAGACGGAGCGGCAAACATGACGCTCCGTTCATTTTTCGAGCGGAACCTAGCACAGTCTGCTAGGAGAGTCCCGCCCGGAAATTGCATGATCCCTGAACGTTGGTTTATCGAATGTCCTACAACAAGCTGCGCATCGCCAAGATCATCCAAGAGACGCCGGATGCGCGCTCCTTCGTCCTAGACGTCCCTGCCGACCTTGCCGACAAATACCGCTATCGCGCCGGTCAGTTCCTCACTTTCAAGGTGGGTCACCCTGACGGCCCGTTCAACCGCTGCTATTCGCTGTCGAGCGCGCCCGAGACCGACGGCCTGCCCAAGGTCACGGTGAAGCGCGTCACGGGCGGCCGCGGGTCGAACTGGTTCCACGACACGCTGAAGGAAGGCGGCACCTTGGAGGTGCTGCCGCCGGCCGGCCGCTTCGTGCTGAACGACAGCAACGCGACGCTGCTGCTGTTCGGGGGCGGCAGCGGCATCACGCCCATGATGTCGTTGATCAAGTCGGCGCTCAAAACCGGCAAGCGGCAGATCCGCCTGTTCTATGCCAATCGCGACAAGCAATCGGTGATCTTCGACACCGAGTTCGAGGCCCTGGTGAAGGCGCATCCGGGGCGGCTCGAGATCATTCATCATCTCGACGCCACGCAGGGCATCACCAAGCCCGAGGAAATCGTGGCGGCGATGAAGGGCTTCGAGGCGGGCGACGCTTATCTCTGCGGCCCCGGGCCGTTCATGTCGCTCGTCGAGGAGACGCTGTTCGAGCATGGCATGGCCCACGACCGCGTGCGCATCGAGCGCTTCGAGGCCTCCGGCAACGACGCGATCCCGATCGAGCCCAGCGAAGAGGGTGATGTCATCCCCGATCACATCACCATCCATTTCGAGGGCAAGGCCCACAAGGTTCCCTACAAGAAGGGCAAGACCATTCTCGAGGCGGCGCGTGACGCCGGGCTCAATCCGCTGTCGTCGTGCGAGGAAGGCTTCTGCGCCTCGTGCGCGGCCAAGCGCATCAAGGGCAAGGTGCTTCTGGCCAAGAACGACATCTACACGCCCGACGATCTCGCCAATGACTGGATCCTGACCTGCCAGGGCCACTGCTTCGGCGCCGAGGTCGAGATCACCTACGACGTGGTGTAGTGGTCGTCAGGCCGCAGATCCAGGCAACCCTGCTCACCGTCGTCGCCGGAATCGCCGACTCGGTGGGCTACATCACCATGGGCGGCGTGTTCGCTGCCAACATGACCGGCAACACCGTGCTGGCGGGCATCGCTCTCGCCGAGAACCACTGGGCCAATGCCGGCCGGGCTCTCGCGACGCTGGTCGCCTTTTTCGTCGGCGCCATGCTGGCGCGCCTGCTGCTCAGGCTGTGGGCCAAGCCCGCGATCCCGATCCTGCTGGAGGCGGCGATCATCGGCGCCATGGGTTTCCTGCCGCTGGCCGCCGAGAGCGCCGTCCTGGTCCTGGCCTTCGCCATGGGATTGCAGGCCTCGGCCATCACCCACTTCGGCGGCGTCTCGGTGAGCACCGTCGTGGTGACCAGCACGCTTGCCCGCGCCGCCGAAGCAGCGCTCGACCGGCTGTGGCCGGCCGAAGCTGCGCCCCCGCCCGCCGTCATCAGGCCGCGGCTACTGCTGCTGACCTGGGTCGGCTATCTGGTGGGCGCGGTCGCCGGCGGCCTGCTGCTGCACCTGATGGCCTGGCCGCTGCTGGTGCCGGCGGTCCTGCTGGTGATCGTCATCCTGGCTTTGACGCCTACATCGGCGGCGTGAGGCCGTTGCGTCCGTAGGAAATCCGTGCGGCCTGCAGCGAACCGTCGGGTTGCTTCTGCGCCGCGGCGATGAAGATCTTGGTCCCGGGTTCGACCTCGGCGCGGTCGCCCGGCGCGTAGGTCACGATAGCGGTCTGCGGCGTGACCAGAAGCTTCTTCTCGCCGTCCTTGTATTTCAGCGTGAGGACCTGTCCGTCGACGCTCGTCACCGCCGTCTCGACATTGGCGTTGGTCATGGTCGCGTTTGCGCCGCCATCCCATGGGCGATGGCCCTCGCCGGTGCCGCGCATCGCTTCGGGGAAGATGTGCACTTCCATGGCGCGCAGGGTGCCGTCGGGGCCGGGCATTGCCCCCGAGCCGACAAAGGTGCCGGGCTTGAGATCGGCGAGGGTGGCCGGAACGATCGCCGTGAGGACCGGTTTGTCGGCCAGCGCGATCTTGAGATCCTCGCCATCGCGCGTCTTCACGTAGAGCGTCGAGCCGTCGATCTTTTCGATCGTGCCGCGCACACGTCGCGTTTCCTGGGCCAGGAGCGGCGTCGAGCCCATCGCAGCCACCGTGAGGACGAGAAGCGAGCGTCGCAGCATGGGCACCTCCTCTGATGAGGTACGGACGCTAGCCCATCGCACACGTTGCCGGGGATCACTCCACGGTGATCACCGCGGGTACAGTGCGCGTGCTATTCCGCAGCGATCGCGCGCTCGACGAACATCTTCTTGTCGAAGTCGTCGGCGACCTTGCCGTCATTGGCGAGCTGCTCGGCAACGTCGACGTTGGCGTAGTCCATCACGCCCATCTCGGCGAAGGCCTTCTGCACGCGCGGTCCCCACAGGCCGATATCCTTGACCGTGGGCACGACGCGGCTGAACAGGCGGCCGCGGAACGAATGCATCTGCTTGGAATTGTAATGCAGCTCGTTCAGCACGCCGGCCGGCAGGCCGAGCCGCTCCCACACTTCGGACTGGTTGAAGCGGTCGCGCATGAAATAGAGCGCCTCGACGACGAACTGCTCGCGCTCGTCGCGCTCGGCGTCCGACAGATGCGGATAGTAGTCGCGCAGCGCCAGGCGGCCGAACGAGACGTGCCGCGCCTCGTCCTGCATGACATAGGCATTCACCGCGCCCGCCAGCGTATTGCCGGCCTTGTCGCGGATCGACTGAAAGGCAGCCAGCGCCAGGCCCTCGATCAGCACTTGCATGCCGAGATAGGTCATATCCCAGCGCCGGTCGCTCAGCGTCTGCTCGAGCAGCGACTTCAGCGCGGGATTGATCGGATAGGCGAGGCCGAACTTCTCGTGCAGCAGGCGCTTGTAAGCCTCGACGTGACGCGCCTCGTCCATCACCTGGGTGGCGGCGTAGAACTTGGCGTTCATGTCGGGCACGGTGCCGACGATCTTTGCGGTGGCAATCAGGGCGCCCTGCTCGCCGTGCATGAACTGGGAGATCTGGTTGGCCTGCAGGTTGCGGCGCAGCCAACCCCTCTCCTTGTCGCTCATCTTGCGCCAATAGTCGGTGTCGTAGATCGTCAGCGCCTCGTCCTTGAGCAACATCGGATTGTCGGGATCGAGCTCGAGCGACCAGTCGAGCCGGGTGCTGGCGTCCCACTGCTGCTTCTTGCCCTTGTCGTACAGCTCCAGCAGCGAATCCGAACCGTCGTCATATTCCCAGTTGAACTGGATTTCCGTGGCGCCGTCGAACTTCCACTCGGTGGTCTCGATGGGCAGGGCGTAGATGCGCTGCGTGCTCATAGGGGCCCTCCCGGGCGCATTATCATCAGTTTGGGAAAAAGATGACGCTTTGGTCAGCTTTTGACAAGGCCCCCCGCTAGGGCTGCAACCGGTAGCCGCCGCGGTCGGTGATCAGGATGGCGGCGCTGGCCGGATCGCGCTCGATCTTCTGGCGCAGGCGATAGATGTGGGTTTCGAGCGTGTGGGTGGTGACGCCGGCGTTGTAGCCCCAGACCTCGTTCAGCAACACGTCGCGCGCCACCGGCCGGTCGCCGGCGCGGAACAGGTACTTCAGGATCGAGGCTTCCTTGTCGGTCAACCGGATCTTCTTCTTGCCGGTCTTCTCCATCAGCATCTTGGCGGCTGGGTGGAACTCGTACGGGCCGATCGTCATGACTGCATCCTCGCTGCGCTCATGCTGGCGCAGATGAGCGCGCAGCCGGGCCAGCAGGACGTTGATGCGGAAGGGTTTGGTGACGTAGTCGTTGGCGCCCGATTCCAGGCCCAGGATGGTGTCGGCGTCGGAATCGGCCGCCGTCAGCATGATCACCGGTGCGCGCACGCCCTGGCGGCGCATCAGCTTGCAGAGCTCGCGGCCATCCATGTCGGGCAAGCCGATATCGAGGAGGATGGCGTCATAATGGGCGAGCTTGGCCTTCTCCATGCCCTCGGCCGCCGTACCGACCTGGATGGTGGTGAAACCGTCATAGAGATCGAGCTGCTCGGCGAGCACGCTGCGCAAGCCCTGGTCGTCGTCGACCAGCAGAATCTTCTTTCCGCGATTGTTTACAGACATGCTGGTGCCACCTACTGGCGCATTAGAAATACTCTATCTGGTACGAAAAGATGGCAAAAGCGGTTCACTTCGGCAAAAAGCTCCACGTCGTGCTAAGGATAGCATCAGGTAAAGCATGATTCCGGGTCAGGTCCATTCCCGCACCGCCACGGCGCTGGCCGCCGTCGAACGCGCCTTGGCAGAGCTGCGCCGCGGCGGCATCGTAGTCCTGCGTGACGACGATGGCGGTGGCGGCTTGGTGATCGCAGCCGAAGCCTGCGGGCAGCGCGCCCTGCAGCGCCTGCAGGGGCTGGCCCAGCAGGCCCCCGTCCTGGTCACCACGCGCCGCCGCGCCGAAGCCATCGGCATGGAGATCCCGCCCCATATTGCGGGCGGCATGGGCGAGACCAACAAGCCGATTACGCTCGACCTGCCCGAGGGCGTACCGGCCGACGTGATCCTTCAACCGCACGAGACCGAACAGGCCGGCCGACATGCCGCGCTGCGCTACCTGTCGCGGCCGGTGCACAGCCATGCGCCGCGCATCGCCGAAACCGCGATCGAGCTCGCCAAGCTCGCCCGCCTGCTGCCCGCCGTCGTGCTGGGACCGTTGACGAGCGATCCCAACAACAAGCGTCGCGGGTGGGCGCGCGATCAGGACCTGATCTACGTCGATGCCGCCGACGTGCTGGGCTACGAGGAGAGCGCCGCGCGCAACCTCCAGCAGGTGGCGCAGGCGCACGTGCCGCTCGAGGGCGCCGAGAACGCCCGCATTCTCGCCTGGCGTCCCAGCGATGGCGGCAAGGAGCACCTCGCCATCGTCGTCGGCGAGATTGATCCCACCGAGCCGGTGCTGATCCGGCTCCACTCCGAATGCTTCACCGGCGACCTTCTCGGCTCGCTGCGCTGCGACTGCGGCGTGCAGTTGCGCGGCGCCATCGCCGAGATCGCCAAGCGCGGGTCGGGTGTACTGCTCTACCTTGCCCAGGAAGGCCGCGGCATCGGCCTGGTGAACAAGCTGCGCGCCTACGAGCTGCAGGACGACGGCTTCGACACGATCGACGCCAACGAGCAGCTGGGCTTCGACGCCGATGAGCGCATCTATGCGCCGGCCGCCACGATGCTCGCCCGCATGGGCATCAAGCGCGTACGGCTGATGACCAACAATCCGCAGAAGATCAGCCAGCTCGAGCGCTACGGCATCGAGGTGGCCGAGCGGGTCGCCCACTCCTTCCCGGCCAACGGGCACAACGAGAACTACCTGCGCACCAAGGCCGAGCGCGCGGGCCACATGCTCTGAGCAGAACGATGCGCGTTGGCGTTCCCAAGGAAATCAAGGACCACGAGGATCGCGTCGGGCTGGTTCCCTCGTCGGTCGCCGAGCTGGTGCATCACGGCCACGATGTCGTGGTCGAGCGGGGCGCCGGCCTGGGGTCTGGCCTGACCGACGACCAGTACGCCGCCGCCGGAGCACGCATCGTCGCCGACGCCGAACAGATCTTCGCCGAGAGCGAGATGATCGTGAAGGTGAAGGAGCCGTTGGCGCCGGAGCGCAAGCGATTGCGCCGCGGCCAGGTGCTGTTCACCTACCTGCATCTGGCACCCGATCGCGCGCAGACCGAAGATCTGCTGAAGAGCGGCGTCACCGCCATCGCCTACGAGACCGTCACGTCGCCCACGGGCACGCTGCCGCTGCTGACGCCGATGTCGGAGGTTGCCGGCAGACTGGCACCTCAGGTCGGCGCGCACTACCTCGAGCGTGCCGCCGGCGGGCGCGGCGTGCTTCTGGGCGGTGTGCCCGGCGTTCCGCCGGCCGAGGTCGTGGTGCTGGGCGGCGGCGTGTCGGGCACGCATGCCGCCACGATTGCCCTCGGCATGGGCGCCACGGTGTTCGTGGTCGACCGCTCGGCCGAGGTGTTGCGGCGGCTGGCGGCGCAGTTCCCCGGCCTGCGCACGATCTTCTCCACCCGCGATGCACTCAGCGCCATCCTGCGCCGCGCCGACCTTCTGGTCGGGGCTGTCCTCGTGCCGGGTGCCGCCGCACCGAAGCTGGTGACGCGCGAGATGGTCACGTCGATGAAGCCCAACAGCGTCATCGTCGACATCGCCATCGACCAGGGCGGCTGCTGCGAGACCTCGAAGCCTACCTCGCATTCCGATCCGACGTACGTCGAGGAAGGCGTGATCCACTACTGCGTCACCAACATGCCCGGCGCAGTCGCGCGGACATCCACGTTCGCGTTGAACAACGCCACCCTGCCCTTCGCCCTGGCGCTGGCGGACAAGGGCTGGCGCAAGGCGATTGCAGAAGATCCGCATCTGCGCAATGGGCTCAATGTCCATGAGGGCAAGGTGACCTGCCGGCCGGTCGCCGAGGCGCTGGGCCTGCCCTTCACGTCACCCGAGGCGCTTTGAGCGCTTCGACGGCGAGACGTGGAAGCTGTTCGGCGACGTGCTGGCGAGCGAGGGCACCTGACTTCTCGCGGGCCACTGTCCGCCTTTTGCTGTCTCACTTTTGGGGTGCACTCGGGGCCGGTACACGTCGATTTTCCGGCATTTCCGGCATTTCCGACGGAGGTCGTGGTGGCGCCTCAGAGGCCGACCCACTACGGATTGAACCCCTGATGAATTTCGATAGTTAAGATAGTTTAGCTGTTGGTATTTCGATCGGGCTGAACCGGCCGGCAAGGCTTCCGCCGGGCGCGATGGTATTGAATGAACGATGCATAGAGCAGAGCGCGCCGGGAAGCGCACGCAAAGTCAATATAACTTAAGTTCTCTCTCCTGTCTACTACGGTTCTGCCCGGCAATTTCGTTTGTCGTACCAGGCCATCGCCGCCTAAGCGGCACGCCGGGCGATCGCGAGGAAGGTCGGCGTCAATTCGAGCGATCTCGAATGCCTCGACCTGATCCTGCTCAACGGGCCGCGCGGTTCGGTGCGGCGAGGTCCTGCTGTCGCGCGTTGCCGAGCGCAACGACGGCAAGTAGGAGTCGGACATGACCATCACCCGCCGCAGCGCACTTGCAGGTGCGTTGTTCACCGCCGTTCCGGCGTTCGCGCAGAGCTGGCCGAGCCGTCCCATCCGCTACGTCGTGCCGTTCGCGGCCGGCGCGGGCGTGCTCGACATCATGTCGCGAATCGTGGCGCAGCATCTGACGGAGACGCTGGGACAGCAGGTGGTTGTCGACAACAAGCCCGGTGCCGGCGGCAATGTCGGCGCCGACATTGCTGCCAGGGCGGCGCCCGACGGCTACACCATGCTGATGGCCAACACCGCGCTGGTCGTGAGCCCTTATCTCTATGCCAAGATGACATTCGATCCGGCTACCGACCTGGTGCCGGTGACAATGGTGAACTCCGCGCCGCTGATGCTGGTCGTGCATCCGTCGCTGCCGGCGAAGTCGGTCGCAGAGTTCCTCGCCTACGCCAAGGCCAATCCAGGCAAGCTCAACTATGGCTCCGGCGGCGTCGGCACCACGCCTTTCCTGGCGGCCGAGCTCCTGAAGTCGATGACCGGCATCGATGCGGTGCACGTGCCTTACAAGGGCGGCGCTCCCGCCCTCGCCGACCTGGTGGCGGGCCAGCTCGCCTTCATGATCGAGAACGTGCCCGGCACGTTGCCGCTTGTGAAGGACGGCAAGCTGCGCGCCCTCGCCATCAGCAGCCGCAAGCGCTCGCCGCTGGCGCCCGAACTGCCGACCCTGGAAGAAGCGGGCGTATCCGGCTACGAGATGGTCGGCTGGAACGGCATATTCGTGCCGAAGGGCACACCCGACGAGGTCGCGGGCAAGCTGCACGACGCTCTGGTCAAGGTTCTGCGCTCGCCGGCAGTGAAGGAGCAGATGGCGGGCCTGGGTGCCGAAGCGATCGGCAATCCGCAGGGCGAATTCGCTGCATTCGTCAAAGCCGAAGCGGCGCGCTGGGGCGCCATCATTCGCGACAAGGGCATCAAGCCGGAATAACGATCCGCGCCAGCCGATGGCACGGAATTCGCTCTACCGCGTCGAAAGGAACTCCCCCATTTCGATGCATGTGTGCGGCTCCCGCTGAAGCGCTCGTCCGGTTCGTTGACGTCAGAAAGAGCTACGACGGCAAGGTCGATGCCGTGCGCGGACTCAATCTCGAGGTCGAAACCGGTGAGTTCCTGACGCTGCTCGGCCCCTCGGGTTCGGGCAAGACCACCACGCTCACCATGCTTGCCGGCTTCGAACAGCCGACCAGCGGCCGCATCTTCGTCGGTGACGAGGACGTGACGACGGTGCCGGTCGACAAACGCGGCATCGGCATGGTGTTCCAGAACTACGCCCTGTTCCCCAACATGAGCGTGGCGCAGAACATCGCCTTCCCGCTGGTGGTGCGCCGCCTGCCGCGCGCGACCATCGAAGAAAAGGTGATGCGCGCTCTGGCCATGGTGCGCCTGGAAGGACTCGCCGACCGGCGGCCCCAGCAGCTCTCTGGCGGCCAGCAACAGCGCGTCGCCGTGGCCCGCGCTCTGGTCTTCGAGCCGCGGCTGGTGCTGCTCGACGAGCCGCTGGGTGCGCTCGACCGCCAGCTCCGCGAGCAGATGCAGTACGAGTTGAAGCAGCTGCATCGCCGGCTCGGCGTCACCATGGTCTATGTCACGCACGACCAGGTCGAGGCGATGACCATGTCGGACCGGGTGGCGGTGTTCAGCACCGGGCTGCTGCGCCAGGTTGCCGAGCCGCGCCGTCTCTACGAGGAACCGGAGTCGCTGTTCGTTGCGCAGTTTCTGGGCGAGAGCAACGCGCTGGCCGCCACCATCGCCCAGTGCGACGGCGCATGGTGCAAGGCGGTCCTGCCGACTGGCGAGACCGTCGTCGCCGAGGCCATTGGAGCCTGCGCCGAGGGCGCCGAGGCCGACCTCGTGCTGCGTCCCGAGAAGGTCGGTCTGGGCACGGCGGCGCAAGGCTGCGCCAACCGCTTTGCCGCGCGCGTCGTCGAGGCGACGTTCCTCGGCGACCAGCTCCGCGTGCGACTGATGGCGCTGGGGCGCGACGACTTCGTGATCAAGCTGCCCAATGCCGCCGGACAGGGCGCGATCAAGCCGGGCAGCGCCGTCGAGATCGGCTGGCGGGCGGAGGATTGCCGTGCTCTCGTTCGCTGAGCGCCGGCCCGGCGGCCGCACCGCCTACTGGCTGATCATGCTGCCTGCGGTGGCGATGCTGCTGTTGATCTATCTCGTCCCGCTCGCCGACGTGCTGCTGACCAGCGTCACCGACCCCATGCCGGGCTTCGGCAATTATGCGATGCTGTTCACCAGCAGCTCGGTGCAGAGGGCGCTGCTGACGACACTGCGCATCGCCGCCATCACCACGGGCGTCGCGCTGCTGCTGGGCTACGTCGTCGCCTACGCCATGCGCGCGGCCAGCTCACGGACGCAGCGCCTCATGCTGTTCTGCGTGCTGCTGCCGTTCTGGATCTCGGTGCTGGTGCGCTCCTTCGCCTGGCTGACGCTGCTGCGCGGCTCGGGCCCGGTCAACAACGCGCTGATGGCCATGGGCCTGATCGACGAGCCGCTGACGCTCGTACGCAACGAGACCGGCGTTCTGATCGGCATGATCCACGTCATGCTGCCCTACGCCATCCTGACGCTCTACGCCAACATGCGCGGCATCGATGTCGGCCTGGTCGCCGCCGCGCGCAGCCTCGGCGCCTCGCGCAGCCAAGCCTTCCGCATGGTCTTCCTGCCGCTGACGCGGCCCGGCCTGATCGGCGCGGGGACGCTGGTCTTCATCCTCTCGCTCGGCTTCTACGTGACCCCGGCGCTGCTTGGCGGCGGCAAGGTGCTGATGATCGCCGAATTTGTCGCCGTGCAGATCAACGACACGCTGCGCTGGGGGCTGGGCACCATGCTCGCCACCACGCTGATGATCGCGGTGCTGGGCGCGCTGTGGGCCCTGTCGCGCGTCGTCGACGTGAAGAGGCTGTTCGGCGCATGAGGACGCTGCAGATCTCCGGCACGATGGCGGCGCTCGCGTGGGCGGTGCTGAGCCTGCTGGCGCTGCCCGCGTTCATCGTCATCCCGGTCTCTTTCACCGACACGCGCTATCTCTCGCTGCCCGAAGAAGGGCTGTCGCTGCAGCATTGGCGCACGTTCCTGGCCAGCCGCGAATGGCTGTCGAGCATCTGGCAAAGCCTCTGGATCGCTACCGTCTCGACCGCATTGGCTGTCGTCGCCGGCACGCTCTGCGCCGTCGGCTGCTGGCGACTGTCGTCACGCATATCGGAACATGTGCGCACCGCAATGATCCTGCCTCTTGCGGTGCCGACGATTGTCTACGCTTTGGGCATCTATCGCCTCTATGTGCAGCTCGACCTCGTGGGTACCGCGCTCGGGGTCGTGCTCGCGCACGCCGTCACGGGATTACCCTATGTGGTGCTGACCGTGTCGGGCTCGCTGTCGAATCTCGACCCGCGCCTGGAACAGGCCGCGCGCGGGCTCGGCGCGTCGGTCGGGCAGACGCTGCGCTGGGTCATCGTGCCCAACGTCGTGCCCGGCATCCTGTCAGGCGCGATCTTTGCTTTCATCCATTCCTGGGACGAGTTGATCGTCGTCATCTTCATTGGTGGGCGCGCCCTGTTCACGCTGCCGCGCCGCATGTGGGACGGCATCAACGACAATCTCGATCCCGTAATCGCCGTGGTGGCGACAGGCATGATCCTGTTCACGTTGCTGATCCTCACCGCGGAATTGTCTCTGAGGGCGCGACGGGCCAGGAGCGCGACGGCCACCTGACAGGAAGGAGCGACTATGTCGGATTATCGCGATCGGCTGGACGACATCGAGCGGTTCGTGGAACGCACCGAGGGCAAGGTCTATCCGCGCCGCATTTTCCTCGGCATGTGCGCGGCAATGGGCCTGGCGCCGATCGGCGCCACGCTGAAGCCGGCGATGGCCGACCAGAACGAGCTGGTGATCGTCAACTGGGGCGGAGACGCCATCCGCGGCATGAAGAGCGCCTGGGTCGATCCTTACTTGAAGAAGTACCCCGACCGGAAGGCCGCGATCGACGGCACGGGCCCCTCGACCAGCCGCATCCGCCTGATGGTGCAGAGCGGCAAGGTCACGTGGGACGTGATGGACCGCAACCTTCACACCGCACTCGAGCTCGGCCCCGAGGGCCTACTGGAGAAGATGGATTATTCCATCATCGACAGGAGCAAGGTGCGCCCCGAACACGCCGTCGAATGGGGCGTCGGCAACTACATCTATGCGATGGTGCTGACCTTCAACACAAAGAAGTGGGGCGGCGAGGTGCCGGCCAGCTGGAAGGATGTCTGGGACTTCAAGAAGTTCCCCGGCAAGCGCGCCTTTCGGCGCGAGCCCGACGGCGTGCTGGAGGCCGCGCTGATGGCCGACGGCGTGCCGTTCGACAAGATCTATCCGATCGACATGAAGCGCGCCCTCGACATGCACAAGAAGATGAAGGAGCACGCGATCTACTACAACGTCATCGCCGACGGCCAGAACGCCTTCCGCAGCGGCGAGGCCCATCTCGGCCAGCTCCTCAACACCCGCGCCTGGCCGCTCAAGCAGGACACCAAGGGCCTGTGCGACTGGACCTGGAATCAGGGCATCTCGTGGGGCGCCTGCTGGATGGTGCCGAAGGGCGCGACCGGCGGAAAGGCGATCTGGGAGTTCATCAACTCGACGCTGGAGCCCGCAGGCCAGGCCCAGCTGCTCAAGACCAACGGCTACGGCCCGGTCAATCCCGAGGCCTCGAAGCTGCTCGACGCCGAATGGAACGCCATCAATCCCGGCGATCCCGAAAACTATGCCAAGATGCTGCCCGGCGGCATCGCCTGGTACGCCAAGAACGCGACGGCCGCGCGCCAGGAACTGATCGAGGCCTTGTCGAGCTGAGGACCAGGATCATGCAGACCGACATCCAGACTTCCGCCGCGCCGATGCCGGCACCCAAGCTCGGCCGCTGGGCCAACGCCAACGAACTGCCGGTGATCGACTTCGCGCCGCTTTCGGGCACCAACGAGGAGGCGATCGAACGCATCGCCAGGGAGGTGCACGACGCCTGCCGCGACATCGGCTTTCTCACCATCGTCAACCACCCGGTGCCGCCGGCGAAGATCCGAGAGATCTTCCGCCAGTCGCAGCGCTTCTTCGCCCTGCCGCTCGAGGCGAAGATGAAAGCCTACATGGGCAACTCCAACCTCTTCCGCGGCTACCTGCCGATGGACGAGCCGGGCCAGAAGAAGGCCTATCGCGGCAAGGCGATCGACGGCTTCCAGCCGCATCTCGATCCCTCGCGAATGAAGGCGCGCAAGCCGCACAAGAACGAGGCCTACCAGGTCTCGCTCGAGCTGCCCGACGACGACCCTGACGTGAAGGCAGGCAAGCCTCTGCACGGCTCCAACCTGTGGCCGGAGGACTTGCCGGGCTTCCGCGAGGCCATGCTCGACTACCACACGACGATGACCGAGTTCGCGGCCCTGCTCGCCTCGGTGTTCGCGCGCGGCCTCAAGCTGCCGCCGGATTACTTTGCGCAGTTCTACAAGAAGCCGCTGATCCAGGTCCGGCTGCTGCATTATTTACCGCAGGATACGCAGGCGGCGCTGGAGGGCGGCGACAGCCGTGCCCACCAGGATGCCGGCGGCTTCACCATGCTGCAGCAGGACGATGTCGGCGGACTGGAGATCAAGAGCAAGTCGGGCGAATGGCTGATCGTGCCGCCGGTCGAGAACAGCTTCGTGGTCAATATCGGCGACAGCATGCGCATGTGGACCAACAACCGCTTCGCCTCGACCCTGCACCGCGTGGTCAACCACTACGGCCGGGAGCGCTATTCGGTCGGCGTGTTCGCCAACCCCGACTATGACACGGTGATCCGGCCGCTGCCGACCTGCGTCGACGCCGAGCATCCGCCGACCTTCGACAAGATGCTGTCGGGCGAGGCCCTGCTCTTCCTCTACAGCCGCGTCTGGCCGTCCAAGGGCGATCCGGACAAGGTATCGGAGTATTGATCTGGCCGGATCGCGGGCCTTCAGGCCCCTCATGATACCGAGCGGGCCTTGGCGGCCCGCGGTCCCGGAAGACTGGAGCTTGATGGGTCCAGGTGGAATCACCTGGACCCATCATGTCCGGTGAGACAAGCACCGCCCGAGCGCGCGAATGAGATCAAGTGGAACCGCGTCCGCGGTTCCACTTGATCTCATTCCGCTCTATTCAGCCGTGACAGCCGTCCTGAGCTTCGCGGTCTCTGCCTCGTCGACCGCGAAGTCCGCCGTCAGCGCAACGCCGTAGAGTAGACGCGCCTTCTCGACCGACACCAGACCGCGCGCCACATCGTCGGCGACCTTGGCTGCCGGCCGCTTCCGCGGATCACCGTAGCCACCGCCACCCGGCATGCTGACGCGCAGCCGCTCGCCGACCGGGATGGAGGAGTGCGCCTTGGGCGCGAGGGTCTTGCCCGAGGTCAGCTCGACGCGGCCGGTCATGCCCGCCAGGCCGCCGGCGCGCCCGCGCGGCGGATAGACCACACGGTCGAAGCTGGTCGAGATGCCGAACGGCATGTCCTCGGCACTCTCGACTTCCATGATCTGTCCCAGCCCGCCGCGATACTCGCCGGCGCCTCCGGAATCGGTGCGGTACTCCTTGGACCACACCAGCACCGGCGCGATGGTTTCGGTGATCTCGATCGGCACGTTGCGCACGCCGCTCGGAAAAGCCGTGGCCGACAACCCGTCGAGCTTGGGGCGGGCGCCGGTGCCGCCGGAATGGAAGGACGTGACGTTGAACGGCGTCGCTTTCTGCAGCACCGCGGGATCGCCGTCGACGCGGCCCATACCGCCCATCAGGCGCACGTTCCACAGGCACGACGTGCCCTCGGCCGGCACGCCGTCCGGCATCGCCTGCTGCAGGCAGCCGAACACCACGTCCGGCAGCATCTGGCCGATGATGCTGCGCGCCGCCACGGGCGCGGGATGCTTGGCGTTCAGGATGCAGCCTTCCGGCGCCGTCACGCGGATGGTGGCGAGCGAGGCGGCATTGTTTGGCACGCGCGGCGCCACGATGCACTTCACGCCGAAGCTGGTGTAGGCCTCGGTGTAGCAGAGCGGCACGTTGATGCCGAGCTGCACCATGCCGGGCGAACCGGCGAAATCGACATCGATGCCGTCGGGCCCGATGGTGAGCTTGGCCTTGATCTCCATCGACTTGCCGTTGATGCCGTCGACGGTCATCGTGTTGTGGTAGGTGCCGTGCGGCAGCCGATTGATGGCGGCGAGGCTCGCCTCGCGCGAATGATCGAGGATGTGCTTGGCGAGATCGTCGAGATGCTCCAGGCCGAACTCATCCATCATGGCGACCAGCCGCTTGCCGCCGACCTCGTTGCTGGAAATCTCCGAATAGATGTCGCCGATCACCTGCACCGGCTCGCGCACATTGGCGGCGATGATGTCGATCAGCCACTGGTTCATCTCGCCGCGATCGACGATCTTGGTGATCGGCAGGTAAAGGCCTTCCTCGTAGACCTGCTGGGCTGCGCCCATGATGCCGCGGCCGCCGATGTCGACGACGTGCAGGGTGCAGGCGAACAGCCCGACCGGCGCGCCGCGACGGAAGGTCGGCGTCACGATCACGATGTCGTTGAGATGGCCGGTGCCCTGCCAGGGGTCGTTGACGATGAAGGCATCACCGTCGTTCATCTTGGCAAGCGGCACCTTGTCGAGCACGTAGCCCACGCTCATGGCCATCGAGTTGACGTGGCCCGGCGTCCCGGTGACCGCCTGGGCCAGCATGCGGCCCTGGGTGTCGTAGACGCCGGCCGAAAGATCGCCTGCCTCGCGCGTCGCCGTGCCGAAGGCGGTGCGGACAAGGGTTTGCGCCTGCTCCTCGACAACGGAGATCAGGCGGTTCCACATCACCTGGTATTCGATGCGGCTCAGCGGATGATTGGCCCTCATTGCGCGGCCTCCTGCAGGACGGCGGACTTGGCGGTAAGGCGGATGGCGCCGGACGGATCGAGGGCGGCGACGAAGCCCGAGGTGACGATGGTCGTGGTCTCGTCCTCGGCGATGACGGCGGGGCCCTGGATGGCCTGGCCGGGTTTCAGCGCGCCACGCTGGTAGACGGGCACCGACGTGTAGTCGCGCAGCATCGGGTCGAACAGATTTCGGGTTTCATCGGACCGCGGAGCTCCAGCTCCGCTCATGGGCGGGCCTGGAGGCCCGCGGTCCGCTTGATCGGCGCGCCCTGGCGCCGGCGTCGCCGCCTTCAGGATCCAGCCGGTGACCTCGACATCGACGCCGGGTACGACACGGCTGAACAGTGCGCGATAGCCGGCCTCGAAGCGCTTGCGCAGCTCGGCGACCGAGGCCGCCGTGAACGGCCCATCGGGCAACTCGACCAGGATCTCGTGTCCCTGGCCTGCGTAGCGCATGTCGGCGCTGCGGCTGAGGGTGATCTCGGCTGACGGCGGCGCGCCCAACTTCACGACGTCCGTCGCCTCCTTCTCCATCTCGCCGAACATGGCGTTCACCGAAGCGGCATCGAAGTTGCCCAGCCGCACGAAGCGGCTGCGCACGACCTCGAAGGCGATCGGCGCGCGCAGGAAGCCCACGGCCGAGCCGACACCGGCGCTGGCCGGGATCAGCACGTCGGCGATGCCGAGCTTTTCGGCGAGCCGCGCGGCATGCAGCGGCGCACCACCGCCGAAGGCGATCAGGGTGCGGCCCTCCAGCTCGGCGCCACGCTCCACGGCATGGACGCGCGCGGCGTTGGCCATGTTTTCCTCGACGACCTCCGAGATGCCAAAGGCCGACAGCGTGGTGTCGAGCTCGAGCGGTGCACCGACGGCGGTGTCGATGGCAGCGCGGCTCAGCCCCGCATCGAGGGTGATCGAGCCGCCGGCGAAGCGGTCGGGATCGATGCGGCCCAACACCACGTTGGCGTCGGTGACCGCGGGCCGGGTACCGCCAAGGCGGTAGCAGGCCGGACCGGGATCGGAGCCCGCGCTTTCCGGACCAACGGTGATGCGCTTCATCTCGTCGACGCCGGCCAGCGATCCGCCGCCGGCGCCGATTTCGACCATTTCGATCACGGGGATTCGCACCGGGAGCCCACTGCCCTTCATGAATCGGTAGCGCCGATCGACCTCGAAGCTGCGCGAGGCCATCGGCTTGCCGTCGTCGATGATGCAGATCTTGGCGGTGGTGCCGCCCATGTCGAAGGAGAGAATACGGTCGATGCCGAAGCGCTCGGCGATCCAGGTCGACAGGATGACGCCGCCCGCCGGGCCCGATTCGACCAGCCGGATGGGGAAGCGCGCCGCCGTCTCGAGCGTGGTAAGGCCGCCGCCCGAGGTCATCAGCAGCACCGGGCAACCGAAGCCGGCCTCGGCGATGCGGTTGCGCAGGTTCTCGAGGTAGCGCGCCATCAGCGGCTGGACGTAGGCGTTGGCGCAGGTCGTCGAGAAGCGCTCGTACTCGCGGACCTCGGGGCAGACATCGCAGGACAGCGAGATGCGCACGCCGGGCAGCGCCGCCGCCAAGATCTCACCGGCGCGCCGCTCGTGCGTCGGATTGGCGTAGCTGTGCAGGAAGCCCACGGCGACGGCCTCGACGCCGGCTGCTTTCAGGATGCCGGCGAGCGCCTGCACGGCGCTCTCGTCGAGCGAAAGCCGCACGCCGCCCTTGGCGTCGACGCGCTCGGGCACGGTGAAGCGCAAGGTGCGCGGCACCAGCGGCTCGGGCTTCTCGATGAAGATGTCGTACTGCTCGAAGCGGTTCTCCTGCGCCATCTCGATCGAATCGCGGAAGCCCTTGGTGGTGACCAGTGCGGTCCTGGCACCCTTGCGCTCGATGATGGCGTTGGTCGCCAGCGTCGTGCCGTGCACGATCAACCCGACCTCGGCGGGAGCCATCTTCGCGAGCTTGAGCGCCCGCAGCATGCCGTCGAGCACACCCTCTTCCGGGGCGGCCTTGGTGGTCAGAACCTTGGCGGAGAAGCGCGCGGCCGGCGTCTCCAGCACCACGTCGGTGAAGGTTCCGCCGATATCGACCGCGAGGCGGATGGCTTCAGGCGTAGTGGCAGGCGGCATGATGTCCTTCTCCGACGGAACGCAACTGCGGCTCTTCGCTGCGGCAGCGATCGGTCGCCGCTGGGCAGCGCGAGCAGAAACGGCAACCCGATACCAAGTCGGTCGTGAGCTCGCCCTTGATGGGCGGCACATCACGCTTGTGCATCGGATCGGTCGAGGGCACGGCGGCGAACAGCGCCTTGGTGTAGGGGTGCCTGGGGTCGCGCCACAAGGTGGCATGCGAGGCACTTTCGACGATGCGGCCGAGATACATCACCAGCACGCGGTCCGCGAAGTATCGGACCACCGACAGGTCGTGGGAGATGAACAGGTAGGACAGGCCGAGGTCGCGCTTGAGATCGACCAGCAGGTTCAGGATCTGCGCCTGGATCGAGACATCGAGCGCCGACACCGGCTCGTCGCACACGATCAGCGCCGGTCGCAGGACGAGCGCCCGGGCGATGCCGATCCTCTGGCGCTGGCCGCCGGAGAACTCGTGCGGGAAGCGGTCGAGAGCGTCGGCCGGCAGGCCGACCCGCGCCACGATCTCCGTCATGCGTCGCTCGCGCTCGGCACGATCGCCCTGGCGGTGCACCTTCAGCGCCGTGTCGAGGACGGTGCGGATGGTCTGTCGCGGATTGAGCGAACCGAAGGGATCCTGGAAGATCATCTGCATGCGGCGGCGGTGCGCCGCCATGGCCGAATCGCCCAGCCGCGTGATGTCTGCGCCGTCGAGCAGAATCGCGCCCTCGGCCGAGGGCACCAGCCGCAGGATGGTCTTGCCGAGCGTACTCTTGCCGCAGCCCGACTCGCCCACAAGCCCAACTGTCTCGCCGCGCTCGACCTCGAAAGACACGCCGTCGACCGCCCGCAGCACTTGCTTGCCGACGGCATAGCGCGTGTGCAGGTTGCGAATCGAGAGCAGCGGCTCAGACATGCTGGGTGGCTCCATCGGACGCGGCCAGCGTCACCGGACATGCGACGCGGCGCTCGGCCTCGAAATCGAGCAGGGGCGGCACCGCCGCACGGCAGCTGGTTTCGACCAGGGGGCAGCGCGGCGCAAATGGGCAGCCCGCCTCGCCCGCCGCCGAGCCGACGCTGCCCGGAATCTCGCTGAGCCGGCTCGCCGTATAGTGCTCGTCGGCATCGACATCGACCCGCGCCCCGAGCAGGCCGCGCGAGTAAGGATGCATCGGCCTCGCAAAGAACGGCCGGATAGCCGCCTGCTCGACGATGCGGCCGGCATACATGACGTTGATGCGGTCGGCCCATTGCGCCACCACGCCGAGGTCGTGGGTGATCAGCAGCACGGCCATCGACAGGCGACGGCGCAGGTCGTCAAGCAGGTCGAGCACCTGCGCCTGGGTGGTGACGTCGAGCGCCGTGGTCGGCTCGTCGGCGATCAGGAGCTTGGGCCCACAGGCCACGGCCATGGCGATCATGACGCGCTGGCGCATGCCACCGCTCAGATTGTGCGGATAGTCGTCGATGCGGCGGTGCGCGTCGGGGATGCTGACCAGATCGAGCAGCTCGATGCTGCGGGCGCGGGTGGCGCGGCGCGACAGCTTCTCGTGGCGGCGGATCACCTCGCCGATCTGCGCGCCGATCGACAGCACCGGGTTGAGCGAGGTCATCGGCTCCTGCTGGATCAGCGAGATCCGCTTGCCGCGCACCTCGCGCATCTCGGCCGGGGAGGCGGCCATCAGGTCGGCGCCCTCGAGCAGGATGCGGCCGGAGACGACGCGGGCATTGGGTGGCAGCAGGCGCATCACCGAGAAGGCCGTCACCGACTTGCCGCAGCCCGATTCCCCCACCAGCGCCAGGGTCTCGCCAGGCGCGATGGTGAAGCTCACCTCGCGCACCGCGACGTGGCCCGGGAAGGCGACAGAGAGGTTTTCGACCTCCAGCAAACTCATGGTCGCAGGCTCATGGGTCGGACCGCGGGTTCATGATCTCGTTCAGCCCATCGCCGACGAGATTGAGCGACAGCACGGCGGCGGCGATCGCGACGCCCGGCAGAGCCGTCAGGAACCAGGCGGTGCGGAGCAGGTCGCGGCCGGCGCCGATCATGCCGCCCCAGCTCACCAGGTTCGGATCGCGCATGTTGAGGAAGGAGAGCCCGGCCTCGGTCAGGATGGCATTGGCGATCATCACCGAGGCCGCGACGACCACCGGCGGCAGGGCATTGGGCAGGATCTCCTGGGCGATGATGCGCAGGTTCGAATAGCCGAGGCTGCGCGCGGCCATGACGAAGTCGGTCTCGCGCAGGGAGCGGAACTGGGCGCGAACCAGCCGCGCCACGGTCGGCCACGAGGCGATACCGATGGCGAGTGCGATGGTCTGCATGGTGGGCTCACCGATCGCCACGATCACCACCACCAGCAGGAAGGTTGGCGTCGTCTGGAACAGCTCGACGACGCGCATCAGCAAGGTGTCGACCCAGCCGCCGAAGAAGCCGGCGGCGGCGCCCACCACCATGCCGATGGCCAGCCCGATGGCGGCCGCCGACAGGCCGACCAGCAGCGAGGCGCGGGTGCCGTGGACGAGACCGGCCAGCACGTCGCGGCCCAGCGAATCGGTGCCGAGCGGGAACTCGGGATTCTCGCCCGGCCACAGGACGGGCGGACCGACCATGTCGAGCGGATCGCCGGGGCAGAGGATGTCGGCGAACAGGGCAAGAAAGACGAAGAACGACAGGATGACCGCGCCCGCGACGAAGGTCGGGTTGCGAAGGAAGGCGCGCATCCGCCGGCCTCTGCGCGGCGCGGCGGCGCGGTTGCCGACGTCGGCCAGCTTGTCGGCGAGCTTTTCGGCCTGCACGCTCATCAGGCAGCCCCGATACGGGGATCGAGCCAAGCGTGCAGCAGGTCGATCATGACATTCGCCAGGATGACCAGCAGCGAGGACAGCAGCAGCACGCCCAGCAGCACCGAGAAGTCGCGTGCCAGCACGGCTTCCAGCGCCAGTCGCCCCATGCCCGGCCAGCCAAACAGCGTCTCGATCACGACGGCGCCGCCCAGCAGGTTGCCGAGATGCATGCCGGCGACCGTGGTCACCGGGATGAGCGCATTGCGCAGTGCATGTCGTAGCTGGATGAAGAACGGGTGCAGGCCCTTGGCCTGTGCGGTGCGCATGAAATCCTGGCGTTGCACCTCGAGCATCGAAGCGCGCACCAGGCGTGCATAGACGGCCACGAAGAACGAAGCGAGCGCGAGGGCCGGCAGGATCAGGTGCTTGGCGCGATCGACCACGAAGGTCCAGCCCGTCAGGTCGGCACCGATCGTCATGCTGCCGTCGCTGGGCAGCCATCCCAGCTTCACCGAGAACAGCACGATCGCCATCAGGCCGACCCAGAAGCCGGGCATGGAATAGAACAGCAGTACGACGACCGAGAGCAGGCGGTCGGGCCAACGCCCGGCCCAGGCAGCCATCACCGAGCCGACCACGATGCCCAGCACGAGGGCGAGCGACAGCGCCGTCGCCATCAGCAGCATGGTGCCGGGCAGGCGCGTCATGATCATGTCGAGGACCGGCATGTTGTAGCGAGGCGAGAAGCCGAGATCGAACTGCGCGAGGTGGCTGAGGAAATTGACGAGCTGGGTCAGCACCGGCTGGTCGAGCCCGAAGCGCTCGCGTAGCGCCGCCATGGTCTCCGCCGTCGCCACACCCGATTCGGAGGCGATGACGTCGGCGGCGTCGCCCGGCATGAGCTGCAGCAGCAGGAAGTCGAGCACGATGATGCCGAGCACCGTCGGCGCGGCATGGATCGCGGTGCGGCGCAGGGTCGTGAAGATGCGGCGGCCCATCCTCATGTCAGCGGAGCTCGAAGGAGCGATTGCCAACCCTACGCATCCAGCCACACCGCTGCCATGTTGGCTTCCACGCCGTCGGCGGTCAGCGAATGGTCATGCACGCGGGCATTGTGGATCGTGAGGTAGAGCGGCGAGTAGAGCGGGATGTCAGGGATCTCCTCGGCTACGATGCGCTGGAAATCGATGAACATCTGCTTGCGCTTCGCCGGATCGTTCTCGACCGCCGCGCCCTCCAGCAGCTCGTCGACCTTCGGATTGTCGTAGTGCGAGCCGTTGGAGAACGGCACTCCCTTCTTGAAGTTCTTCGACCAGTAGATGCGCTGCACGCCGACCGTGGGATCGAACAGGTTGGAATGGCCGTTGAAGGTGAAGTCGAACTCCCGGTCGGTGTAGACGCGCTTCACGAAAGCCGACGGATCGGCGGCGCGCACCTCGACGGCGATGCCGATGCGGCCGAGCACGGCGCGCAGGAATTCGCAGGCACGGCGACTCTCGTCGCCGATCGGGTTGTAGTCCAACGGCACCTTGAAGCGGACCTTGTTGGCGCCGCGCGGAAAGCCCGCCTCGTCGAGCAGCGCCTCGGCCTTCTTCAGGTCGAGCCTGTAAGGGCTGGGTGTCGCGTCGTGGAACGCCTTGAGCCCCGGTGCGATCGGCGAGTAGCACACCGTGCCGTAACCGTAGGCCACGGTCTTGATCAGCAGCTCGCGGTCGATCGCATGCGCCACCGCCTGGCGCACCTTGAGGTTCTTGAAGAACTGGCTGTCGAGATTGAACTGCAGCGTCGAGACATTGTACGAGTAGCTCGTTCCCTTGGTCTCGAAGCGCAGCGTCGGCACCTTCTTCAGTCGCTCGAGATCGGACAGTGCCACCGGCGTGCGATAGCCGATGTCGGCCGAGCCGTTCTCGAAGGCGATCGAGCGCGCGCCGGGATCGGGCAGGAACTTGCAGACCACTCGGTCGACATAGGGCTTGGACGCATCCCAGTAGTCCGGATTGCGCTCGTAGATGATGTGACTGCCGCGCACCCATTCCTTGAACTTGTAGGGGCCGGTGCCGATCGGCGCGTTGCCGTTGGGATTGGCCAGCGGATCGGTGCCCTCATAGATATGGCGCGGCATCATCGGCGCCTCGGCCGCGGCCAGTGCCTTGATGAGATAGGGGGCGGGCTTGGAAAGCTCGATCACGACGGTCAGCGGATCGGGCGTCTTGACATCGCTGACGTTGGCAAAGGTGTTGCGACCGCGCGGATGGACGGTCTTCAGAAGCTGGATGGAATAGGCGACGTCGGCCGACGTGAAGGGCTTGCCGTCGTGGAATTTTACGTTCGGCCTGAGCTTGAAGGTGTAGGTCTTGCCGTCGGGGCTGACCGCCCATTCCGTCGCGAGCTGTGGCCGCGGATTGATGTCGTAGTCGTACTCCAGCAGGCCTTCGGTCACCTTTGCGCTGACGGTGAGAGCCGGCGTCGCCACCGTGGTGAGCGCCACCAGGGTCTGAGGCTCGCTGTTCTGCATGAAGGTGAGCGTGCCGCCCTTCTTCGGCGTCGGCGCCTGCGACCAGGCACGGCCACCGGTGAGGGCCAGCGCGGAAACGCCGGCAAGGGCGGCGCGGCGTGTCGTGCGGAATTTCGCTGCCATGTCGGGATCCGTTCAGGGAGGGGACGCCTAAGCTGATAACGACGCAGCAAATTTCAGGCCAGCATAGATGCTTCTTGTCGTTGGCGGGATTGTTGGAGTTTCATGCTGAGAATGGCGGAGAAATTGGAAACGATTCCCGCCATGAAACGAAGTTGGCAGAAATAAGAGAATTCATGACGTTTCCGCCGTGCCAAGATGAGCGACGCTCATTGCCATAAGAGCGGGGAGGCGAAGGGTTCAATGACATTGCCTGCGGCTACGCTCGACCACGTGGTCATCAACGCGCGCGACGACATGGATCGCGCAGCCGACATCTACCGGCGGCTCGGCTTCACGCTCACCGAGCGCGGCTACCATTCGCTGGGCTCGATCAATCATCTCGCCATGTTCGGCACCGACTATCTCG
>JAEZIF010000226.1 GCA_023416135.1 Pseudomonadota bacterium
GAGCCAGACCGGCCGTGCGACAGCCACCTGTCGGTCGGCCACCTTCTCGTCGCCAATGGCATATCGCCAGGTCACCACGTAGGTCATGACGCTTCCTCGTTCGATTGAATCGGGAACGCGTGCACTCGAACCACTCGTGCGAACTGCAGATCCACGGTCGGCCAAACCCAGCCGACCGGTTCGCGTACTAGCTGTCGAGCTTGCCGGGCATGCCGTCGACCACTCCGGCCATGATCTCGACGAACCATCCGAGGGGCTCGACAAACGCCTCACGCTGGCCGTCGATGCAGGCCGTGAGATAGGTCGCCATCAAGATCGCACTGATCTTGTCGACATTGTCGACGATGTCTTCGTCGCGTGCGGCGGCCGCGCCGATGTCGGCCTTGTGTTCGACCAGGGCCAACGCGAGCCGCGTGCGAATTGCGGGGTCCAGCATGGCGTGGTCGAGCGTCGGCATCATGGCTCCTGCGATCGTCGTCAGCCCTAGAGGAATGCAGTTGCCACGAGCGCCGAGATGCATCCCATTGCGAGGATGAAGATCGCCGAGTTTAAGATCCGCAAAGCCACCGCTAGTCCCCCGTCTCTTGGAAAAACTATACCCGCGGTGCGAACAGGGCGCTGTGGTCAAAACGTGACCACGGTGTAGTTTTTCGACCGCTGGTTGGCCTCTCCTTGGTTGACCTTTCGGAGCGTTGTTGGCGATGACGAACCGTCACCACAACCTCCCCGGCGCGAGCAATTCGCCCGCGCCGTTCCGTTTGGCCGCCTCGCAGTTCGCGCTCCCGTCGCGTTCAGGCGTCACAGCTTCGACAGGTCGAGCTGCTGTCGGTCGCCGATCCAGGTCTTGGCGAGGTCTGCTTCCAGCCTGTTCGCCAGATCCGTCTTGCCGCGTGCCTTGTAGAGCTCGGCAAGTCCGTACCAAGACCAGCCGTTGTTGGGCGCGCGCTTCAGCGCGCGCTGGAACTGTTCCTCGGCGTCGTCGAGGCGGCCGGCTTGCATCAGCGCGACCGCGAGCGACTGCCGCACCGGGTAGTACCAGTAAGGCGGCTCCATGTAGGGCAGCCCGTCCTGCAGCGCAGCCGCCCGCTCGAACCGCTCGACCGCTGCCGCCTTGTCGCCCTGACGCTGTGCGACACGGGCTTCGATGACCGTGCGCGCCAGCGTCAGCACGTCCTGTGCCGGAACACCCGAGGCTTTGAGCAACGTGAAATCCGCGCTCTCGAGCGCCGCAATCGCATTGGCTTCCTCCTTGGCGGCGGCCAGATCATTGTCCGCCACGTAGGCGATGCCGCGCGCGTAGTGCCACATCGCCTTGACGTAGGGAATGGCGTCGCCGGGATCAGGGAGCGCCAAGACGGTCGCGGAAGGACTGAACAGCGCATGGGCGAAATACGGCGCGGCCTTGACCGGCTGCACCAGCGCGATATCGCGCGCGATCTCGTCGGGGATGAGGCCGCGCAGCTTCTCGGCCGCCGCGATGACGGTGGGCCCGTCGCCCGCCATCTGGGCGGAGGCCAGCACGAAATGGACATTGTGCGGGTAGTACCCGAGGCGATACACGCCCATCGGCGCATTGGTCGCCGTCAGGTACTTCTCGTCCACGTCGCTCGCCATCTTGTTGTCGGCCAGCGCGTCCAGATAGCGGCCGACCCGGTAGTAGATGTGGCTCGGCATATGCACGAGGTGGCCGGCGCCGGGAATGGCCCCACGCAGCCGATCCGCATAGGGCTCGGCCCGCTCCGGGCGATCTGACGCCTCCACCGCATGGATGTAATAGTGGATCGCGCCGGGATGGTTCGGGTCGCGCGCCAGCACGCGTTCGAGCGTCGGCACGATGGCAACGCTCTGGCGGTTGGGCTCCCGGCCGCCTGGCTGCCAGTAATCCCACGGGCTGAGGTCCATCACCGATTCGGCATAGAGCACCGCGATCTCATTGTCGTCGGGGAACTGCGACGCGACCTTCTCCATGGCCGAGGCATAGGCGGCATCGAGCGGTGCGCGGTCCCCCTTGGCCTCCTTGGCGTAGCGGGTCGAGACTGCCGCGATCAGCGCCTGCTCGCGCGGGCTGGCCTTGGCGGCGAGCATGCGCGCCTTCTCCGCTGCCGCGAAGGCCGGCGCGACCGCGTCGTCCTGCATCGGCAGATTGATGTTGGGCCCGAGCACCAACGCCTCGCCCCAGAAGCACATGGCGCAGTCCGGATCGAGCTTCTGCGCTTTGCGGAACGCACGCTGCGCCTCGCCATGATTGAACGCGAAGGTGAGCCGGAGCCCCTGATCGAAGTAGGACTGCGCCTGCTGGTTCGCGGTCGTGACCTTGTACGTCACCCCGCCGAGGCCCTCCCACAGTGGAGGATCCGTGTCGGCGAATGCCCCCGCCGGAGCAGCCGCCTGCATTTCCGCTTTCGGCACTTCTGTTTGTGCCTGGGCCAGGCGCATCATGCCGGCGGGTCGGCCGCCCGGCGGCGCCCCATGACAGATGGGAAAATTGGTGCCGAACTGCCGCTCGGTAGCGGCGATACCCGTGCTGTCGGCCGGAGCCCGGCCGATCGCCAACGGTGCAAACCAGCCGCCCAGCGCCGTACTTGCCACGAGAAGCGATGGGAAAAGAAAATTCACCCGCATGGTGCCCTCCAGTCTACTGAATGGAGCTCAGGCGAAGCGCAACGCGGTCAGCGGTACGCGACCGCCTAGGCAAACAGACTACTCCTGCCGGTCCGCCGCGGCAATCCGCCTTGGCCTCGAGCACCCGCGATCAGCCGCTGCACGAATGCCGTCGCCCGCTTGCGATCGCAGCGTTGCGTTGTGGACCGATCCTTTGACAAACATCAATGACAGGGACGACCATGGCGAAGAGGTTGCTTAAGAATGTGGGGGCGGACTTGGCCATGCGGAAGCTTGCAGTACTTCTGGCGATGACTGGCATCGTGACTGGATGCGAGAACATGACCACGGGCCAAAAGGGCGCCGTGACTGGAGCTGCTCTCGGCTCGGGCATTGGCATGGTGGCAGGTGGCAATTTTGGGCAGGTCGTCGGTGCCGGCCTGATCGGCGGCGCTGCCGGATACATCACAGGAAGCGCCGTTCAAGGCAACAGGTAGGAGATCGGCTGGCCATGCGTGCCCGGCTGGCTCTCGCGCTTTCAATCGTGGCTGCATTGACGACTTCGGCCCAGGCACAGGCGCCGGCGCTCCAGTTCGAGCAGGCGGCGTATGTCACCTGTCGCGAAGCTCACGCAATGACACCCGACTCCCGTCGCGCCCTTGCGATGTTCCTGGCGGAGTACTCCGCACGCCGTTACGGAGTCACGATTCCCGAGGACACGCGCGGAACGCAGCTTGCCTTCCTCGTCCGCGGCGGTTGCACAGTTTCGCCGGACGCCTATCTTTACGCCGTCATCGATCGCGCGGTACTGGCCGAGCGAGCGAATCTCCCAAAGCGCTGACAAGATCGCACCCGAGGAAGGGTCGCCGGGACTTTTTCGTGACCTGCTTGCCTTCCGGCGCCGCGCCTGACGATATTGCTCCTCGCATGAGCGTGACCGCTTAGATACCTGAGGCGCGGCCATGCCGATCTGTCGGGAGACAGAGCGATGCCGCAGAGCCAAGTCGTCCAATTTGCCGACCCCGCCCAGTTTCGCGCCGCCGTACGCGCGGCCGACGGCGAACTCCTGGTCACAGGCAGGGGGGAATTCCAGTCCGAGGTGATTCGCATCGACCTGAACCAGCTCTGGATGCAGCGCATCTCGGACAAGCTTCCCAGAATCATCCAGGCCACGAATCATCCGGGCCGGGCGGCCATCCTGTTCACGGCTCATTGGGACCAGGCGCCCGTGCGTCACAGCGGGCTCGCAGTCGCTCCCGGCGAGATCATCGTTCTGCACGACGGCGCGTCCCTTCATCACTGCACCGAAGCGCCGTGCCGGGTCGCAGCCATGTCGCTGACGCTGGCCGATCTTGCCGCCCGTTGCAAAGCCATCATCGGCCGCGAGCTCGCCCCCGCTGGCGAAACGCATGTGATCCGGCCCGATGCCGCGGCGATGGCCCGCCTCATGGCTCTTCATGACAAGGCGTCGAGGCTGGCGATGGAAGGATCGCCGGCGCTAACCCATCCCGCCTCCGCCAAGGCCCTGGAGGAGGAGCTGGTGCATGCCATGATCGCCTGCCTGGCTGGGCCGACCACAACGACGAACGTGGTTCGCCGCCATGCGAAGATCGTCGCCCGCTTCGAGGAATTCCTGGAATCCCGCCAGTACAAGCCCGTCTACCTCGCGGAGATCTGCGCCACGGTCGGTGTTTCCGAACGCACGCTGCGCACTTGTTGCCAGGAACATCTGGGCATGGGGCCGATCCACTACCTGTGGCTGCGGCGCATGCACCTCGCGCATCGGGCGCTGCTCTTGGCGGAGGCGGAGTCGACAACGGTCACGGAGATCGCAACCGAGCACGGGTTCTGGGAACTCGGCCGCTTCTCCGTGGAGTACCGTTCGCTGTTCGGTGAGACTCCGTCGGCATCGCTGCGTCGGCCGCCGCACTGACGCGCTCAGAACCTGACGCTGAAGCCGATGATCGGCCCGTGCAGCACCAGATTGATGCTGTTGTTGTTGCCTGTGTTCGAGTAGTCGACGCCCAGCGCGCGATAACCGGCCAGAGCGGCCAGCTGATACCCGGTGAATTGCCAAGCGTAACTGTAGACGCCGACCGCCTGCCACTGGAAGTTGCTCTGGAAGCCAAATCCGCCGACGTCGCCGCGCACCCAGACTTCCTGGTTCGGCGTGAACTGATGCCGCAGCCTGAGCCCGATCACGGGATCGACCCAGTCGAGGTTGCCGGACCGGGCGACCGCAAAACCACGACTGAGCTCGACGTTGCGGCCCAGCGCGTTGCCAAGGCGCGTGAAGTCGGCCGTGGCGTTGAAGTCGAAGTTCAGATCGATGGTGCTGTTCCAGTAGCGAAAGCCCAGTATTCCATCGAGCGCCGTGAAGGAACCTGCCGCTTGGGGCCACTCGGCAAGTTCGTAGAGGCCGCCCGCCTCGATGATCGCAAATGAGTAGGTCAAGGCAGTGCTGCGCGAGGTGCTGATCTGCAGCCCCGCGACCGGATTGCGATAGGAGGCCGTGGAAGAGGCGAAGCCGAGCTTCGCCCACACAGTGTCCAGGTAGAAGCCGACCTTCCCCTTGTCGGCTTCGAAGTAGCCCATGTAGCCGATCAGGGAATCGCTCTTCTGCAGGATCTGGATGAAGCTCGCATTGACATCGACTGTCTGTCCGCGCGCGGTAAGATTGCCGGCAACGCTGGGCGCCCATCCGTAGAGCGCAATGCGATAGCGCCATGCATCGGGATCGGCGGCCGCGTCCTGGGCGACGGCTGGGCACACGACGACGATTGCGGCCGTGGCGCGGGCAATGATCCCGCGCCATGAAGGGTTCAGCGTCGGCACTCGGCGCTCACTTCGAGGCGCCGGAGGCCATGGCCTTGTCGATCTGGGCCTTGATGGCCGCCAGGTTGAAGCTGGCGCCTTCCTGCATCGGCGGGAAGTCGAGCGCTGTCTGGGCAAGCTTGGCCACTTCCTGCTGCACGAACACGAAGCGCCAGAACTCGTAGGCGAACCAGTTGTAATATGCGAGCGACCCGCCGGTCGACGTCGGCAAGCCGGTCCGCTCGAACGGATCGAGGCGGAGGTTGGTCAGGATCGGCCAGTCGACCTTGACCGTGGCGCCGAGCCAGCCGCTGGGCTGGTCGGTGAAGCGGTACTTGTAGTCCCCGATGCGCACCGCCGAGAGCGTGCCCTCGGTGAAGTAGAAGATCTCGTTGCGCTTCGACGGCCCCTTGCCGGTGATCAGGTCCATCTGGTTGTAGCCGTCGAGATGCACCTTGTAGGTCGTATCGCCGAGCTGCTTTCCGGCCTTCAGCTCGTCGATAATGTTGTCGTTTCCTGCCGCCGCGACCAGGGTCGGGAACCAGTCGAGGCCGGACATGATGCTGTTCTCGATTTTGCCGGCCGGCACCTTGCCCGGCCAGCGCACCAGCGCCGGCACTCGGAAGCCGCCCTCCAGCGCCGTACCCTTGCCGCCGGCGAACGGCGTCTGGCCGCCGTCCGGCCAGGTGAAGTTCTCGGCGCCGTTGTCGGTGGTGAACACGACAATGGTGTTGTCGCCGACGCCGATGTCCGTCAGCTTCTTCATCACGCTGCCGACGACGTCGTCGAGCTGGGCCATGCCGGCCTCCTCGATCGACCAGCCGTTCTCGGAATTGCGCATGTTCTCGTACTTGTCCGACAGGTGCGTCACGACGTGCATGCGCGTGGGGTTGAGCCACACGAAGAACGGCTTGTTGTCGGCCTTGGCCTTGTCGATGAACTTCAGCGTGAAGTCGAGGATCTCGTCATCGACGGTCTTCATGCGCTCGGGATAGAGGGTGCCGGCATCCTCGATGCGCTGCTTGCCGATCTTGCCCCAGCGCGGCTGCACGGTCTGATCGTCCGTGGTGGTCGCCCAACTGTGGACCATGTTGCGCGGGCCGACACGATCCTTTAGCGCCTGCGGATAGTTGCGGTGCGCCGGGTCTTCCATCGCATCGAGGTGGTACAGGTAGCCGAAGAACTCGTCGAAGCCGTGAACCGTCGGCAGGAACTTGTTGAGATCACCGAGGTGGTTCTTGCCGAACTGTCCGGTGGCGTAGCCCATCGACTTCAGCGTCGTGGCGATGGTAACCGCCTGTTCGGGGATGCCGATCGGCGATCCGGCCTGGCCCACCGTTGTCAGGCCGGTGCGGATCGGCAGCTCGCCGGTGATGAAGTTGGCTCGGCCCGCCGTGCAGCTCGCCTCGGCGTAGTAGTCGGTGAAGCGCATGCCCTCGTTCGCCAACCTATCGAGGTTGGGCGTGCGGCCGGCCATGATGCCCTGGTGGTAGGCGCCGACGTTGAACCAGCCGATGTCGTCGCCCATGACGACGATGATATTGGGCCTGCTTGCCTGCTGTGCGTGAACGGGGCTGGCGAGACTCAGCGCAGTCAAAGCCGTCGCCACCATGGCTGCTGGACGAAACTTGAGCATGGGATCAGTCCTCCCATTGGAAGTCCGACCCTTTCTGGGTCGTCCGCAGCTAAACGGGAGGGCGGCAATCTCCGCTATGCATTTTCGGCAAGCGCCGCTTCCTGGCGACTGAAAACGGACCACCGGACGTTCGTGCTGAACGAAAAGTGACGCTGAGGGAACACGGGATCGACTTCCGTCCGCATGGCTTCTCCTTGATCAATGCGCTGATCCTGGCCAAGGTCATGCTGCTCGCCGAGGACCTCAACCTCGGCGCCAGATTGCAGCCGCGACCGCTGGTCTACCCGATCGTGACCGAGGCTTGGCGGTCCTGTTCATCGTGTTTCACGTCGTCGAAAAGATCGTGACCGGCCTGATCTGCGTGGCCCTGATCCTGTCCGTCTCCCTCATCCCCTACTTCGCCTTCAGGCGCGTGAGCCGCGAGATCGGTCCGCATCGCATGAGGGAGATGCTGCTCGGGCAGGCCGCCCGATGAAGGCGGAAGGAGTTTCCGCTTCCGAATTTGCATAGCGGGTACACACCCGCCCTCCATACTTCGGCCGGCGTTCTCGAAGCGGTGGCCCATGACTGGATGTGGCACGACCACCTTCACCGATCCCGGCGACTTTCAGGTGAACTTGCCGAGCCTCGCCATCGATCTCGTGCTGACGACAAGCGAGCGCTTTGAGGCGCGGCTGACCTGGCTCCGGATGGCCGAACTCTGCGTCATGGAGGTCAAGGAGCGCGCCCCGCGCATCGCCTTCCTGTCAGTCCCGGAGGGCACGATCCTCGCGTCGTTTCCCAAGGCGGCGCTCCGCCCGTCAGCAGCGGACTGGCGCTGCGGCCCGGATAGTTGGCCCTGCATGGCACCGGCGACGCCTTCCATCAGCGAATCGCAGGAGCCGCTCGCTGGGGCATGGCCTGGCTGTCCCGATCGACCCTGCTGGCCCATGGCCGCGCTTTGCTGGCCGCAGATCTGGTCCTGCCGGCGGCGGCGATGGTGCAGGCGCCTTCCGCAGACGCCGTGAGGTGCCGGCGACTGCATGCGCAGGCCTGCCACCTGGCGTAACGCAAGCCAGACGTCGCTTCGCATCCTGGGATCGCGCACGCCCTGGAGCAGGTTCTGATCCAAGCGCTCGTCAATGCGCTGACCGCCGAGACGATGAGCCGCTTCGAGCGGGTGCTGGCCTCATGCCCGGACCAGCCGCCATCCATGGCCGAACTCTGCGCCGCCACTGGCGTGCCCGAGCGCACGCTCCGGATGCACTGCGCGACGTTCCTCGACATGAGCCCGCTGGCCTATGTCCGGCTGCGGCGGCTGAACCTCGCACGCCGGGCCTTTCTGCGGACCGATTCGAGGGCGGCAACTGTCGCCGGCATCGCCAGAAGATATGGATTCTCCGAGCTGGGGGCGCTTCGCTGCGGCGTACCGCGCGATCTTCGGCGAAGCACCTTCGGCTACGTTGCGCGGTGCGGCATCGACAGTCGAGCGTGCCACCGCCGCGCGGACGGTTCGCTGACCAGCACGCAGCCGTCGCAGTTCCCGGCCCGGGATACATTCTGGTAGGTACGTCGGGTCAGCCCTCGTCTCGAGCCTGCATAGCGGAAGGAAAGAATGAGCGCCCTCCTCAACGACGTCGACCTGATCGATCGCATCCTTGCGCATGTCGACGGCAAGTCGACTGACAAGGGCACGTCGGTGTGGCGCGAGCCCGCGGCGAACTACACCTGCCCCGAACGCTTCGCGGCCGAGCTGGAGGTGTTGCGTCGTGTGCCGATGGCCTTTTGTCCTTCCGCCGCCCTGCCCGAGGCCGGCTCGTACATCGCGCGCACGACGGTCGGCACGCCGCTCCTGGTGGTGCGCGGAACGGATGGGATCGCTCGCGGCTTCCGCAATGCCTGCCGTCACCGCGGCATGAAGCTCGAGGAGGGCGAAGGCTGCAAGCGGGCCTTCGCCTGCCCCTACCATGCCTGGACCTACGGTCTCGACGGATCGCTGCGCCACGTTCCCGGCGAGGAGGGCTTTCCCGGCCTGGACAAGCAAGAGCACGGGCTCGTGCCGGTGACGGTGCACGAGAAGGGCGGTCTCGTCTTCGTGACGCAGGACACGCCGCTCTCCGACGGCGCCTTGCCGGACGTGCCGGACCTCCTGCCCGCCGACTACGTCCTCTTCAACAAGATCGAGTTCGACGACAAGGCCAACTGGAAGCTGATCGGCGAGACGTCGATGGAGGGCTATCACATCAAGGCCCTGCACAATCAGTCATTCTATCCCTACGGCTACGACAACCTGAACGTGGTCGAGCTGCACGGCCGCAATTCGCGCATCGTCTTTCCGTTCCGCCGCATCGAGAAGCTGCGCCAGATGCCGCGCGAGGAGTGGAGCGTGCAGGGGCGCATCACCGACGTGCACCAGCTCTTTCCCAACACGCATGTCAGCTTCCTCTCCAGCCACGCGATGCTGATCATCCTGGAACCGGTGACGCCGTCGGAAACCCATTGGGTGATCTACCAGCTCGCACCGCGGATCAAGAACGGCAAGCCGCTCGACATCGCCGAAGCCCGGCGCGACGCCAATTTCGTGCAGGATGCCGGCCTGACGGAAGACCGGCAGGCGGCCCGCGCCATCCAGGCCGGCCTGGCCTCGCGCGCCAACAGCCATTTCACCTTCGGTCACTACGAGCAGGCGATCGGCCACTTCCACCGCCACCTGACGGAGCACGTCGAGAAGCTCATGGCACGCCGCTGACGCGGTGATTTTCCAGATCGTTCAATTGTCGTGGTTGCGTTGCGCCCGCCACTCCGAGGGCGCCAGGCAGGCGTGAGCATGAACGCCGACGCGCGCCTGCCTCGCCCGTTCCTCCTGCTCGACGTACTCGCCGTTGCCCGCGGCCGCCAGCGCCATGCCCGATACCACCATGGCAGCGCCGAGATCCCGCCCGCCGGCGCGGCACAAGGCGACCGTGCGCCCGTAGCCGTCCCGGAACCTGGCCTCGCAGGTGACGGGGCGCCGCTCGATCATGGCGGCCAGGGCGCGCACCGCCTCGATGCCGGCCCGCCAGCCCTGCGGATAGCAGCGCTGGTCGAGCTCGGGCGCGTCGATTCCCCAAAGCCTGTAGGTCGCACCGTCCATCTTGATCGTGTTGCCATCGATCGCCACGGCCTGTGCCGGCCTGGCCGGGAGTCCCTGATCGGCCAGATAGGCTTCGAGCGCCTCGGTCCAGAGGTCGGGCACGGCCGCGATCTGATGGCCGTCCATCCCCTCGAGCGGGACGAACTCATGAAACGCGCCCTTGCCACCGGCGGCCCGGAAGGCGGCGAAGTTCCGGCGGCTGTGCCGCAGCGAATAGAATGAGTCCCGGTAGCCGTAGAGCCAGATCGTCGACCGATCGAAGGCACTTCCCCGGCGGAACAGCTCCGTATTGATGTCGTCGGCCGACGGACAGCGTTCGCTCGACCATCCGCCGACGAAGTTCACGACTGCACGCGGGACCGCGGGCTGGCGGCCGCTCCAGGCGACGGAGAGGATGCCGCCGCGCGACAGCCCGCCAACGGCGATGCGCTGGCGATCGACGAAGGGCTGCGCCAGGAGCACCGGCATGATGGCGTCGATATCCCTGAGCGCGCGCTCGGCGCCCGCGAGCGCCAGCGGCGGCTCGCAGCTATAGCCCTGCGCACGGTCGGGTTCGAAGCCTTCGTCGTAGACGCCTTCCGAGCCGCCGCGCCCGCGCCGCGACGGCAGGATGACGGCCCAGCCGCGTGCCGTGAACCAGGCGGCCAGCGCCTTGGGATCGTACGGCCGCTCGAACAGCGCGGGATCGCGACCGCGTCCGGTCGAGCCGTGATGGAAAATCAAGGTCGGGAACGGGCCGCTGCCGGGCGGCTTGTAGGTGATCGTGGCCAGCCTTGTCGGCTCGCCGTCGATCGTGAGGGGCACCATGGCGCGTTCCTGCGCGGCCAGCGCGACAGGCATCGCAAGGAGGGTGCAAGCAAGAAGCAGCGAGCCCAATTGTCTGCCGGCGTGAGGCATCGGTTGTATCTCGTCAGCGAACGCCGGCACATTCTGCAGCATGGCGTCGATCGACGCCATCGCCGAGCCGACGGGCGTCGATCGGGCACGCCTCCATGACCACGCGCTTCGGGAATGAGGCGCTGCAGCTACTGCGTGTTCTTCTCACCGGCCTCGGCGGTCAATCCCTGAGTGCCGATAGATCTGCTCCAGCGCCTGGCACAGCCCTGCCGTGTCGCAGGCGGCAGACGCGGCAAGGCAAGCGCGCATGCCGGCGCGCAGGCTGGCGAGACGGGCCGGGGTCGCGGGATCGCGCGCCACCGCGCTCGCCTTGGCCACCAGATCGGCGTCGTCGCTGGCGATCCAACCGTCGAGGCCCGCCGCCCGAAGAAGGGAGGCGCTCGTGCGGGCGACCCAGCGGTCGCCGACATAGGTCAAGACGGGAATACCCTGCCACAACGCCTCAGTCGTCGTGGTGCCGCCGTTGTAAGGGAACGTATCCAGCGCAATGTCGATCCGATCGTAGCTCTGCAGGAATTCGAAGTGTGCCGCGCCACCTTCAAGGTCGACGCGCTCGGCGGCGACACCACGGGCAACCAGACGAGCCCGCAGGTGGTCGCGGTTGGAGGGCTCTGCAAGGGTGGACGCGCGGACCAGCAGGCGTGACGTGGGCGCGGACCGCAGTATGCGCGCCCAGATGTCGAGGGTCAGGTCGTTCAGCTTGTACCCCGAGGCCAGCGCACCAAAGGTCAGTTTGCCCTGGCTGCTGCAGGGCGGCGGCACGACATCCGGCGCGGCATGAAGGACCTCGAACGCAAGGTAGGTGCCCCGGACACGCAACACGCGCTCCGTATAAAAGCCTTCCTCTGCCGCCGGGATCACCGTGTCGTCGCCAATGATGCCATCGAAGCAATCGAGACCCGACGTCGCGAAGCTGTTGAACCAGGCGAGCTGCACGGGCGCCGGCCGGCGCAGAAACACCCGCGACCATTTCGGCGCGCTGAATGCGTTGAGGTCGACGAGGACGTCGATGCCGGCCGCAGCGAGCAGACGGGCGATCTTCTCGTCGTCACATGAGCCCACCTGCCAGATCACATCGTGGTCGTGTTCCCTGTAGCCGGCCGAAACAGAGGGGTCGCCGCCGAGCGAGACCAGATGCACTTCGAAGCGGTCGCGATCGTGGCGATTGATCACGCCGTAGACCGGCTTCATCCAATTGGCCTTGTCGAAGAAGGCCGAAACGTAGCCGATCCGCAGTTTGCTGCCCGACGGCGGGCGCGGCGGACGCTCTACCGGACCGATGCCGGCGGCGAGGCGCCGCCCCCATCTGCGTCGTGCGGCAAACACATCTGCGTTTCGCGCCGAAGCGCTACCCGGCATGATCATGGCGAGATTCTCTTCCACAGCCGCACGCATCGAATCGGATGCAGCTGCACGGCGATAGGCCTCGATCGCCCCCTCGACGTCGCCAAGCTTGAACAGCGCTTCGGCCAGCAGGCCCCAGGCACCGACCTCGTCCGGCCGCGCGCGCACGACACGGAGCAACGCGTCTTTGGCCTCGCCGCAGGCGCCCGCCCGCAGCCGTGCGGCGCCGAGGCCATGCCAGGCCGCAACGTTGCCCTGGTCGGCAGCGATTACATGCCGATAAGCGTCTGTCGCCGCGTCGATGTTGCCTGCCAGGTGCAGCACATCTGCCGTTTCCAGGTCGATCATGAGATCCCGGAGTGCGAGTGAGCTCGCAACGACTACTGCCGGCGACAGTCCAGCACGATCGACTGGCCGGACGCTTCGGCGCTCGCCGAGGCGCGGCGCTCGTTGCCGCCGTCGCGACACATGTAGCGCGCCTGGTACTCCTTGGGACAGCCCGGCCGGGGATCGCCGATCTGGCGACTGTCGACGCGGTAGACGCAATAGTCGCGGCCCTGGCACTGGCGGGCGAGATCGCCGGTGACATTTGTGCTGACGTTGCCGGCGCAATTGTTGCCGTAGACGGCGCCCAGCACTCGGATCGACAGGCCGCCGCCATAGCTCGGGTTCCGGTCCTGATAGCGCGGCTGATCCTGCTGCTGCGGACCGATCTGGATGGAACTACCGCTTCCCGGCAGCGGGATGCTGATCTGCGCCGCGGCCGGCGACGCGCCGACGGCCAGCAGCAGGACCACGAGCAGCGGACCGACGATCCGCTTGACCGATGCCTGAGCCATGAACGCCTCCCCCGCTTCGATTTCTCGAAGGCCTGGCACTCTGCGCTTCGAAGCAGGACGCAACAGGCCCGCCATCATACGTCGAATGCACGGGTGCGGGCCAGAGAGGCCTCGAACGCCTTGACCCGCCGGTAGCGGCATCCGAGGGTTGGGCCATGTCCGTTGCCACGCCGGCCCTTCCCGCCCGAACCGAGCGCTTCTGGGCGGCGCTGCTGGCGGCGACGCTGATGAACCTGCCCCTGGGATCGGTCTACGCCTTCAGCGTGCTGCTGCGGCCGATCGAGCAGGAGCTCGGCATCCCACGCTCGGCCCTGTCGCTGGTCTTCGGCCTGGCGACGGTCGGCTTCACGGCAGGCTCGGTCGGCGCCGCCTTCCTCTATCGTCTCGCCCCCCTGCCGATTCTCGTTCTGGTGAGCGCGCTGGTGGCCGCGGGCGGCATCGCCCTGGCGGCGACGGCGAGCGGGCTCCCGGAGTTGCTGGTGGGATACGGTGTCGTGTTCGGCACCGGCGGCGGCATGACCTACATCCTGCTGCAGCAAGGTGTGAACATGCTGGTGCGGCAGCGCCAGGGACTCGTCAACGGCTACATCGTCAGCCTCTATCCGATGGGCGCGATGATCGCGACGCCCGCCTTCCACGCCTGCAACGAGGCCTTCGGCTGGCGCACCACGCTCGGCGG
The DNA here is from genome assembly GCA_023416135.1 of Pseudomonadota bacterium. GTDB lineage: Bacteria > Pseudomonadota > Alphaproteobacteria > Reyranellales > Reyranellaceae > Reyranella. Next base: position 13,923 of record JAEZIF010000226.1, read on the forward strand.
CCTGGCAGCCGTGCTGGTGGCGAGCGGCATCGCCGCGGCATTGCTCGCCTGGCACAGCGGATCACGGCTGGTGACGCCGGCGAGCAGCGTGTCGACAGAGCCGACGAAAGGACCACCGCTCCTCGGCCCGACCTTCTTCAAGCTGTCGACGACGTTCTTCCTCGCCGCCTCGGCCGGGCTGATGGTGCTGAGCCAGGCGCGCGAGATCGTGGCGGCCTATGGCGGCGCGGCCACGCTGGCGGTGGCGGCGACGACCGCCCTCACCGGCGCGATCGCGCTGGCGCGCATCAGCGGCGGCTGGCTCGTCGATCGCTTCGCGGTGCCCAACGTCACGTGCGCGGCGCACGCCCTGGCGCTGAGCGGTGGGCTGCTGCTGACGTTCCTGCCCGCTCCCGTCACCGCGGTCGCAGGGCTGGGCATGATCGGCCTGGGCTACGGTTTCGTCTCCGGCGCCACCGCCGGCGGCATCGGCATCTACTGGCGGCCAGTCGACTACGGCCGCGTCGCCGGGCGCACCTACATCGCCTGGTGCCTGGCCGCCGTGAGCCTGCCGGTCCTGGCCGGCTACCTGTTCGACCTGACGCGGGCCTACGACACCGCGGTGCTGATCGCCGCCGGCGCCAACGTTCTCGGCATGGCGATGGCGCTCACGATGCCGAGGCGCGGCTGGCGTGACGGCGGAGGGTAGCCGTCAGCGCCTGGAATCGACGCCGATGCGTTTGTGCAAGCGGATGCCAAGCTTGCGAACGCGACCCCGGACGCTGCTGTGGCCCGTAAATTCGAGCTCGGACTCAGACTTGAATTTCACCGCAAGGATGTCGGGACGGCCGTCGAAAAGCATGTGGTAGATCCGCGTGCGGCCGCCATCGAGCTGAAAACCAAGATCTCTTGCGATGCGCGGGAATGGCCCGCCTCTTCCAGGACCGTCTGAAATGCCTATTCGAAGGAAGATGCTCTCGAGGCGGACGTCCACCGCCTCGAGAATTATGTAGTTCCCTTCCTCGTCGTCGCCTTCCCAGCGCCCCCAGAATGGCTTGAATGAAGGATCGGCATTGGCCGGCAGCGTCTGAAATGCGGGATCAAGATCCGGAAAGCCGATATCGGCGCCTACCGCGTACCCAGTCGACCAAGAGCAAGGCACTTCGCCGCCTCGACCATCGACAGCCTAGGCGAACTCCACCAGGCAGTCGCGAAACCGGCGAACGAACCTTCCGCTGCTCGCAGCCGATCGGCCACGAAAATCCGGCGGACGGTCCACGACCATGAAACGCGATCCGCTTGATGCCAAGGCGTGCTTGATCGCCGCCACACCATGCCTTGCCGAATCTTCATCGCGACCTTCGGCAAAGAAGAAGGCGGCGATGCGCCTTGTCCTCGCGTCGACCAACCGTCGGGCAAGGACATGGCCTGCTCGCTCCCGTTCGCCGGACACTCCCGGGGCCAGGCCGATTACCGCGCGGGGGCTGGTTGGCGTTGTCCGCCGCGACACTTCCCGCTGTCGACGCGGTTCGACGAACACGATCGACTTGGCCCGATACGAACTCGAGCAACGCTGCGTCGTTCGCTTCGATGTCGACCGAGGATCGCCTGTTGATCCTCAGGACGTCCCATTTCGCGACCTTGGCCATCTCGGCAAAGATGAGCGGAAGGGGTTGGTCTTCGAGACCTTCTGCATGAAGATACAGGAAGACGCCGTGCGCCTCTTCCGGCCCGACAATTTCAAAAGGAGATGCTGCCCAGGCTGCCCAAACATCCGTTGCCCCCTGGGCGCGACATGCGCCGCCGGCCAGCAGCATGCCGGGCAGGCCGAGCATCGTCCTCCTGGTGACGTTCATGTGATGCCGCCCTCGATCGCCGCGAACCACCGACGTCAGAGTTGCATGAGGCACTCAACGCCGGCAAGCGCGCCTATCGCTTCTGCTACTTATGATTGTATCCGTCCAGGAGCGCGCCGCTCATCGGACCGCAGCAACGCCAAGCACGGGAACACCGGTAGCACCAGGCCTGCGCACGCCCAGAAGCTTTCGCGCCTGGTCCCCCCGATTGGCGCGGAGGCAGGCGCTCAACAGGGTAAAGTCGATCAGGTCGTGTTGCGCGCGGCTGCCGCCAATGCGTTCGTTCTGTCCCGCGAGCGTTGCCAGCGCCTCGATCGCGCCGGAATAGTCCTCGCCTTCGAAGGCCTCAAATCCGCGCGCCAATGCCGGAAGGTAGGAGCCCGACGGGTAGCGCCCCTCTTGCGCCAACACCTCGATCTGGCGGGCCCGCGTATCGGCTACGGACCCATCTTGCACGACGGCTTCGGCCAGGATGACATGCAGGTCGGCGAGCCCGCTGCCCGGCCGCGGCAACGCCTGGCGCGCGAAGTCGTGCAGGGCGCGCCACGCCGCGTCATCACGCGGATGGCCGGCGAGCTCGGACCGCCACAGGAACGCGGCCCCATCGGAGACTTTCTGCTGCGGGCCACCACTGTGCCGGTCGAGAGCGATGGCGTCGCGATAGAGGCGCAGCGCCTCGGTCCAATTGCCGGCCTGGATCTCGCAAAGGGAGAGATGCCAGCTCAGGTGGCCGTGGAAGAACGCTTGCCGCGGATAGGTGGCGAGCCATGAGGAGAGGAAGGAACGCGCCGCCTCGAGCTCGCCGCTCTCGTAGCAGATGTGCGCGAGACCGTGCGCGCCATGCGCATTGTTCGGGTTCGCCGCCACGGATCGCTCGATCTTCTCGCGCGCCGACGCCAGCTGCCCGTCCTCGGCCAGCGACATGGCGTGATAGGAGACGAACCAGAAGTCGTCGCCATAGGCCGGGGCCAGGTTGTCCATCAAGGCGGCGATTCGCTGCTTCTGCCCGAGATGACCGGATCCGCCGATCAGGCCATTGGGGTTCGCCGCGCTGGCGACGACCAGCGCATCGCGCGGCCACGCCGCCAGATGGGCATACAGGGCCGTGATCGCGGCCTCGATCCGGCCCGCGAACACGAGATCGAAGAAGGCGATGTGGCTCGCCTCGCGCTCGGACACACCGGAAGTCAGCTCCTTGGCTGCCGTCAGCGCCGTCCGCGCGGCCTGGACGTCGCCCTGCCTCAGCAGGACCTGCGCCTTGCCGGCGTGGGCCAGGGCGAAGCCGGGATCGGCGGCGATGGCGCGGTCAAAGGCCTCGAGCGCCCCCGGATAAAAGGTCAGCGCCAGACCCGAGGCCTCGACATAGGCATCCCGCGCGACAGACGATGCCGTCGTCAAGGCAAGGTCGTAGCGATCCTTCGGCATGACATGACCCTTCGCGCTGCTCGATCGACGGTAGCATCGGTCGCTCGCGGTCGCGAGGTCCCTGTGCAGGCCCGGTGAATCGACAACCCTTGCGAGCCATCCGGCGCAGGAGCAAGCTCAATCCCTGTTCTGGCGGCAAGGAGGGGATGCCCGATGGACAATATCAACTGCTCCATTGACGGCGCGCCCGACGTCCCGGTGCAACTGGCCCTTCTGGTCGGCCTGTGGGGCTTTGCGAGCTGCGCGGCTGCTCTTTCGTTCAACGTCATTGGACCATAGATCGCCGAGCTGCGGCAGCGCGCTCGCGGCCCGGGCACCTTTATCCTTGGCGAGAGGAGAATGCTCATGGTCGACATCATGACGCTCACTGGCGAGCAGAGCATGCTCGGTGCGCCGGAGATCGCGGCGTTGCGATCCGGCATCGGCGGCGCCGTGGTTCTGTCCGGCGACGCGGAGTTCGAGACCGCCCGTAGCGTCTGGAACGGCAACGTGGATCGGCGCCCTGCCGCGATCGTGCGGTGCAAGAGTGCATCCGACGTGCAGCGGGCGGTCGAGTTCGCGACGAGGCGAAATCTGCTCGTCTCGGTTCGCGGCGGCGGGCACAGCGCTCCCGGATACGGCACGAACAATGGCGGCATGGTGATCGACCTCTCGTCGATGAAGGCAATCGCCGTCGATCCCGCGAGCCGCTCGGCACGCGCCGAGGGCGGCGTCCTGTGGCGTGAGCTGGATGGCGCCACGCAGGCGCATGGTCTGGCGACCACGGGCGGCACGGTGTCGAACACCGGCATCGGCGGATTGACCCTGGGCGGCGGCCTGGGCTGGCTCATGGGAAAGCACGGGCTGACGATCGACAACCTCATATCGGCCGACGTAGTCGGCGCCGACGGCCTGCTGCGCAAGGCGAGCGCCACCGAGCACACCGACCTGTTCTGGGCGTTGCGCGGCGGCGGCGGCAATTTCGGCGTTGTGACGGCGTTCGAATATCACCTTCATCCCGTCAGCCAGGTTCTCGGCGGCATGGTGATCTATCCTCTGGTCCAGGCGGCCGAAGTCCTGCGTTTCTATCGCGACTTCTGTCCTACGCTGCCTGACGAAGCCGAGGTCTACGCGGCGCTGCTGACGTCTCCGGAGGGCGCGCCGGTCATTGCCTTGCTGCTGGGCTACAACGGACCCATCGTCGAGGGCGAAAGGGTCCTGGCCCCCGCCCGGCGCCTGGGCAAGCCGCTTGCCGACCTTGTCGTGCCCATGCCGTATGCCAATCGCCAGGCGATGCTCGATGCCCCAAATGCGCAGCATGGTCTGCATCGCTACTGGCGCGCGGCGTTCACGGAGCGGATATCCGACGCTCTCATCGACGAACTGGTCGCTGCGGCGGCACGTTTCAGTTCGCCACTGAGCGCCATGATCTTCTTCCACATGCACGGCGCGGGCACACGCGTTCCAGCGACCGAGACGGCCTTTTCCGCCCGGCAAATGCAATGGGATTTCGATCTCATCGGACAGTGGACCGATGGCATGCAGTCGGCGACGCATATCTCGTGGGTGCGCGATGTCTGGAGCCGGGTCGAGCCACACCTGAAGGGCAGCGTATATCTCAACCATGTCGCTGCCGACGACCTGCCGTCCAAGGTGCGGGCGTCCTTCGGCGCCAACTATCAGCGTCTGCGCGAGCTCAAGACAAAATTCGATCCCGCCAACTTCTTCCGCATCAACGCCAACATTCCGCCCGGCTAGGGTCCACCATACCAAGGGCCACATATCGGCGGCTCGGCACTGTGCATTGATGCCGTCGCTGCAGCAGGAGGTTGCCCTCATGAAGATCGTCGTGATCGGCGGTACCGGACTGATCGGCTCGAAGACCGTCGCAATTCTGCGCCGAGGCGGCCACGAGGTCGTCGCGGCGTCGCCCGACAGCGGCGTCAACACCATCACCGGCACCGGCCTCGAGGAGGCCCTGGCCGGTGCTCAGGTAGTGATCGACCTCGCCAATTCGCCGTCCTTCGAGGACAAGGCGGTGCTGGCCTTCTTCGAGGCCTCCGGCCGCAACCTTTGCGCCACGGAGGCGGCCGCCGGCGTCCGCCACCATGTCGCGCTTTCCATCGTCGGCGCCGACCGCACGCCCGACAACGGCTACTTCCGTGCCAAGGTCGCCCAGGAGAGGCTGATCGAAGCCTCCGGCATCCCCTACACCATCATCCGCTCGACCCAGTTCCTGGAGTTCCTGCGCGGCATCGCCGCCGAAAGTACGGACGGGAACAAGGTCAGGATTTCGCCCGGCCTGTTCCAGCCCATCGCGGCGGACGACGTTGCCGCCATCGTCGCCGAGGTGGCGCTGGCAGCGCCGCGCAACGGCGTCATCGAGATCGCCGGACCCGAGCGGGCGCCGTTCGACGAGATCGTCGCCCGCTACCTGAAGGCCGTCGGCGATCCGCGCCAGGTCGTGCGCGATCCCGACGCGAGATACTTCGGCGGCCGCGTCGAGGAGCGCTCGCTCGTGCCCCTGGGCGAAGCGCGGCTGGGCCGCATCGGTCTCGACGAATGGCTCCGCCGCTCCCAGGCGGCAGCCTGATCCGTATCGCCAACGAAGGAGAGCCTCATGAGACGCGTCGTCCGTTCGCTGTCCTGTCTGCTGCCCTGTCTGCTGCTCGCCGCTACCCTGCCGTTCGGCAGCGCCTTTGCACAGGCGCCGGCGGAGAAGGACGCCAAGGTGACCCTCGTCGCTGATCACGAGCTGCCGAACGTGCCCGGCAAGAGCCTGCGGGCCGTGCTCGTCGAGTACGGGCCGGGCGCCGGATCGCCCTCCCACCGGCATCCCGCCTCGGCCTTCATCTATGCGCGCGTGCTCGAAGGCGCGATCCGCAGCAAGGTGAACGATGCGCCCGAGCGCACCTATCAGGCCGGCGAAAGCTGGACCGAGAAGCCGGGCGATCATCACCAGGTCAGCCAGAACGCCAGCACAACGGCGCCGGCGAAGCTGCTTGCCGTGTTCGTGGTCGACACTGGCGACCGCCAGATCGTCATTCCGGACAAGTAGTTCGGGCTGCCGCCCCGTGGCCTAATTGTGTTCGTTTGCTTGTTTGCCTCCGACGGGCTTTGTCCTCCATGGTACCTGCATACAATGGCGCCATGAGAGACCATGCCGAGACGATCCTCTTCCACGTCCGCGCGACCGATCCCAGGAACAGCGAGCAGGTGGTCTACGACTGCGTCGGCTTTCCCATGGCGCACGCAAAGGCCGCCGAACTGCGCATGAGCGGCTACAAGGACGTGGTCACCTCGGTGGCCTCGGACAGGCGCGAGGCGGCATCGCCGGCCACCTGACGCTGCCGGCGATGATGCCCGACGCTATGGCGCGACAGCGCTCCAGCGGCAACCGAGCCGGGGCTCGGTGACGGTGAGCGACTTCGGCGAGCTCGCTGCGTTCGCAACAACCCGAAGCGTCGTTCCACCCATGCTGAAGTCCGTCGTGTAGACCCCCGGTGAGGTCTGCGTCATGCTGCTGGTGATGCCGCCGGCCGAGGTCACCGTGGCCGTATCGCCGGTTGCCCTGAAGGTGTGGACACGTGACAGCGCCGCGTCGAACCGCATGCATCCCGCAGGGTTTCTCTCCGGCACCACTCGAAACTCGATGGGAGCGCCGGGAGTGATGGCGGCCGGCGTCGATGGCTGCGGCACCGCTGCCTGTTGCGTCGTGCAGCCGGCGATGACAGCTGCGGCGGCCAGCGCCGGGGCGAAGAACGACCATGTCGAGATATGCACTTGCTGCCTCCCTTCTCGTTGCCAGTGCGCATCATAGACAAGCGCCTCTCGCGGCGTTTGGCGCCGCGTCCCAATATGGGGGTCCGGCGTCCCAATATGCGCCTGATGCTCCCTCCCATGCGTTCGGTCGGCTTGAACGGGGCCATCCACGGGCCTAGCCTGCCGGCTCGACAGTGGACGCTCGATCGTTGAGTACAGTCCGCGTGCGTCTCCTGTGCGACCAAGTGAGGAGACACCAATGAGACGGCAGGAAGCAGCTCTCGCGAAGGCATGCCTGACGGGCGCCATCGCAGCCGTGTTCGGCTGCACTTCGATGGCGGCGCAGGCGCAGGACCTCAAGAAATACGATTCCAGCAACAAAGCGTTCTGGGCCAATCCGCCGCCCGACTGGTTCCTGGGTGACGAGACCCAGCAACAGAAGGGCCAGGCGCCCAATCCGGGCCAGCCGACGCCGACACCCAAGGCCGAGTTGGACAAGATCCTCAGCGGCATCAAGGTGCCGCCCGGCTTCAAGATCGAGGTGTGGGCGGCGGGCGTTCCCCAGGCGCGACAGATGGCGTGGGGCGACAAGGGCACGCTGTTCGTCGGCACCTTCGACAAGGGGACCGTCAACGCCGTCACCGGGCCGGACGGCCAGAAGGTCTCGAAGCCCTTCATCACGGGCTTGCGCATGCCGACCGGCGTCGCCTTCCAGGACGGCGCGCTCTACGTCGTCGATATCGACAAACTCTATCGCTACGACAATCCCGAGGCCAACCTCGAGAAGGCGCCTGAGGGCAAGGTCGTCTACGACGACTTCCCGCCCTACGTGCCGCACGGCTGGAAGTACCTGGTGCCCGACGGCAAGGGCTGGTTCTACATCCCCGTCGGGGTGCCCTGTAACATCTGCCTGCCGCCGGCCAGCACCGGCCACTATCGCCGCGTCGATCCGAAGACCGGCGCGGCCGAGATCGTGGCGCTCGGCGTACGCAACAGCGTCGGCGGCGCCGTCGACCCGAGGACCGGGCAGCTCTGGTTCACCGACAACGGGCGCGACTGGGTCAGCGACGACCTGCCGAGCGACGAGGTGAACCGCGTGAGCAAGATCGGCGAGCATTTCGGCTATCCGTACTGCCACCAGGG
>JAEZIF010000399.1 GCA_023416135.1 Pseudomonadota bacterium
GATCAAGCTCGCCCAGCGCCGGATCCCATCCAGCCACACCCTCGCCTGGTCGCTCTGGCGAAGGGCACACCAAGCTCTCGCCAGACGCGCTCACCTCAAACGAAACAAGCAACTGTAATGCTAGACCGCCTTGGGTCGCCTCCTACGCCGATCCAGCGCGGCGATCGCGTCTTGCAACAGGCCGCGGATGCGCCCCTCGGCAGCGTCGTCTACCGCCCCCACATCGAGATAGAAGTCGAGGCCAGCTGTGTGCTCACTGAATTTTTCGATCTTCGCGCCAGCCGCATCCATCAAGCCGTCAACGACGTATGGCACGATCTGACGGTTGAGGCCCTTCACCGTGATCGACGGCAGCGCGTGGGCGCTCACCATTTCGCGCACCAACGAGTAGGTCTCATAGCTCAACACAATGTGGCCCGGTTCGGCAATCGATTGAAGGCGCTGCGCCAGATTCGCCTCGGCACCTATGATCGTATAGTCCATGCGATCCTCGCTCCCGAAGTTGCCGACGTTGCAGTAGCCAGTGTTGATGCCCATGCGAACGCGGAACGGGTGTTCGATGCCGCGCCGACGCCATTGCGCATTGAGTTCGGCCATCCGGCCCTGCATCTGGACCGCCATGGCAAGGCAGGCCTTTGCATCTTCCGCCGCGCCCTTGGTCTCCGGATCGCCGAAGAAGATCACGATCGCATCGCCGATGAACTTGTTGAGCGTGCCGCCATACTTGCCCGCGATTCTCGACATCTCCGTGAGGTACTCGTTCAAGAGGCTGGTAATCTCCTCCGGCTGCAGACGTTCAGTGGCACCCGTAAAGTCTTCGATGTCCGAGAAGAAGACCGTGAGCTTCTTGCGTTCGGTCTGGATGGCTACCTCCTTCCTGCCGCTGAAAATGCTCGAATAGACTTGAGGCGCGAGATAGCGCGAGATCTTCCTTGCCACGTTGGCCAGCACATCGTTGGCACCCTCGAGTCTGCGGTTCATTCCCTCGATTGTCCGAATGAGGCGCCGCTGAACGACGATGAAGCCAACGCCGACCGCCGCCATGAAGGCGAAGTAGCCCAGCAGGTACTTGAAGGAGAAGATGTTGGTTGCCATCGAGGTCGCGAGGATGACCTCCTGGATGCCACGCACATCGCCGACCTGCCAGTCGCGCTTGGGACTGTCGGAACGGGTGTTGTGGCAGCCGACGCAGGTGGCTGCGTCCATGATGACCGGCGAAACGAACCGAACACGACCGGTCAAGCCGGACCACGAGGCATCGCTGATGGTCTGTTTGGGGTTCTGGCGCAGGCTCGTGATGGCCGCCCTTTCGAAGTCGTCGAACTCGCGCGACGTACGCTCGGGAAACGGAAAGTCCGAGACGAAGCGAACGGACATTTCAGGCTGCCGTTCGCTGATGATGCGTGCCAGCTCGATTGAAAGCGTCGGTGGGCTGGGAATTGCACCGGGAACAGCTTGATAGTTGTGCACCACCTGGCTGTGCCCGGACGCCGCCATGACCCGAGCGGCGACGTTGGTCGCATAGTAGTCGCGCACGCTGGTGATTATCGAGTTGAGGTCACCGGCCTGCAGACGAAGCGCGCGTTCCGACAAGTTCTTGAGATCGAGCCAGACGGCAAGTGGAAGGCCGGCGAGCAGGAGGAGCACCAGTGGCACCAAGGCCCAACGGTGAACGATGGTGGTCCGGGGATCGGTGTGTGCCATGATCGCCTCTCAGGCGCGGCGCGCGCCCACAAGGTTAAAGTGGCGCCCCATTATACACCGTTTGACGTCCACCGGGACGCTCCATGGAGTGCCCTCGCAGCGTTCCCTATCCCCGCAACAGGATATCGCTTGCACGCTCCGCCACAGCAGTAACCGCGGCGTTGATCATGGCTGCCGGAAGACCCGGCAGCACCGAAGCATCGATCACCCGCAACCCGGCCACACCCTGGACACGTAACGACGTATCGACGACGGCACCGATGCGACACGTGCCGACGGGATGGTGGAACGACCGCGCCGCGCGACGGACAAAATCATGCCGTGCCGCGGTGTCCTCCCAGTTACGGCCCGGATAGACCTCTTCGGCCCGCCAGTCGGCAAATGCAGCGGCTGCGCCGATCTCGCGCGCCAACGTCACCGCGCGGACCAGGCTCTCCATGTCGCCGGCGTCCGACAGGTAATCCGGATCAATGAGCGCTGGCGCCATCGGGTCCCCCGATGCAAGGCGCACGCTGCCGCGGCTCAGGGGCTGCATCAGGCACGGTACCAGGGTGTATGCCGGTGGCGGCAAAGCGCCGACTGCCGGCTGCACGAAGGGCAGCGAAAGGCACATGATGAGATGTTCGGGACTTTCGCCCGCTTTCGCATGCGGCACGTAGAGCAGCGCGTCGGCATGATTGTAGTTCGAGCGCTGCACCTCACGGCGCGCCCGGAAAGCCACGCCCGCGAGCAGCAAGTGATCTTCGAGGTTGGCTCCGACATCGGGTATGTCGACCGCGACGGCGATGCCGAGGGCGCGCAGGGCATCGGCGGGCCCGACGCCCGAAACCATCAGAAGACGCGGCGAATCGATCGCTCCGGCGCAAAGCAGGACTTCACCCGCGGGCCGCACGGTTTGCCCCGCAAGGCGCACGCCGAGGCAACGACCGTGCTCGATCACCAGGCCGAGCACTCGACCATCGACGAGGAGGTCGACGGCGGCACCGTCAAGGCCATCGAGGAAGGCGGTCGCAGCATCGTCGCGCGCATGGCCTCTGATGCTGAGCTGGTTCCAGGCAACGCCTGTGGTGACTGCGCCGCCCAGGTCGGGCGTCATCGCATAGCCGCACTCCTGCGCCGCGGCGATGAAGGCCGACGCCACGGGCGTCCGGTCGCGGACATCGGCCAAGGAAAGGACATGCAGTGGCCCCTCGCCGCCACGCCACGCATTGCCACCGCCGGAGAAGCTCTCGGCGCGCTTGAAGTACGGCAGGAGGTCGGCGTGCCGCCATCCCGCCGGCCAGCGATCGTAGGCCGCCGGATGACCCGCCTGATACGCGAGCGCATTGATGACACTCGAACCGCCCACCACCTTGCCCCTCGGATAGGGGACAATGCGGCCGTCCAGGCCTGGCTGCGGGACCGTTGCGTAGCGCCAGTCGAGGGCGCTGCCGGATAGCGTCGGCCATAGCGGTGCGTCGGCGACCGCGGGCAGGTTCGCTCGACCCCCGGCCTCGATCACCAGGACCTGCCGGCCTGCCCTACCCAGCCGATGCGCCAGCACGCACCCCGCCGACCCCGCACCGACGATGACGGTGTCATAGGACGGGCGCAGTTGCTCAGGCGAGGCGAGGATGCGAACTCCCGACGCTGCCCCGGCCGAAGCCGCTACGCTGGACACTGCCAGGCAAAGCGCGAGTGCCTGACGGCGCTTAAGGCCTTCGCTGGCCACTGCAACACTCGCTGTCGTCCCGGTTCGCCCAAAACCGACCGATATCGGACGGGCAAGAATTTCACAGAAAGACCCCATGGTAGCTGGGGGCGGACTGATGCCACACGACAGCACCGTGGGTTAGCGGCTCCCACCGTGCAAATACCGGCATTGATTTGCAAGGATTTTCCGGCCGAGGCTCCCACCGCCGGGCTTTGCTGAGGCTGTGGACAACCTATATTCGGGGGCATGCCGAAAGTAGCCAAGCACTGGACCTGTTCTGCCTGTGGCGAGACCATGGCCAACCTGCCGATGGTCGTGCTCGCTCACCAGATCAAGCACGCCGAGCGGCGACCGTTCGCCACGTCGGACCTTCCCCGGCGCGAGGATCGCGAGGGCATCAAGCCCGAGGACAGGCGAGACCATTGAAGAAGCCGAAGCCGCACCGCCGGCTCCCCAAGGCCCGGCGCCATCCGGTCATCCACCCCGCCGGGCTATCCAAACAACTGCTCGAGCACCGGACGCGCAAGCCTCGTCCCGCGGGAGCGGTCACGGCCGACGAGATGATGGATGATCTTTTGGCCTTCATTGCGAAGCGCTACGCCGGGCGGCACCTCGACGTCGAGACGGCGCAACTCGCCCTGTCGAATGTCGCGCACCAGATGATCATGTCCCATCTGCGCGCCGTGGCACGCGCCCATGCGCCATCCGACTAAGGCCCGCCGATCTCCTTCATCTTGGCATTATGGACGTCGGCCAGCCTGATCAGTTCCTCCAGGCACGCCGACACGCCGATGTGCGCCCCGCGCTCCTGTCCGTAGCCGATCATCAAGTCCGAGCGCGTCAGGAAGGCGCTAGGGTTTGTGAGGCCGTATTGTCTGGCGCACTCCCGCAGGTGCGTTGGGACCTGGAACGGCACGCCCAGCGGCCTGCTGACTTGGGGAGGCTCCGAGCATCCGTAAAGCAGAACGCTCGCCAGGAGTAAGAGGCACCGTCCCGCCAGGATCGGCCGCCACGGCTTTGCGGTATTCATCGGTCGATGCCTCCAGGTCGCGTTGCTTCTGACGCATGACGGCCAGCCCCTCCGCGACCTGCTCGTCGAACTCCTCCCGCGCCGTGTTCACCTTGGCCCAGGCCTTGTTGGCGTCCTCAAGCTGCTGGTTCTTCTGCTCGACGACCCGACGCTCGGCCCGCTGCCAGCCGTCGCGCTCGTACACCGCCCAGGCGACGGCGCCGGCGATGGCGACATACGGCAGGAACCTCTTCGCACCCCAGATCGTGGCGAGGCTCACCACAGGACGTCCCAGGCGCACAGGCCCGCCACGACTAAGCACGCGCTCGAGATGATGAGCCAGATCTTGTCGGGCTGCCGCGAGAGGCCCACCACCAGACCAGCGAGCGCGGAGGCGATTCCGAACCCCAGCGCCCCCAGCCCGATGATGATAGTCCCCATCATGGAAGCTTTTTCCAGACCCGCTCGATCTGCCCCTTGCCCCAACGGTAGGCGTCAGGCGAGCGCGCTACGCCAAACCCGACGAGCGGGCCGATCCAGCCCCACCAGTCCGCGATGAAGTTCATCATGCTGCTTTCCTTTCGGTGACCAAAGCGTTGAGGGTCCTCGGCCCGACCGCTCCGTCGACCCCCAGGCCGTGGCTGCGCTGGAAGTCCCGGATGGACCGATCTTCATTCGCCGGCAGGTAGGCTGGCATGCCGAACAGCCGACGATTCCGCTGGTAGAACTGGACGCGATCGACCCAGCCGTTCTCGCCGCCGTTCACCAGCCGCTGCGTGACGTGGAACCATTCGAGCTTCGCGGCCGGCTGGAGCCAGGGCTTGAAGCGCGTCCAGAACCAGGCCGCCGACCAGGTCCCATATTCCGGCAGGCACAGCAGACGCGGATTCTTGATGAGGTCGATGCCGAGCGCGACGCCGCAGGCAAGGTGTGCATCGTGACCGGTGATCTGGATGGGGCCGTGGCCTTTGAACCACTGGCCGTCGCCGTCGAGCTCAGGCGTGTTGCCGAGGTCGGTGCGCTGATCGTAAGCGCTGCCGTCGGCGATCTCCTCCATGTAGCGATACTCGCCGCTCTCATGTGCGAGGTGCGCGAAGAAGGCCGTCACGTCGGGCGGCGTGACGATGTCGCCCCACTCCAGGGCCCGATTGATGTACGGCAGGTGCGGCGTCAGCCGATCGCCGGCGAGCGGCATCATGGCGCGAATCTGCGCCTCGCTGAGAAGCGACATTTCAGATCTCCGATTGTGTGAACGAGAGGGACTAGGCTTCGAAGTCGGCCGCCCTGGCGGCTCGAGCGGGCCGGTTGCCCGTGGTCAGTCCGAAGGCGCGGCGGTGCGCCCACGACACCGCCAGGATGACGACCAGGGCGACCGCCTTGTCGTCGGCCTCGCCGACACCGGAGAGCGCGTTCCAGCAATCCGTCGCGACCCAACCTGCCACAGCGGCGAGGCCTGCCGTGCTGAAGCGCGGTGTCCAGCGAGACTCGGCGTGCTCGCAGGTCAACTGCGCGACGCCCAGGACGACGGTCGCGAAACCGGCCACCATGCCGATCGCGGCAAGGGCGAGCGGGAGGTAGAGCTCGATCATGCTCCACCCCCGTTCTGCGGCTTGTCCGACGGTGCCGGCTCGATCCCGGTGAAGCGTGCGATCAGGCGGCGAACGACGGCCGGCGCGTGGGTGGTCACACCGGCGAAGACGTGCGTCCCGACCAGCCCGACGATGAAGATGATGCCGCCTTTGACTTCCGGATCAGCGATGCCGGAGTGCGCCAAGAGCATCGGCGCGATCCATCCCGCGCTACCGAACCCGGCAGCGATCGCCGACATCGCCTCGGCGAACCGGAACTGACGGCTCCAGACCACGCCGAGCAGCGATGCCGCGACGGCGACTTTCAGCACATCGGATTTGATGCCGAGCAGGCTTTCGGGGTCAGGTAGCATGCCAGACCCCTACGCAGTGACGGTCCATAGGCATGCCCCCATTTTGGCGTGCTTGCGAAAAGCCGTGGTTGTGGATGTGGCGGACGCGCCACCTGTTGCGGTAAGATTTCCGCGCAGGGCAGAGGAATGACGATGCAGTGGCGCAGGAGACAACACATGCCGCGGTACTATTTGGAGCCGCCGCCGATCCTGCAATTGATCGGCGTGCTTACCGCTATGACGCTGTTTCTGGTCCTCGGCGGCGCGGTCTCGACCTACTTGGAGAACCCCATCCAGGGCTACTCGATGAATGATCCCGAGTACTACCTGACCTGCCCCACGCCGTACGAATACCTCGGCAAACCGGTCAAGGTCTGCCCTCCCGCGGCTGCCCTGTCTGCTGCGATCTGCCCACCGTCGCCTTACGCGCCGCCTATCTTCTGCCCGCCCGTGCCGCCTAGGGCCACGGTGGAGTAGCCGGCTACCACCAAGGTCCCGATGTGGCGTTGTTGGCCTGAAGTGGGAATATCAGGCCGTTGAACGCCTGATCCACACCGACACGGATGCAGCCCGCCACACAGCCCGACCACGTGACGCCGCTGTAATCGACAATCGAGTTGCCATGAGAGACGGCGGACCTATAGAACGCTGGCGCATTCGAAATGACGACCGTCTGCGGTCCCTGCAACTTAACCGATCCGCCCAGACGTGCCATGACATGGCACCAGCCGCCGCCCGAGATTTTGAAAGGCCCCGCTATGTGCTCATAGAAGGCCCCGTGCTGGGCGAGGATCTGGCAGGCAAGCGGGCTACTGCTGACCTGTCCGAAATTGAGGTTCTTTCCGAGGATGCGAGAGTAGGCGTCCGCATTAATGCCGCCGGCCGTCGTCGACTTGATCGTTAGACTTTCGAGTATCCAAGGTGCCGCGCCGAGGACCGATGTGAACGCCCAGCCCGTTGAGGGATGCACCACGACGGCGGCATTGTTCGAAGGATCGCCGACAATCCGCGCAAAGGTGTAG
>JAEZIF010000488.1 GCA_023416135.1 Pseudomonadota bacterium
ATATTGGGGGCGAGATGAGCCTTTCCATCGCCACCTGGAACATCAATTCGGTCCGTCTGCGGATCAATAACGTCAAACGCTATCTCAGGCTGCGCAAGCCCGATGTGCTGTGCCTCCAGGAGACCAAATGCCCGGACGAGTTCTTCCCGCACAAGGCCTTCGAGGGGCTGGGCTACACGCACCGGCTGGTCCAGGGCATGAAGTCCTACAACGGCGTGGCGATTCTATCCAAGGTGCCGTTCACCGCCAGGAACATCCATCATCGCTGCGGCAAGGAGGATTGCCGGCATGTCGAGGTCGCTCTCGACACCGGCGCCGATCCCATCCTGCTCGATAATCTCTATATTCCGGCGGGCGGCGACGTTCCCGATCCGGCCGTGAACGACAAGTTCGCGCACAAGCTCGATTTCTACCGCGAGATGGCCCAGTGGTTTGCCGACCGCAAGCCGAAGGCGGGCGCCGCCAAGGGCCAGCGCCGCATCGCCGTCGGCGATCTCAACGTGGCGCCGCTGGAGCACGACGTGTGGAGCCACAAGCAGCTCCTCAAGATCGTGTCGCACACGCCGGTCGAGGTCGAGCTGTTCGGTCGCCTGCAGGCTTCGCTCGACTGGATCGACGTGCCCCGCCGTTTCGTTCCAGAGGAGAAGAAGCTTTATTCATGGTGGAGCTACCGCAACAACGACTGGCGCGCCTCCAACCGCGGCCGGCGGCTGGATCACATCCTCGCCTCGCCGGCGCTGTCGGGAGCCATCAGGAGTCATCGGATCGACATCGACGCGCGGGACTGGAAACAGGCGTCCGACCACGTGCCGGTGATGGCGACGTTCGAGGTGTAAAGGAGGAAGCATGACGATCATCTGGGTCCTTTTCATCGGCCTCATCGTGGGTCTGCTCGCCCGATTCATCACGCCCGGCCCCAACCCGCGCGGCATCATCGTCACCATCGTGATCGGTATCGTCGGCGCCGTGATCGCGACCTATGGCGGTCAGGCGCTGGGGCTCTATGCGCCGGGCGAGCCCGCGAACTTCGTCGGCTCGGTCGTCGGCGCGGTCGTCCTGCTGGTGCTGCTGCGGCTGTTCAGCCGCTGACCTGATACAGAAAATATCGGTCCTTCGGAACGCCCGGCGGCGCGGACTGGCGGCGCCAGCGCCCCACGTCGAGCGGCTGGTTCGCCAGAATGTAGCCGCCCGGCCCGGCCAGCGCATCGAGCGCCGGGCCGAGCCACTTGCCCATCGCCGTGTTGGCGGTGTGATCGCCGGTGCCGAGATCGGTGTGGATCAGCGCCGCTGTCGCGCCGAGCCTCTGCGCCGCCCGCGGGATCGCCTCGCGCGCCTCTCCCAGGAACAGCCGGTCGTCCGGCGGGATGCAGTCGGGATGGGCCGCCACCTTGCGCTCGAAGACATAGATGTCGCGACCGGGAAAGAGATCGCGCAAATGGTCGTAGGTACGGCCGTTGCCCAGGCCGACTTCGAGAATGGGGCCGGGCAGGGCGTCGATGGCCGGCTTCAGGAAATTCAGGCAGTCGCGCTGCGCCTGCATGCGCGCGATGAAACTGTCGAGGCGGCTCATTGCCGGGAGCGCGCCACGCCAATGGCATGTCCTTGCCGATCACACATTCGACGAGCGCCACTGGCGTGGCGCGTTTCCGGCAAGGTCATTTTCTACGCCGCCTTGTTCGCCGTTGCTTCGCGCAGCTTCTTGTTGGTGTCCTCCACGCGATGCGCCAGCTCGCGCATGATCTCGATTGCCATCGTCGGAAACTCGCCGACCATCCGGTAGAAGGTGTCCTTGGAAATCTTGAGCGTGTTGAGCGGCTGGCGCGCCTTTATCGTGGCGGTGCGCGGCACGTCGCACAGGATGGCGATCTCGCCGAAGAAGTCGTTCTTGCTCATCTCGGAGACCCGGATCTGCCCGTTGGGCGTGTCGATCAGCACGTCGGCGACGCCGCCCAGGATGACGTACATGGCATCGCCCGGGTCGCCCTGGTGGCAGACCTCCTGGCCCTCGTTGTAATTCACGCGCTCGCTGGTGAAGGCCAGCAGCTTCAGCTTGGCCGGCTCGATCTTGGACAGGATCGGCACACCTTTCAGCAGTTCGACTTCTTCGTTGAGGTTCATCGCGTCCTCCTGAATTCCCTCACGACGCCATCAACTCGGCGTACAGCCCACCTTTTGCCGCCAGTTCCGACGGCGCTCCCTGGGCGGCGATCCTGCCGCCCTGCATAACGACAATCTGCTCGAACGGCTCCGCCTGGGACGGCCGGTTGGCGATCCAGACGACGCCGCGGCCATCCGCCTTCGCTGCCGCCAGGATGTTGTCGCGGATGCGGTCCTGGGTACGACCGTCGAACGAAGCCACCGCCTCGTTGACGACCAGGAGCTGCGGCCGCTTGATCAGGGCGCGGGCGATGCCGAGCTTCTGGCGCTGCGTTGCCGTGAGGCGCTTGCCGCCGACGCCGACATTGTACTCCAAGCCGACCTCGATCACCGAATTGTGCAGGCCGAGCTCGTTCAGCACGTCGGAGGTCAGCGTGCCGATGCGCTGCTCGCCCTGCGCCTGGCCGTAGACCAGGCGGCCGAACAGGATGTTGTCCTGCAGCGTGGCGGCGCTGTTGTAGCGCTGGAAATCGTAGAACTCGACGGCGCCGCGCAACGGCTCGGGCAGGCCGGAGGCGAAGGCGTGCCGCGCCGCCAGGAGCCGCTCCTCCATGTCTGCATCGATTAGGCCAAGGCGATGGCGCGCCTCGATATAGCGGAAGGGCAGCGTCATCAGGCGCGGCCGGTCGGCCTCGGGCACGGCGTCGATGCCCTTGCCGCCCAGGCGCTGCAGCAGCAGCCGCACGTTGGGCAATTCGTCGGCCGAGATGAAGCTGTATTGCTCGAACAGGGGATTGTCGGGCGACAGGCCGGAGAACAGCTCGACCATGGTCTCGGCGATGGTGAGGCCCATGCGCTGCAGGTCGAGGTCGATGCCCGTCGTCCGAAGCACCGACTGCATGTACGGGTCGACGGCGATGTTGTCGCCGGCGAAGTCCTTGCCGAGCGGCGTGCCGAACAGGATGTTCTCGGCGACCGACAGGTTGCGGTTGTAGCGGTCGGCGTTGAAGGTCTCGACCAGGCCGGCATAGCTCGGGTCCTGCAGGCGGCCATGCAGCTCATGGCGGGCCTTCAGGATGCGTTCGGCGAGATCGGGCCGCAACGCCGGATCGACCGTGCCGCGCAGGCCCAGGGCATAGATGTCCTCGTCGAGCTCGACCTGCTTCAGCACCTCGACGATACGCGGCAGCAGGTCGGCCGGTCCGGTCGCGCCGGCCAGCTCGTAGTCGATCCAGTCGGCGTTGGGATCGAGCGCCGGATTGCCGGCGCGTTCGGCCTCCTTGCGGAGCTGTTCGCGCTCCGCCTTGGCGTTGTCGTCGTACTTGGCGGGCACGATCGGGCGGATCTTCAGGCCGAACAGGAGATTGTCGCGCACCGAGATCGGAAACAGATAGGTCTCCTGCCCGACATACGAGGTTCGCGCGCCGAGAACGTACTCGGGCACCTGGAAGAAGTCGTTGCCGTCGAGCTTGACCGAACCGCCGCTCGGCAGGATGAGGCGAGCCAGTACCTGGCCCAGCACGTCCTTGCCCGAGCTGGCGCCGCCGATCACGGCGAGCCTACTGCAGGTCGGCAGCATCATCGACACGCTGTCGAGCTGCTTGACCCGCCCATCCTCGGAGACGGTGACGCCGGCCAGCGCCAGTTGCTGTCCCAGCGGCGGCGGCGGCCCGTCGGGCATCACCTGCAGGTCCTGGGGCATCATGCCTTCGGGCTGGAACTGGTCGATCACCTGCTCGTACTTGATCTGGACGTCCTGCCGCTGCTGGTCCCAGTCGAGCAGCTCCTTGATCGGCGACGGCAGGTCCTTGTAGGCCAGCAGCACGCCGACCACGGCGCCGACATCCATCTGGCCGGTGAGAGCGAAGTAGCCGCCGATCAGGTAGATGGCGAACGGCGTCGCCTGCGACAGGATGTTGTTCCAGAACTTGGCGACGAACTTCTTCTGATAAAGGTCGAAGCGGATCTTGAAGATCTTGCCGAGCCGCTCGGAGATGTCGGCGCGCTCGTAGTTGGCGGCGCCATGTATGTGGATCTCGTGCACGCCGTCGGCGGTCTCGGCGATGCGGCCGGCGAGTTGGCGGGCGGTGATCTGGCGCTGGCGACCGAGCACCAGGACCGGCCGGCGCAACCGCGGAACGATCGCCATCTGCACGCCCAGCAGCACGACGACGACGATTCCGAGCAGCCAGCTCTGCAGCATGATGAACAGGATCGCCGTCAGCGCCTGGCCACCCAGGAACATCGGCTGGACGAAGGCGTCGCCGATGAAGCCGCCGAGCGGCTCGACCTCGTCCTTGATCATGGTCGCGAGCTCGGCCTGCTTGACCTTGCGGAAGTGGGCCGGCGGGAAGCGCAGGATGCGTTCGTAGAGCTCGTAACGCAGGCGCCGCAGCATGCGCTCGCCCATGCGGCCCTTCTGGGTGTTGATCGTCTTCTTGAACAGGGCGTTCACGATCACGGCGCCGAGGAAGACGAAGCTCATGGTCACCAGGTAGCCGAGTTGGTCGACCTGGAAGCCATCGAAGAGGCGCAGGACCTTTCCGGGCAGCACGGCCGACAGGTCGAGCTCCCAGACCAGGAAGGGGATGGTCTTGGAGTTCTTGAAGGCGTTGCCCTGGATGCCGTTGTTGACGATGTCCTTGGGCACCGTCAGCGACATGAAATAGAAGACCTGGGCCAGCACCACGAGGCCCAAGATGACGATCTGCTCAGGCTTGCTGTGCCGCCAGATGTAGGTAAACAGATTGCGTTGCATCAATATCCGCGGTCGAAGCCCCAAGTACGCCCGCCCCCTCTCCTATATTAGATCAGTCCCTTGACCACATTGATATTTTGCATTGCGACAGGGGTTCGCGTGTCCTTCCCATTATGGCATAGTTCGGCCGAATTTACCGGTCGGGGCAGGACGCGCTTCGGCAAGGAGAGACGTGCCCATGCCTAACAGCCGGTCCAAGCGTGTGCTGCTGTACAGCCACGACTCTTTTGGCCTCGGCCATGTGAGCCGATGCCGTACCATCGCCAACGCGCTGGTGGCGGCCGATCCCAATGTCTCGGTCCTCATCCTGTCGGGCTCGCCGGTGATCGGCTCCTACGAGTTCCGCTCGGGTATCGACTTCGTGCGCATCCCCGGAGTCGTGAAGCAGATCGAGACCGGCGAGTACGACTCGGCCAATCTCAGGGTCGGCGTCGAGCACACGATGGAGATGCGGACCCGGATCATCCGCGACACTGCGGACATCTACCGGCCCGACCTGTTCATCATCGACAAGGAGCCCACCGGCTTGCGCGGTGAGGTCGTGCCGGCGCTGCGACTCCTGAAGGAGCGCGGCACGCCGCTGGTGCTGGGCTTGCGCGACGTCATGGACGATCCCGCCGCCCTCGCCGCCGAATGGGAGCGCAAGAACGTCGTGCCGGCGTTGCGCGACCTCTACGACGAGATCTGGATCTACGGCCTGCCTCAGATCAACAAGCCGTTGACCGGCGTCGAGGTGCCGCCGTCGGTGCGCCACAAGATGGTCTATACAGGTTACCTGCGCCGCGACCTGCCGTTGCACGCCGACGTGCCGCACGAGATGGAGGGGATCGACGGGCCCTTCATTCTGGTGACGGCGGGCGGCGGTGGTGACGGCGCCGACCTGATCGACTGGGTGCTGGCGGCCTATGAGAGCGATCCGCACATTCCCTACGGCGCGGTGATCGTGTTCGGCCCCTTCATGTCGGCCGCCGAGCGCGAGGCCTTCAGGGAGCGGACGGGCAAGTTCAGGAACATTCGCACCCTCACCTTCACCAACAATCTCGGCGCCTTGATGAAGCGCGCGGCGGGCGTGGTGGCGATGGGCGGCTACAACACCTTCTGTGAGATCCTGTCGTTCGACAAGAAGGCGATCATCGTGCCGCGTACCAGACCGCGCCTGGAGCAGTTCATCCGTGCGCGAGCCGCGCGCAATGTCGGTCTGATCGAAATGCTCGATGCCGATCGCGGCCGCGATCGGCACGCCATGGCCACGGCGCTGCGCCAGCTGCCGCAGCAGGGCCTGCCGAGCGACGTGGTCGTGCCCGGCCTGCTCGACGGCCTGCCCAATGTGTGGCGCCTGGTTGCCAAGCAGCTCGCTCGTCCTCATCGCGGCCCTGCGTCGCTCGAGGCGATCGGGGGTGACGTGCCAGGGCCCGTCGTGCCTCCGGCGCGCGCCAGGACCTGATCGCCGGAACCTTCCATGTCTTCGCCAATCGACGCGCGCGTCGCGGTCGTGCTCAAGGGCTGGCCGCGCCTGTCCGAGACCTTCATCGCCCAGGAACTCGCAGGCCTCGAGGCACGCGGCGTTGCGCTGGAAATCTGGTCGCTGCGGCGGCCGACCGACAAGCACCGCCATCCCGTGCATGATCGCGTGCGGGGCCGCGTCGTCTATCTGCCGGAGTACCTGAAGGACGATCCGCGCCGCGTCTGGAACGGCTGGCTGAAAGCGCGGCATCTGCCCGGCTTTGCATCGGCCCGTGAGCGGTTCCTGGCCGACCTGCGGCGCGATCGCTCGTCCAACCGGCTGCGCCGCTGGGGCCAGGCGCTGGTGCTGGCGGCCGAGCTGCCGTCGGACGTCGAGCGGCTCCATGCCCATTTCCTCCATACGCCCACGTCGGTGACACGCTACGCCGCGCTGATGCGCGGCTTGCCGTGGAGCGTGTCGGCGCATGCCAAGGACATCTGGACCAGCGAACCCTGGGAGGCGGCGGAGAAGATCGCCGACTGCGATTGGGCCGTGACCTGCACCAACATGGGTGCCGAACGCCTGCGCGCCCTGACGCCACGGCCCGACAAGGTGAAGCTCATCTATCACGGCCTCGACTTCGCGCATCTGCCGGCGCCGGTGCACCTCAGGGCGCGGCGCGACGGCAGCGATGCCGCCGATCCCGTCGTCATTCTGTCGATCGGCCGCAAGGTCGAGAAAAAAGGCTTCGGCGATCTTTTGGACGCGCTGGCGCTGCTGCCCAAGACGCTGCACTGGCGCTTCGAGCATGTCGGGGCGGGCGAACTCGGCGATCTCCTGAAGGCGCAGGCCGCTCGACTGGGCATAGCCGAGCGCTGCACATGGCTCGGCGCCCAGCCGCAGAAGCAGGTGTTCGCGGCACTGGCGCGCGCCGACCTGTTTGTGCTCGCCAGCAAGAAGGCGGCCGACGGCGACCAGGACGGTCTGCCCAACGTGCTGATGGAGGCGGCCCACCAGGGTCTCGCCATCGTGTCGACCCGTGCCGCCGCGATCGGCGAATTCATCGAGGATGGCGACAACGGCCTCCTGGTGCCGCCCGGCGCACCCGAGGCGCTGGCCGGCGCGATGGCGCGCATGGTCGCCCATCCCGACCTGCGCCAGCGGTTCGCGCATCGCGCGGCGGAGACCGTGCGCACGCGCTTCTCCTTCGACGCCGGCGTCGACTGGATCGCCTCGGCGCTCGGCCAGGACGTTCGCCGCGCGGCGTTCCTCTCGGAGGCAAGGGCCGCGGAGTAGCCATGCGCGTGCTGTTGCACACGCCCTTGAAGTCGCCGGACAGTCCCATCCCCTCAGGCGATCGCGAGATGGCGCGCGGTTTGCGCCGCCTGCTGCGCCGCCTCGGCCACAGGGTGGTGATGCCGGCGCTGAGCCGCGTCGCCCCGGGCGTACCCGCGGCGCAGGACCATCTCGCGCTCGAGCGGCGCGCGCGGGCCCAGGCGCAGAGACTGATCGCTCGCTGGCGCGCGCTGCCGGCGAGCCATCCCGAGCGCTTCGATCTATGGTTCACCTACCACTGCTACTATCGCAAGCCCGACTGGCTGGGACCGATCGTGACCCGTGCGCTCGGCGTGCCCTACGTGTTGGTCGAGGCTTCGCACGCGACGCGCCGCGCCCAGGGGCCGACGCGGCTCGGCCATCGCGCCGTCGAGCGCGCTCTTGCCGCCGCCGACCTGGTGCTGACGGTCAATCCGCGCGACGTCGCCGGCGTCAAGGCGCGGCTGCGGCCGGGCGCGCGTCAGGTCGGGCTGCCGCCTTTCATCGACACGCGACCGTTTGGTCAGGCGCCGTGCGGGATCAACGATCCTCCCGTGCTGCTGAGCGTGGGCATGATGCGCACCCGCGACAAGCTCGAGTCCTACCGCGTGCTCGCCGATGCGCTCGGCCGACTGAAGCACAAGGCGTGGCGCGCGCTGCTGGTCGGCGGTGGGCCGGCGCGCGGCGAGGTCGAGGCGTTGATGGCGCCGCTGGGGGAGCGCGTCCGCCTTGTCGGCGCCGTGCCGCATACCGAATTGCCCGCGACATATGCTGCGGCGGATCTTTACCTGTGGCCCGCGATCAACGAAGCGTACGGCATGGCCTTCCTTGAAGCCCAGGCGGCGGGGCTTCCCGTCGTCGCCGGTCGCACCGGCGGCGTTCCCGCGGTGGTGGCCGACGGCATCACGGGCGTGCTGACGCCGATCGGCGATGCCGAGGCGTTTGCCGCCGCGACGGCCCGGCTGCTCGACGATGCGGCCGAGCGTGCGCGGCTCGGCGCGGCGGCTCGCGCGCGCGTCAATGCCCGCCATGACGAGCGTGCCGCCGCGCATGCCCTGGCCGCGGCCCTGGCGACCTTGCGATGAGCGTGCCCTTGGCCGTGCTGCGCCATGCCAGCACCGACTGGAACGTCGAGCGCCGCTTGCAGGGCCTCACCGACACCGCGCTCAACGCTGCCGGCGAAGCCGATGCCCGTGCCTGGCGCCTGCCGTCGCCGGCCGACCGCTGGAAGCGGCTCAGCAGTCCGTTGCAGCGCGCGCGCCGTACCGCCGAGCTGCTGCAGCCGTCGGCGCCGGTCGTGGTCGATTCGGCGTTGCGCGAGATGAGCTTCGGCACCTGGGAAGGCCACACCGTCGCCGAGCTCCGCGCGAGCGTCGGTGCGGCCTTCATCGCCGCCGAGAACAAGGGATTGGACTTCCAGCCGCCGGGCGGGGAATCGCCGCGCGCCGCGATGGTCCGTATCGGTCGCTGGGCGGTCGCGATCGCCGTCGCCGGAGAGCCCGTCGTGGCGGTGTCGCACAAGGCCGCGATCCGCGCGCTGCTGGCGCTGGCCACCGGTTGGGACATGATGGGGCGGCCACCGCACAAGCTCGACTGGCGCTGCCTGCACTTCTTCTCGGCCCGGATCGACGGTCGCGTCACGGTCGATCGTCTCAACGTGCCGTTATGAGCCGCGTCTTCTTCCATGTGCAGCATCTGCTGGGCATCGGCCATCTGCGCCGCGCCGCGGTGCTGGCGCGGGCGCTTGCGGCCGGCGGCTTCGACGTGTTGCTGGTGTCGGGTGGCGCGCCCGTCGAAGGCTTGGCGCTGGATGGGGTGCGCTTTCACCAGCTCGCGCCGCTGCGCGCGGCCGACGAGAGCCTGCGCGATCTCGCCCGGCTCGACGGCGGCGCGGTCGACGAGGCCTTCCAGCGGCGGCGCGCCGAGGCATTGCTCGGACTGTTGCGCGCCGAAGCGCCGGATGTCGTGATCACCGAGCAGTTCCCTTTCGGCCGCACGCGGCTGCGCTTCGAATTGCTGCCGCTTCTGGACACTGCGCGAGAACTTGCGAAGCGTCCGTTGATCGCCTGCTCGGTGCGCGACGTGGTGCGGCGCGCCGGGCCCGAAAGGATCGACGAGGCCGTCGAGCTCCTGGATCGCTTCGATGCCGTGCTGATCCACGGAGATCCTCGCCTCGTACCGTTCGAGAGAAGCTTTGCCGGATGGGCGCGCATCAGCGGGCGCGCCTTCTACACCGGTTATGTTTCGGAGCGAGACTGGCCAGGCCACGGGGCGCAGGG
Source organism: Pseudomonadota bacterium (assembly GCA_023416135.1). Taxonomy (GTDB): domain Bacteria; phylum Pseudomonadota; class Alphaproteobacteria; order Reyranellales; family Reyranellaceae; genus Reyranella. Next base: position 9,893 of record JAEZIF010000488.1, read on the forward strand.
GATGCGGAGCGCCGAAGGCAAGGACGAGGTCGTCGTCTCGGTGGGCGGTGGCGCCGTCGGCGCGCCTCTGCTCAAGGCCGCCATCGCCGCCCGCGCGAAGACGGCGCTGGCCGGGCGGACCTGGCGATTGCTGGTCGGCGAGAACCTGCCGGTGCAGGAGCGCGCCGCGCTCGCCCACCAGCAAGGCGTCATCGTCGAGCCGGCCCGGTCCGACTTCACGACGCTTCTCTGCAACGCCACTCTCTCGATCTCTCAGGCCGGCTACAACACCACGATCGAGACCCTGTACCGTGCCGATCGCGCCGTCCTCGTGCCCTTCGCCACCGAACGCGAGACCGAACAGGCCGATCGCGCCCAGGCCCTGGCCGAACGCGGCATGGTGGCCGTGGTGCAGCCCGGCACGCTGTCGGCGCAAAGTCTGGCCGATGCCGTCGGTCGGGCGCTCGCCGGCCCGTCGCTAAAAGGCTTCCCGCCGTGCGACATCGATGGCGGACGGAAGACAGCGGCGCTATTGCATCGCCTGTTGTCGCGATGAGCACCTGGACAAACCTTGCCGAGGAAGCAGCGCGCTGGTCGCAGGCCGGCCGTGCGGCCGATCTATGGTGGCGTGACGACGATGCTGCCGATGTCGGACCTGCCCTCGAGCGGCTGCTGACGATCCATCGAGACAGTGGTGCCCCGTTGGCGCTTGCCGTCGTGCCGGCGAAGGCGACACAAGCCCTTGCCGACCGACTTGCCGGCGAAGCGGGTGTCGATCTGCTGCAGCACGGTTACGCGCATGTCAATCACGCGGCATCGGGCGACAAGAAGGTCGAGCTCGGGGCCGAGCGGCCGGCGATGCACGTGCTGGGCGAATTGGGTACGGGCCGCGTGGCGCTCGAACGGCTGTTCGGCGCGCGTCCCTTGCCGGTGCTGGTGCCACCCTGGAATCGCATCGCGCCGGCCCTGGTGCCGACCTTGCCGGAAATCGGCTTTGCCGGTCTTTCGACCTTCGGTGCACGGCGACGCACAAACCCGGTGAGGGGTCTTCTCGAGGTCAACACTCACGTCGACTTGATCGACTGGAAGGGCGGCCGAGGCTTCATCGGCGAGGCGGCCGCATTGGATGCTCTCGTGTCGGCGCTCTCCCGTGCGCGCATATCTGGCGAACCGATAGGCGTGCTCAGTCACCATCTTGCGATGGACGGCGAGGCGTGGGATTTCCTAAGGTCGATGTGGGAAAGAGCGCTGAAAATGCCCGGACTTCGTATCCGACCGGCACATGAATTGTTCGCAACAGTGGAGGACCGCCGTTGAGTTCGGCCGATCTGCGCTATCCGCGTCAGACCCTGCTGGCCGACTATGGGCGCGCCGCGGCGGGCGCGCTGCTGTGCGGCGCGCCTCTTCTGCTGCTCGACGTCAATCGCTGGCTGGCGCTGATCCTGCTGCTGGGCTTCCTGCTGTTTGCCGTGTTCCTGTTGCGCACCGCCTTGCGCCATCACACGCGCTATCTGCTTGGTCCCGACACGCTCTGTGCAGACGGCCCGGCCGGCACCCTGGTGGAATGGGACCGGCTCGACCGGCTGAAGCTCAGCTACTTTTCGACCAAGCGGGATCGCAGCGACGGCTGGATGCAGCTCAGCGTCGGCTCGGCCGGCGGCCGCACCGTCAAACTCGATTCCTCGCTCGATGGTTTTCATGACGTCGTCGAGCGCGCGGCGCGGGCCGCCGAAACAACCGGCCTGCCATTGAGCGAGACGACGCGGGCCAACCTCAAGGCGATGGGCATCTCGGTAGCGGGGCAGGAAGAAAAAGTATGAAAGAGCTGCTGCGCGTCGAGGGGCTGACCGTCGACTTCGGCGTCCACGAAGGCACGTTGCGCGCCGTCGACCACGTCTCCTTCCGCCTCCCGCCCGGCGGCACGCTGGCGTTGGTGGGTGAATCCGGCTCCGGAAAGTCGGTGTGCAGCCAGGCCATCATGGGCCTGCTGCCGCGCAGCGCGACCATCTCCTCCGGCTCCATCCTGTTCGACGATCCGCGCAGCACCGACAAGCCGATCGACATCGCCAAGCTCGACCGCGCCGGGCCGCAGATGCGGACGATCCGCGGCGGCGCCATCTCCATCATCTTTCAGGAGCCGATGACCTCGCTGTCGGCGCTGCACACGGTGGGCGACCAGATCGGCGAGGCGGTCGAGCTGCATGGCGGCGGCGGTCACTTCAGCAACATCCATTCGCTCGGCGACCAGATCAACGAGGCCGCAAAATTGTCCGGCCGCAAGCTCAGCCGCCCCGAGATCGAGGCGTTGACGGTCGACATGCTGCGCATGGTGGGCTTCCCCGATCCCAAACGGGCACTGCGCACCTATCCCTTCGAGCTGTCGGGCGGCCTGCGCCAGCGCGCCATGATCGCCATGGCGCTGGTCTGCCGGCCGGCGCTTCTGATCGCCGACGAGCCGACGACCGCGCTCGACGTCACCATCCAGGCGCAGATCCTGCGCCTCATCAAGGACCTGCAGGCCGAGCTCGGCATGGCGCTCCTTATGATCACCCACGATCTCGGCGTGGTCGCCAACGTCGCCGACGACGTCGTGGTGATGTATCGCGGCAAGGTCGTCGAAGCGGGCGACCTGCACGACATCTTCCGCGATCCCCAGCATCCCTACCTGAAGGCGCTGCTGAACGCCGTGCCGCGTTTCGACATGGCGCCCGGCGAGCGCCTGGTGCCGATCCGCGAGATCACCGCGGCCACCGGCCATCTGCTGAAGGAAAAGCCGGTCTCCAAGCCGACCGCGAACTTCAATCCCAAGGCGCCGGTGCTGAAGGTCCGCCACCTCTCCAAGACCTTCAGGATCCGCAAGGCCGACACCCTGTTCGAGCAGCTCACCGGCGGCGGCACCACGCGCACGGTGCGTGCCGTCAACGACGTGAGTTTCGACGTCGAGCGCAACGAATGCCTGGGCCTGGTCGGTGAATCGGGCTGCGGCAAGACGACCCTCAGCAAGATACTCATGCGCGGCATCAGCGCAGATCCGAACGATGACGACGGACAATATGGAGCTGGCCGCGTCGTTTTCGACGACTGGGGCCGCAAGATCGACGTGCTGTCGCTGGAGGGCGCCGACCTCGACCGCTTCCGCACCAAGCTGCAGTTCATCTTCCAGGACCCGTTCGGTTCGCTCAATCCGCGCATGACGGTCTACGACATCCTGGTCGAGCCGCTGGTCATCCATAAGATCGGCGACGCCGCCTATCGCCGCGAGATGGTGAGCGAGCTGATGGAGATGGTCGGTCTCGACCGCCGCCATCTCAGCCGCTACCCGCACTCCTTCTCCGGCGGCCAGCGCCAGAGGATCGGCATCGCCCGTGCGCTGGCGCTCCGGCCGGACATGGTGATCTGCGACGAGCCCGTGTCGGCGCTCGACGTGTCGATCCAGGCGCAGATCCTCAATCTCCTGAAGGACCTGCAGAAGCAGCTCGGACTCACCTACATGTTCATCTCGCACAATCTCGCGGTGGTCGACTACATCGCCGACCGTATCGCCGTGATGTGCGCGGGCCGCCTGGTCGAGCTGGCGCCGGCGGGCGAGCTGTTCCGCAACCCGCTCCACCCCTACACCAAGGCGCTGCTCTCGGCGGTGCCCATGCCTGATCCGGATGCCCGCCTCGACCTCGGCGCCCTGATGGAAGGCAAGGCCTCCGACCCGTCGGCCTGGCCCGAGCCGTTTCGGGACGATCCCACCAACCAGGTGTTCTGGACGGAGGCCTCGCCCGGCCATTACGTGCGCGTCGCCCGATCCTGGGGCGGCGGGGGAGGACTCTAGCCATGCTGCGCTTCATTGTTCGCCGCGTGCTGCTGATGATCCCGACGCTGTTCATCATCAGTGCGCTGGTCTACTTCATCATCGACCTGCCGCCCGGCGACTGCGTCACCGCGCAGGTCGACGAGCTGATGGCGCGCGGCGATCCCGACGCGTTGCGCCGGGCCGAGGAGCTGCGCCACCTCTACGGCCTGAACGAGCCGCTGTGGTTGCGCTACCTCGAATGGGTCGAGGGCATCTTCCGCTGGGACTTCGGGCTTTCCTGCCAGGACACCGTGCCGGTGCGCGACCTGATCGGCGAGCGGCTGGCGCTCACCATCGTCATGGAGTCGGCCACCATCGTCTTCATCTGGGTGGTGTCGTTCATCATCGGCGTCTATGCCGCCACGCACCAGTACAAGCTCGGCGACTATGTGGCGTCGTTCATCGGCTTCGTCGGCCTGGCGGTGCCGAACTTCCTGCTGGCGCTGGTGCTGCTCTACGTCGGCAAGGTCTATTTCGGCCTGTCGATCGGCGGCCTGATGGATCCCGAGTACATCGACCAGCCGCTCTCCTGGGGCAAGGTGGGCTCGATCCTGCAGCATCTCGTCATCCCTGTGGTCGTCATCGGCATGTCGGGCACCGCCGGCATGATCCGCCGCCTGCGCGCCAACCTGCTCGACGAGCTGCAGAAGCAATACGTCGTCACCGGTCGCGCCAAGGGCCTGCCGCCACTGCGGCTCCTCATCAAGTATCCGCTCCGCCACGCCATCAACCCGTTCGTGGCCGACATCGGCGGCCTGCTGCCGGACGTGATCTCGGGCTCGGTCATCGTCTCGGTGGTGCTGTCGCTGCCGACCACCGGTCCGATGCTGCTGGGCGCGCTGAAGACCCAGGACGTCAATCTCGCCGCCACCTTCCTTCTGTTCGTGGCGGCGCTGACCGTGGTCGGCATGCTGATCTCGGATCTGGCGCTGGCCGCTCTCGATCCGCGCATCCGCTTCGGCGCAACCTCGGAGAAATAGGCAGCGCCATGACCGACCAGACCACCCCGTCGCCGCGGCCGCGCTCCGACCACTTCGTCAACAAGGAGCCTTGGGATCCCTACGTCGCCGAGCGCCTGACGGCCGAGCAGGAAAAGTACTACATGGCTGGCCAGTGGAAGCTGATGTGGTGGCGCTTTCGCCGTCACCGGCCCGCCGTGGTCTCGGCGGTCTTCCTGGTGCTGATGTATCTGTCGACGCTGATCAGCGAGTTCATCGCGCCCTACGACCTGCACACGCGACACTCGTCCTACATCTTCGCGCCGCCGCAGCGCGTCCATTTCATGCACGAAGGCGAGTTCCTCGGGCCGTTCGTCTATGCGCTCAAGACTACGCGCGACATGGAGACCCTGCAGCGCGTCTACACGGCCGACACGAGCAGGCCGCAGCAACTGCGCTTCTTCTGCCGGGGCGATACCTATGAGTTCTGGGGCCTGATCGAGGGCAGCTTCCACTTCGTGTGCCCGCCGGAGGGCGGCCAGTTCTTCTGGCTGGGCACCGATCGGCTGGGGCGCGACATGTTCAGTCGAATCGTCTATGCCGCGCGCATCTCGCTCACCATCGGCATCATCGGCATCGGGCTCTCCTTCGCGCTCGCCCTGGTCCTGGGCGGATTGGCGGGCTACTACGGCGGCTGGGTCGACAACGTCGTCCAGCGCATCACCGAGATCATCAAGAGCTTCCCGCACCTGCCGCTGTGGCTGGCGCTGTCGGCGGCGCTGCCCGTCACCTGGTCGCCGCTGCTGGTCTATTTCGGCATCACCATCATCCTGGCGCTGCTCGACTGGCCGGGCCTGGGACGTGCCGTGCGTTCCAAGCTCCTGTCGTTGCGCGAGGAGGACTACGCCGCCGCCGCGCAGATGATGGGCGCCAAGCCCGGGCGCATCATCGGCCGCCATCTGCTGCCGGGCTTCATGAGCCATCTCATCGCCTCGGCGACGCTTTCGATTCCGTCGATGATCCTGGCGGAGACGGCGCTGAGCTTCCTCGGGCTGGGCTTGCGGCCGCCCATCACGTCGTGGGGCGTGCTCCTGAACGAGGCGACCGACATCAATGTGGTGGCGGTGAACTGGTGGCTGATGCTGCCCGTCGTTCCGGTGATCCTGGTCATCCTGGCCTACCAGTTCATGGGCGACGGCATGCGCGACGCGGCCGATCCCTACGGCTGACACCTGTCCGGCGTCGTTCTCGCAACATATTGATTCGGCGCCCAATTTCCCGATCGGCGCGGTCGCTGAGTGTGACTAAAAAATCACACTTTAGCCCCATTTGGGTCTAGCGACCGCCATCGGAGGTTTCCATCTTCTTCTTGTATCTCCCCCGAACGTGGTCCCCCCAAAGCCACGTTCTAGCCTCTTCGGAGGCGCTTAGGCCGTCTTCTCACTCTCCCCCGAGAAGACGGCCTTTTTCTTTTCAGCATGCTACGACGGCGCGGCATGGCGCCCCCTGTTCTCGATGTGGTGGATCTCGCCTGCCGTCGCGGCGGCAGGCCGGTCTTCCGCCGCCTTTCCTTCGCGTTGGCCGCTGGCGAGCTCTTGGCGCTGACCGGCCGCAACGGCAGCGGCAAGACCACGCTCCTGCGCACGCTGGCGTTGCTGGTGCGGCCCGAGGCCGGCACGATCCGGTGGCAGGGCACCAACGTAACCGACGATCCCGAAACGTGGCGCGGCCGCCTGGCGTGGCTCGGCCATCTCGACGGCCTCAAGGGCGACCTGACCGTGCGCGAGAACCTCTTGGGCGCCGAGCGACTGCGCGGCCGGGCCGCTGCCGGCGACCGGCCGGACGCTGCCCTCGTCGCCTTCGACCTCGATGCGCTCGCCCACCGGCCGGTGCGCACCCTGTCGGCCGGCCAACGCCGCCGCACGGCGCTCGCCCGCGTGCTGCTCACCGATGCTTCCCTGTGGCTGCTCGACGAGCCGCTGAACGCCCTCGACGCCCCGGCACAGCAGGCCTTTCGCGCCGTCCTGCAGAGGCACCTTGCCGAGGGCGGAGTGGCCATCGCCGCGACCCACGCCGACCTCGGCGTTGCCGGCGCACGCACCTTCGAGCTTGGCGCGGCGCTCCCGTGACCGGGTTCCTCGCCCTGCTGTCCCGCGATCTGCGGCTGGTGTGGCGGCGCCCGGGCGACGTCGCTGTCGTGCTGGCCTTCTTCGTCGTGGCGACGGTGCTCTTTCCGCTGGGCATCGGCCCGCAGGCCAACATCCTGGCGCGCATCGCGGCAGGCGTGCTGTGGTGCACGGCGCTGTTCGCCTCGATGCTCTCGCTCGACCGGCTGTTCGCCGCCGACTACGAGGACGGCTCTCTCGATCTGCTGCTGCTGGCGCCCTGGCCGCTCGAGTTCGCGGCGCTGGCCAAGTGTGCGGCCCACTGGATCGTCACCGGCCTGCCATTGGCCGTCCTGGCGCCTCTGCTGGGTGTCGCGTTCGGGCTGCCCCCCGAGGCGCTGGCGGCGCTCGCCATGACCCTGCTGGTCGGCACACCCACCTTGTCCCTGATCGGCGGCCTGGCCGCGGCTCTGACCCTCGGTGCCCGTCGCGGCGGCGCTCTGCTGGCCTTGCTGGCCCTGCCGCTCTGCGTGCCGACGCTGATCTTCGGCGCCGCAGCCATAGAAACCCTGATGACCGGGGAGGACCTTTTGGCCCATATCGCCATCCTGGCCGCGCTGGCATTGGTGGCGCTGGCCACGACCCCTTGGGCCATGGCGGCCGCCTTGCGGCAGGCTGGCGAATAGACAAGAACCCCACAGGCACCGACACAGGGCTGAAATGGCCGACCTGCATTTCCTCGCCAACCCCGCGCGCTTTCGCCGCTTCAGCCAGCGCGTGCTGCCGGGGCTCACGCTCGCCACCGTGCTGGGCTTCGCGGTCGGCCTCTATCTCGCGCTGTTGCAGTCGCCGCCCGACTACCAGCAGGGCGAGACGGTGCGCATCATGTTCGTGCACGTGCCGTCCGCGTGGCTGTCGATGGCGGGCTATGCCCTGCTCGCCGTGCTCGGCGCTTCGCTCCTGGTCTGGCGCCATCCGCTGGCCGCCCTGATGGCGCGCGCCGCCGCCCCGGTCGGGGCCTGCTTCGCCCTGGTATGCCTTCTGACCGGCTCGCTGTGGGGGCGGCCGATGTGGGGCGCCTACTGGGTGTGGGACGCCCGACTCACCTCGATGCTGCTGCTGTTCTTCCTCTATCTCGGCCACATCGCGCTCAGTCGCGCCTACGACGATCCCGACCGCGGCGATCGCGCCGCCGCCATCCTGGCGCTGGTCGGCGCCATCAACCTGCCGATCATCAAGTTCTCGGTCGATTGGTGGAACACGCTGCACCAGCCTGCCTCGATCATGCGGCTCGATGCGCCGGCCATTCATCCGACGATCCTGATGCCGCTGCTCTGGATGGCGGGCTCGTTCCTGCTGCTGTTCATCGTGCTGGTGCTGGTGCGCACCGAAACCGAGATCGATCGCCGACGCCTCGAAGTCGCCGATCTGGCGCCGTAGCTCAGCGCGGCCAGCCTTCTGGCGGCCATTCGCGGGAGGTATCGACGATGCGCATGATGACCAGATTGTCTTCTCCGCCATCGTCGCTCGCTTGCAGCGAGTAGACGACGACATGGAGCTGCCCGACGACAACCTTTTCGTAGGTGCCGGAAACGCGGCCGGGGCGACCGACAGGACGCTGCGCAAGCCCGTCGATGGCGCGCTCGATATCGCTCCTCACACGGCGTAGCGAGGCTTCCCCCGACTGTTCGAGATGGTCCAGGATCCCAAGACGATACGTCGCGGCGGCCCGCGGCGACCATATGATCCGCCTCAAGCGACGATCCTACTTGCGAGTCGTTCGGCGTCGGCCATTGCGCTTGGGGGCCCGTTCCACCGCGACATCGATGTCTCGCATGACGCGCTCGTGAGGAATTCCCTTGCCGGTCCGTACTTCCTCGAAGCCTACGCGCAGGTCCTCGATGATCTCCATCTCCCGGTTGATCCAGGCTTCCAGCGCCTCGTTGGCGATGAACGAGCGGGTGCGCCTGGTCGCTGCCGCCACGGCGTCGAGCTTGCGCAGCGTCTCGGGAGCGAGGCGCACGTTGAGGATGGGCTTGGCCGGCATGGCCGTAAGCTATTGTATGACAGACGCCTACACAAGGCGGTGAGGGGGCGCATTTGCCGCCTTCTCCCCGCCATTGCCATAGGCTAAGCCAAACCCCATGAGCCATGCGGTCTTCATCTGGTCGGCCTACGCCGTGGCGCTGGTCTGCCTCGGCGGACTGGTGGTCGCGAGTGTCGCCGCACGCCGGCGGGCGCGCCGCGAGCTGACCGCGCGCGGCCTGGACCGCAAGCGATGACTCCCAAGCGCAGGCGGTTGTGGCTGCTGGTGGCCTCGCTCTCCGTGCTGGGCGCTGCGGTGGCGCTGGTGCTGACTGCGCTGAACGACAACCTCGTCTTCTTCTATTCGCCGAGCCAGGTCGCCGAGAAGAGCCTTCCGGCCGAGCGCCGTTTCCGGCTCGGCGGCCTGGTCGAGATGGGCAGCGTGAAGAAGAACGGACAGGAGGTCCGCTTCACCGTCACCGATACGCACAAGGCCGTTGGCGTCGTCTATCGCGGGCTCCTGCCCGATCTCTTCCGCGAGGGCCAGGGCGTCATTGCCGAAGGGTCGCTCGGGCCCGACGGCGTGTTCATTGCCCGCGAGGTCCTAGCCAAGCACGACGAGAACTACATGCCGCCCGAGGTCGCCAAGGCGATCAAGGAGGCGGGGCAGTGGAAGGAGCGCAAATGATGCGAAGCATCATTTGCGCTGGTGTGAGCCCTTGCAGGCGGTGGTGCGCCGGCCTCGTCTCTTCCGACCCGTGCGGATTCGCGCCGCTTGGCTTCGCTGCAGGCGCATCATGATACCGGAGCTCGGTCACTTCGCTCTCATTCTCGCGCTCGCGGTCGCGCTGGTGCAGGGCACGCTGCCGCTGCTCGGCGCGTCGCGCGGCGATGCGCGGCTGATGGCGCTCGGCAGCACGGCGGCGCTCACCCAGGCGCTGCTGGTCGTCGTCGCCTTCGCCGCTCTCACCCAGGCCTACGTCACGTCGGACTTCTCCGTCGCCAACGTCGTCGCCAACTCGCATTCGGCCAAGCCGCTCGTCTACAAGATTTCCGGCGTATGGGGGAACCACGAGGGCAGCATGCTGCTCTGGGCGTTGATCCTTTCCGTGTTCGGCGCCGCCGTGGCGCTGTTCGGCGCCAACCTGCCCGACACGCTGCGTGCGCGCGTGCTTGCCATCCAGGCGTTGATCGGCACGGGGTTCCTGGCCTTTCTGCTGTTCACCTCCAATCCCTTCGAACGCCTGTCGCCCGCACCGGCTGACGGCAACGGCCTCAATCCGCTGCTGCAGGATCCCGGCCTGGCCTTCCATCCGCCGCTGCTCTACCTCGGCTATGTCGGCTTCTCGGTGACCTATGCCTTCGCCATCGCCGCCCTGCTCGAAGGCCGTGTCGATCCGGCGTGGGCGCGCTGGGTGCGGCCGTGGACGCTCGCGGCCTGGTGCTTCCTCACCCTCGGCATCGCGCTCGGCTCATGGTGGGCCTACTACATTCTCGGCTGGGGCGGTTTCTGGTTCTGGGATCCCGTCGAGAACGCCTCGCTGATGCCATGGCTCGCCGGCACGGCGCTGCTGCACTCGGCCATCGTCGTCGAGAAGCGCGACGCGCTGAAGAGCTGGTCCGTCCTCCTGGCCATCCTCGCCTTCTCGCTGTCGCTGCTCGGTACCTTCCTGGTGCGTTCGGGCGTGCTCACCTCGGTGCACGCCTTCGCCCAGGATCCCGCACGCGGCCTCTATATCCTGGCGTTTCTGCTGACGGTCACCGGCGGTGGCCTGGCGCTCTACGCCTGGAGGGCGCCGAAGCTGACGGCCGGCGGCTTGTTCCAGCCGGTCAGCCGCGAAGGCGCACTGATCCTGAACAACCTCCTGCTCTGCACGCTAGCCGCCACGGTGCTCCTGGGCACGCTCTATCCGCTGTTCCTCGATCTGCTGACCGGCAACAAGGTCTCGGTCGGTCCACCCTTCTTCAACGCCACCTTCGTGCCGCTCTGCGCGCCCTTGTTCGCCGCGCTCTGCGTCGGCCCTTTCCTGGGCTGGAAGCGCGCCGAGCTGTGGCCTGCCCTGCAGCAACTGCGCATCGCCTTCTTCGTGTCGGTAATCGCGGCCATCGTCGTCGCCGTCGCCATCGACAGCCGCTCGACCTTGGCCGCCATCGCCTTCGGCTTCGGTGTCTGGCTGATCCTGGGCAGCCTGGTCGAGTTCGCCAGCCGACTGCGGCTCGGTCGCGCGCCGTGGGTCGACAGCTTGCGCCGCCTGAAGGCCACGCCGCGCGCCGCCATCGGCATGACCATCTCCCATGCCGCGCTGGGCATCGTCGTGCTGGGCGCGGTGGCGACCGGCGCCTGGCATCTCGAAGTGATCCAGACCCTGAAGCCCGGCGAAAAGGCGCGCATCGGGGGCTATGACGTTACGCTGGTGCGCGTCGACAACGTGCAGGGTCCCAACTACGTCGCCGAGCGCGCCACGCTCGCCGTCACCGTTGGTGGCCGGCCGTTCACCTTTCTCAAGCCCGAGCGCCGGCTGTTCACCGTACAACGCCGCCAAGTCGCCGAGACCTCCATCCACTCCAACGGCCTGCGCGACCTCTATGCCGCCCTGGGCGAGGGCGATCCGAACAGCGGCTGGGTGGTCCGGCTCTATCTCAATCCGCTGGCGCCATGGATCTGGCTGGGCGCCGCACTCTGCGCCCTGGGCGGGTTCGTCTCGCTGTCGGACCGTCGCCTCAGGGTCGGCGCGCCTTCCCGCCGGCCGGCGGTACAGGCCGCCGAATGAGCCGCCGGCTTCTCTTTATCCTGCCGCTCGCCACGCTGGCGCTGATGGTGGGGTTCTTCGCCTGGTCGCTGATGGCCGGCCGCGATCCCGCGTCGATCGGCTCGGTGATGGTCGGGAGGCCCGCGCCGAAACTCGATGTCCGTGCGCTGCGCGAGGGCGACAAACCGCTCACCGATGCGCTGCTGCGCACGGGCAAGCCCACGATCGTCAATTTCTTCGCGAGCTGGTGCACCCCCTGCCTCGCCGAGCATCCCCTGTTCATGCGGCTCGCCCAGCGCGACGGCGCGGTCGTCATCGGCATCGCCTGGAAGAACAAGCCCGAGGAAGCGCGCGCTTGGCTCGCCAAGCTCGGCGATCCCTTCCTCCATGCCGGCCAGGATTTCGATGGGCGCACCGGGCTCGACTGGGGCCTGAGCGGCGTGCCCGAGACCTACCTGATCGACGGCAACGGCATCGTCCGCTTCCACTTCCGCGGGCCGATCACCGAGAAGGACGTGCGCGACACCATCCTGCCGTTCCTGATGGGCGGCAAGCCGTGAAGCCCATCCTCGGCCTGCTGCTCGCGATCCTGGTCGCCATGCCGGCCCTCGCCGTCGATCCGTCGGAGATGCTGAAGGACCCGGCGCTGGAGGCGCGGGCGCGGGAGATCGGCCAGGCGCTTCGGTGTGTCGTCTGCCAGAATCAGTCGATCGACGATTCCGCCGCCGAAGTGGCGCGCGACATGCGCCGCGCAGTGCGCGAGCGGCTAGCCGCAGGCGACAACGACGCCCAGGTCTTCGATTTCATGGTCGCACGCTACGGCGACTACGTGCTGCTGAAGCCGCCCTTCAAGCTCGGCACGCTGGTGCTGTGGCTGGGCGCGCCGCTGCTGCTGCTGATCGCGGCAAGCGCGATCATGCTGACTGCGTTGCGCCGTCGCGCCACCGCGCCCCTGCCGCCGCTCAGCGGGGAGGAACGCGAACGGCTGCGCGCACTGTTGGGCCGTGACGACAGCGCCGGCAAGGTCTCTCCGCTCGGGCCTTCGGCACTCGGCCGAGACGACACGTAGCGTCGATGCTGGAATTCCTGCTCGCGCTTCTTACGACGGCGACGGTTGGCGCGCTGCTGATCCCGTTGCTGCGTACGCGCGTGACGTCGACGAGCCGCTTCGAGGGCGAGCTCGCGATCTACCGCGACCAGCTTGCCGAGATCGAGCGCGAGCGCGCCGGCGGCGCTCTGAGCGAAAGCGAAGCCGCGGCAGCGCGGCTCGAGATCGAACGCCGCATCCTTGCCGCCGATTCCGCCGCAAGGACCGCCGCGACGCCTCCCACTATCCTGCATCGGCTGCTGCCGCCTGCGCTTGCGCTGGCCATCCCGTTGCTGGCCCTCGGCCTCTACCTCAAGGTCGGCCATCCCGGACTGCCCGCCGCGCCTTTCGTGGTCGGCGCGAAGCCATCGATCGACCAGACGATGGACGTCGCAAAACTCGTCGCCCAAGCGCGCGCGCGTGTCGCCGCCGAGCCGGACGCCGCCGAAGCGCAATCGGCGCTGGGCGAGGCACTGACGCTCGAAGCCGACGGCACGGTCACGCCTGCCGCCGTCGAGGCCTTCAAGAAGGCCATCGCCCTGCAGCCTGGCGATGCGCGTTCGCTCTACTATCTCGGTCTGCAGGATGCGCAGGCGGGCGACAGCGCCGCGGCGCTCCGGCGCTGGCAGGAGCTCGAAGCCAGGAGTCCGCCCGACGCGCCTTTCCTGCCGATGCTGCGCGCCGAAATGGCGCGGGTTGCCCGGGCGGCGGGCCTGCCCGCCAATACGACGATGCCGCAGCCTTCGCGTGAGCAGCAGGACGCGATGGCGGGGCTGACTCCCGAGCAGCGCCAGCAGGCGATCCGGGGCATGGTCGATGGCCTGGCCTCGCGCATGAAGGACAACCCGCAGGACCGCGGCGGCTGGTTGCGTCTGGCCAACGCCTGGAAGGTGCTGGGCGAGAATGCGAGCGCCATCGACGCTTATGCCAAGGCCGATGCGCTGGCGCCCGTCGATGCCCGCCTGCTGGCCGACTGGGCCGAGGCGCATGTGCGCGGCCTGAAGCCCGGCGAGCCGCCGTCGCCCGCCGCCGTCGCTGTCCTCGAGCGCCTGGAAAAGGCCGAGCCGCGCAACGGTCTCGCGCTGTTCTATCTCGGTGCGGCATCGTTCGCCGCCGGCGACAAGGCTGCCGCCGCCCGCCGCTGGAAGATGCTGCTTGCCCTGCTGCCTGCCGATGCGCCGATCCGCGGCATGCTGGAAGAACGTATCAAGGCTGCCGAGTCTCCGTAGTCCACTGCCCACACCTTGCATTCCGCGGAGCTGCGGCGGAATTCCCGACACCGGTCCGCCCGGGTGTGCGCAAAGTCACTGTCACCGGGTGTGCACCTGGGCACGCTGACCCACTTGCCGTTGCCGACAGAAAGGCGGCTGCCTGGCGGAGGAGTCCTGGGGGAATCGGATGGCAGAACTCGACCTGTCCGAAGTTCGGTCGGAACACCGCCTCGCGTGGGCTCAGCGGGCGCTCCTGCTCGTCGACATCGCCAGCCCGGGGCGGCCCACCGAACAGGATGAAGCGAGTGCCATCAGCCGTTGGCTGGACTTCGTCGACCACTTGAAGAGGCACATCGTGCCGGATCACAACGGCCGCTTCGTCAAGAGTCTGGGCAACGGCATCCTGCTCGACTTCGCCGACCTGCGTTCGGGCGTCTCGGCCGCGCTCGCCATCCAGCAGGAGTGCAACCGCGTCAACGCCGTCCGCGCCGATCGCCAGATCATGCTGTGCGCCGGCCTGGAGAAGCCCGACTTCGTACGCTTGATGAGTCTCGCCGGGCCCGGCGAGATCGTGGTGTCACAGCACGTGCGCGACGGCCTGACGGCCAGCCTCGACGCCGACATCGAGGACCTCGGCGACTGCGCGGTGAGCGGTGTTCCCGAGCCGGTCCGCGCCTATCGGGTCGGCCCGCCCGGGCCGCAGCCGAAGGTCGATGCGGCGAGCAGCGAGGAGCTCGCGCCGTCGATCGCCGTCGTGCCGTTCGCTTCGCGCAATGCCGCGACCGACCAGGGCGTGATCGGCGAGATCCTGGCCGAGGAGGTGATTCGCCGCCTGTCGCAGTCGGCCGGCCTCAAGGTGGTGTCGCGCCTGTCGACCACCGCCTTCTCCGGCCGCGCGGCGTCGTTGCAGGAGATCAGCGCGCACCTTGGCGCCGACTACGTGCTGTCGGGCGCCTATCGCGCCGGCGGCACGCGCCTGAAGCTCGACGTCGAGCTGGCCGAGACCAGGACCGGCCGCGTCCTGTGGACCGAGAGCTTGGATGACGATCTGGCCGGCATCGTCTCGGGCGAGCAGGAGCTGATCGGCCGCCTGATCGCTGCCGTCGGTGCCGCGGTGTCGGCCCGCGAGCTGCCGCGCTCGCGCGTCCAGCCGTTGCCGACGCTCAAGGCTTACACGCTGATGATGGGCGCGGTCAGCCTGATGCATCGCCCGTCGCTGACCGACTTCGTTGAATCGCATCGGCTGCTGCAGGCGTTGATCGACCGCGGCGTACGCCATCCCCTGCCGATCGCCTGGCTCGGCAACTGGCATGTGCTGCGCGTCCAGCAGGGCTGGTCGGACGACGCGCAACGCGATGCCTATCTCGCGTCGGAATTCACCAAGCGCGCCCTCGACATGGACCCCGACAACTCGCTGGCGCTTGCCGTCGACGGCTTCGTGCACGCCAATCTCCTGAACGAGTTCGACGCCGCTCAGGAGTCATACGAACGAGCGCTCAGCGCCAACCCGAGCAACGCCTTCGCCTGGCTGCTCAAGGGCACGCTGCACGCCTTCAAGAGCGAAGGCGAGCAGGCGCTCGACCATGCCGAGCGGGCACTGTCGCTGTCCCCACTCGATCCGCATCTCTATTTCTACGAATCCTTCGCCGCCATTGCCGCCATCGCCGCAGGCCGCTACCCGCGCGCTCTCGAGCTGGCCCGGCGTTCGCTGCGCGCCAACCGCAAGCACCCCTCGGCCTGGCGCTGTCTTGCGGTGGCGCAGTGGCAGCTCGGCCGTTTCGACGACGCGCGCCAGTCGGCGCAGGAACTTCTGAAGCAGCAGCATCCGTGACGGCCACCGGCCGCCCTCGCGTCGTTTGACCGTGCGCCCCTGACGTCTACTGGGCTCGGCTGCGGCGTGACGAAGAGGCAGGTCGTGCCGGCTTGGCACGGATGCGCAAGAAGCGGCCGCCGGACGAGTCGACGTCGAACGCGCCGGTGTTGCGCACCAGGTCCGACAGCTTGCGATAGCCGAAGGTGCGTGGATCGAAGTCCGAGGCGATGGCCGCCAGCCGTTGGCCGACTGCGCCCAGCCCGACCCAGCCATCCTCGGTTTCCATCTGCTCGATCGCGCGGGTCAGCAGGGGCACGGCGGCGCTGGGCGGCTGGAGCGCGCGACGTCCGCCTTCCTGCTCTGGGCTCGTCGTCGACTCCGGAAGCAGGTTCTCGGTGTAGATGAAGCGTCGGCAGGCCTGGCGGAAGCTTTCGGGCGTCTTCTGTGTGCCGAAGCCGTAGACGTCGGCACCTTCCTCGCGCAGGCGCGAGGCGAGCCGCGTGAAGTCGCTGTCCGACGAGACCAGGCAGAAACCGTCGAAGCGACGGCTGTGCAGCAGGTCCATGGCGTCGATCACCAGCGCGATGTCCGATGCATTCTTGCCCGAGGTATAGGCGAACTGCTGGTAGGGATCGATGGCATGCCTCTGCAGCACCTCGGTCCAGGATTTCATGCGCGGGCTGGAGAAATCGCCGTAGATGCGCCGTACGCTTGCCTCGCCGAAGCGCGCAATTTCCTCGAACAGGCCATCGACGATTCGCGACGAGGTGTTGTCGGCATCGATCAGCACGGCGAATCGGCGCGGTCGGGTGTCTTCGGCCATGGGGCTCCTTTGTCGATATCGTAGCACATCGGGAACTGTCCCGGTCCGAACGTGAATTGAAAAGCCGCTGCCCCGATCCCATGTCCAGTCTTCGATGACCACCGAGCGACGCGAGCTGCTGGCCGACGTCGCCGTGCATGCACTGGGGCTCGCCCTGGGGGCGGCCGGCGTCGTTGCCATGCTCGCCGTGGTGGCGCAGTCGTCGGCCGACGGCCAGGTGCTGCCCATCACCGTCTATCTCGTCGGTCTTCTCGCCATGCTGGGCTGCTCGGCCCTCTACAATGTCTGGCGCTCGTGCCGCTGGCGCGACTGGTTGCGCCGGTTCGATCATGCGGCGATCTTCATCATGATCGCCGGCACCTACACGCCGCTGGGGCTTCGCTTGCCGAGCGGATGGGCGCTGGGCCTCACCGCGGGCGTTTGGACTGCCGCGCTGGCCGGCGTCGCCGCCAAGCTCTTCCAGCCGCGCCGTGCCGAGACGCTCTCGGTGGCGCTCTATCTGGCGCTGGGCTGGGTTGGCGTGATCGCCGCCGAGCCGTTGCTCGCCTCGCTCGATCGTACGACCCTCGTGCTGCTGCTGGCGGGCGGCGTGGTCTATTCCGTCGGCGTCGTCTTCCATCTCGCCGCCCGCTTGCCCTATGCGCGAGCGCTGTGGCACGGCTTCGTATTGGTCGCGGCTGCCATCCACTACGCTGCCATTGTGACCCTGTTGCAGGGCGCATAGATTGGCCGATGTATACCTTGCTTGAGTTGTGCGAGGCCGGCGCCCGCCATATGCCTGGCGTCCATCGAAATGCACGAACGGAGAGCGACCATGCCTTTCATCGCGACCAAGGACGGAGTCGAGATTTTCTACAAGGACTGGGGCAAGGGTCAGCCCATCGTGTTCAGCCACGGCTGGCCGCTCTCGGCGGACGACTGGGACGCCCAGATGCTGTTCTTCCTCAATCACGGCTTCCGTGTCGTCGCCCATGACCGACGCGGCCATGGCCGCTCGGCCCAGGTCGCCGAGGGCCACGACATGGATCACTACGCCGACGATCTCGCGGCGGTCGTGGCCCATCTCGATCTCGAGAACGCCGTCCATGTCGGGCATTCGACTGGCGGCGGCGAGGTTGTGCACTACCTGGCGCGCCATGGCGAGAGCCGGGCGGCCAAGGCTGCAATCCTGAGCGCGGTACCGCCGCTGATGGTCAAGACGCCCGCCAACCCGGGCGGCCTGCCGAAGCAGGTGTTCGACGATCTCCAGGCCCAGCTTGCCGCCAACCGTGCGCAGTTCTACCGCGACCTTCCGGCCGGGCCATTCTACGGCTTCAACCGCCCGGGCGTGACGGCGCAGGAAGCCGTCATTCAGAATTGGTGGCGTCAGGGCATGATGGGCGGGGCGAAGGCGCACTACGACGGTGTCGTCGCCTTCTCCCAGACCGACTTCACCGAGGACCTGAAGAAGATCGCCATTCCCGTGCTGGTGATGCACGGCGACGACGACCAGATCGTGCCCTACGCCGATTCCGGACCGCTGTCGGCCAAGCTGCTGAAGAACGGCACGCTGAAGACCTACAAGGGCTTCCCGCACGGCATGCCGACGACGCACGCCGACACGATCAACGCCGATTTGCTGGCCTTCATCAAGGCGTGACGCCTGCTCAGTCGAGCAGTGGGCGGCAGTCGAGATCGTCGACCGCCGCCATGATGCGTTCGATATGGGGCCACCACACCCAGGACGGGATGCCGATCGACCACTGCAGCGGCGGCAGCAAAAGCTGCATCACCACCGAGCGGCGATAATCCTCGGCCAGGGCGGCGCGGTCGTAGTTCTGCACGCCATGGCCGAGCAGGGCCGCATGATAATGATCGAGCAGCGGCCGCTCGAACCGCCGCCGGTGCTCGGGATACCAGTGCGTCGCCATCATGTAGGCGAGGTCGGTCGTGGCGAGCCCGATTCGCCAAGTGTCCCAGTCGAAGTAGCGCAGGTCGCCCGAACCGTCCTTCGGCACGAAGCAGTTCCAGACATGGGCGTCACCGTGCACCACGGTGACGTCGCGCCAGGTCAGGACACGTGCCTGCACGCGGTGCACCGATGCGAAGAAGCGCTCGTAGAGCTGACGCCGTTCGGGTGATAGGCGATCGCCCAGGTGATCGGCGAAGCGCTCGTACGCGCCGGCAAATTGCTGCATCGTCTGCCGCGCGGTCTCGGCGTCGACCCGTGTGCCGATTTCCCTGCCGAGCCGCGGATGGTCCCACCATGCGGCGTGAAAGCGTGCCAGCGTCTGCACCATGCGTCGGCACAGCGCCTCGACGGGCGGCAATGGCCACTGCGTGGGGGTCTCATGCGTGTCGGTGAGGTCTTCCAGCAGCAGGTGCCACTGCCGGCTCTCGGGCTGCCAGGCCGAATCGAAGCAACGCGGCACCAGGCCCGCAGGCGTCGCCGGCGCGATCTTGGCGTAGAACGAGACCTCCCGCTCGCCTTGCACGAACGGCCCGTCATTGGCACGACCGGGCAATGCGATCTTCAGGATCAGCGAGCGCGGCGCCGCTTGGGCCGCGCCTTCGTAAGCAAGCTGCAGTCGCACGATGCGCGACACGACCTGGTCGCGCGGCGCCTCGGCATCGACGGAGACGACGCGGCCGTCGCCCAGTACGCCGGAACGCTGCAATACTGCAGTGAGATAGGCGGCCTCGGCGACATCGTGCAGTGGGGCGGGCTGATCAGCGATAGTATCTCCGCTCGTGTTCTTCGGCCTGCAGCCGGTCGATCTGGGATTGCGCCTCGTCGGCGATCCTCGCCAACCCTTCGTAGCGGGCGCGCAACGCAGCAAGCTCGCCTTCGCGAGGCGTGTTGGTCGGCGAATCCGACAGCTCGGCGTTGGATATCGTGAGCAGCTTGGCGGCGAGCTGCATGGCTTCCAGCCGCGCCTTGCGCGCCGCGCCCTGCAACTCCTCGATGCGCCTCGTGAGCTTTTGAACGCCTTCGCTCATGATCGATATGCTGCCTCCGAAGGGGACCTCGGGCAACCTGGCGAACGCCGA
The DNA here is from genome assembly GCA_023416135.1 of Pseudomonadota bacterium. Taxonomy (GTDB): domain Bacteria; phylum Pseudomonadota; class Alphaproteobacteria; order Reyranellales; family Reyranellaceae; genus Reyranella. Next base: position 29,498 of record JAEZIF010000488.1, read on the forward strand.
CCTGTGGCCGGCCGGTTGCTCCGGCAGTGCCTCGTCAGTCGATCGTGACCTTGCCGCACTCGGCGGAATCGCAGCGGAATGTCTGCTCGAAGACGCCGAGGGCACCGAAGTTCGGATCCGGCCGTTCGGCAATCAGGCCAAGCTTGCCCTTGCCGCAGAAAGTGCAGGTCGGACGGTTGTCTTGACGCGACAGTTTGGCCGCCACCGCCTGCAGGTCACCTAGAATACTCATCGCCCACTTCCCGACTGCTCTGCCTCCTCCCCGTTCCGCGATCATCCTCTAACATCAAGTCAACGGTAAGGCAGTGTCCGCACGCGCCCTGCGGCCTGGCGTCTGGTCTCCGCGCATCGCCTGCGCCTATGATGCTCGCCATGAAACGGCCCCGCATTGGCCTCGCGTTGGGCAGCGGCTCGGCCCGTGGCTGGGCGCACATCGGCGTCATCGATGCGCTGACCGAGGCCGGCATCCAACCCGACATCGTCTGCGGCGCCTCGATGGGCGCCCTGGTCGGTGCCGCTCATGTCGCCGGCCGGCTCGCCGAGCTCAGGCAATGGGCGGGGACGGCGACTTGGCGCGCCATTGCCCGACTCACCGACCTGCGCCTGACCGGTGGCGGGCTGGTCAGCGGCCGACAGGTGATGTCGTTCCTCCAGCGCCTGGGCGTCGGCGAGCCGATCGAGAGCTACGCCGCCAACTACGCGGCCGTCGCCACGGACATGGCCACAGGCCGCGAGATCTGGCTGCAGTCGGGACCGATCCATGAAGCCGTGCGGGCCTCGATCGCCATCCCGGGCATCTTCAGCCCGGCCCGCCTGGGCGACAGATGGCTGCTCGACGGCGGTCTCTCCAACCCGGTCCCCGTCTCGGTGTGCCGCGCGTTGGGCGCGGACGTGATCATTGCCGTCAACCTCAACGGCGAGCTCGTCGGGCGCCGCTACACCGAGCCGGAACCGCCGGTCAATACCGGGCCGTCGCGCCTTTCGGGCGAGGTTGTGCGCCGCATGCTCGGCCAGTGGCCGCTGCCGGCGGCGCTGCGGCGCCCGGCGGCCGAGACCGATGCCGCGCCGCTGCCGCGCGAGGCGCCACCGGGCTATTTCGACGTGCTGGCCACCGCCATCAACATCATGCAGGACCATATCACCCGGGCACGGCTGGCCGGAGAGCCGCCCCATGTGATGCTGGTGCCGCGGCTGCGCAGCATCGGCCTGATGGAGTTCAACCGCGCCGAGGAGGCCATCGCCGAGGGTCGCGCCTGTGTCGAGCAGGCGTTGCCGGCCCTGCAGCGCTATCTTTGAACGACGTTGGCGGCCTTCGCGCGGATGTGGCAAAGGCCACGGACGCAAACGACGAAACAACGCATCAGTCATCCGTCCCGCTTTTCACAAGCAGGCAGTCGACGTCCACAATGGAATGATCATGATGCGATCGGCCCGGAAACTTTTGGCCCGGGGGTTCCTGCTGCTGACCTTGCCGGCGGTTCGTGCCGAGGCCGCGCTGGAGAGGGCCCAGTTCGAGGCGGTCCTGACGACGGCGCGCGACTATGCCGACGATCGCTCGCTGATCTTCTACTGCCTGCGCGGTTCGACCGAGACGGTACCCTTCCTCTATGCCGGCCTGCAGGCCGACATCGAGCAGGCAGTTCAGAAGATGAAGTCGGCTGGTGCCAGCGCGCGCCAGAGCGCCGAGATGGTGCAAATGGTCCTGAGCAGCCTGCGAGCCTATCCGCGCGACGCCAAGGACGATGCGCTCGACCGTCGCTGCATCGCCAAAGACGTGGAACGCAGCCGCACCGAGCTGAAGGGTGTGGGCGTTCCTCTGTTCCTGCGGCCGCCTTTCGACAAGATAGGCAGGTAGTTCAACGCTAGCGGGTGCCGGTCGCGGCAGCGTGCAAATCAGCTTTGCACGGACTGCGCGGGAAGCTCCTCAGGCCGCATGCTAGGGAGTGGGCCGAGACAAAAGGCCTTGCGGCCCGACCGCGTGTTGTGCGGCCGGGCCTTTTTTTGTCCAAGGCCGTGTCGGATTACTGCTGCGGTTCGGCCGGGCGGACAGGCGTTGCCGCAGGCGGCGTCGCGGGCCCCGGGGTGGCCGGCGGGTTCATCGTGCGTTCCTGGGCCGGCAACTGGGCCTGGTCGGTCCGCTCGCTGTGCGAGCCCGCGAAGAACATCAGTCCGGCGGCCAAGGCAATCGCCACCAGGATGCCCACCACCAAGGTCACGCCCTTGCCGCTATTGCCTTCGTAATGGCGGTCGTAGTTGCGAGGATCGCGCTCGGGGTTGGGCGGATTGGGAATGTAGTCACTCATCGATTTCTCCTTTCTCTCCGGAAGCGCATGCCGTATGAACGCCTCCCGCGCGAGGGTGTTCCAAGCCAATTTTCTGTTTCCTTGCAGGAACTTAGCCGGTGATTACCCTTGGGCAGACAAGCCCTGCAGCTCGTGCATGCCCTTGAGCTGGCTTGAACCGGCAAAGGTTCGATCGCTTGCGCCCTGCTCGGTCCTGCGGCTCTCGTCAGGCTGAGCAGGCCCGGCGAGCGGCCGGTCCGAATCATGCTAGGTTCGATGCTGTTGGAGGTCTCATGCCTGACGCACTGCCGTCCCCTTCGCCTGCTCTTCTCGATGCCGCCGGTGCGGCGGCACTGGTCGGCTCCTATGCCGCCGTCTCCAGAGGAGCCGCACTGAAGGATATCGGCCGCATCGACGTGCACATGGCCCGCTTCATCGCGCTGTCGCCGCTCTGCCTGGTTGCCACGGCGGACGTTGCCGGCAAGCAGGACGTGACCCCGCGCGGCGACCCGCCGGGCTCGTTCAAGGTGCTGGACCAGCACACCATTGCGCTGGCCGATCGGCCCGGCAACAACCGGCTCGATACGCTGAAGAACCTGCTGGAAAATCCAGAGATCGCGCTCATCTTCCTGATCCCGGGCATCGCCGAGACGGTGCGTGTGGCCGGGACCGCGGGCCTGTCGGTCGATCCCGACTTGCTCGCCTCGATGGCGGTGCTGGGCAAGGAGCCCAAGTGCGCCATCGTGATCTCGGTGCGGCAGGCCTACCTGCACTGTGCCAAGGCCCTGCTGCGCTCGAAGCTGTGGCAGCCCGACTACGTCCAGGCCAAGGGCACCTTCCCTTCGATCAGCCGCATGGTCGGCGACCAGATCGGGCTCAGCGAAGAGGACAAGAAGATCGCCGAGGCGCGCACCGAGCGTGCCTACAGGGATGGGCTATGGGCGCCTATGTCGTAACCGGCCAGCGCGCCCGCCAGATGCGGGTCGTGCCGGCGGAGGTGCTGAAGCGCCTCTACACCCGGTCCGACCGGCATGGGCTGGTGCAGACGGCGGCGCACCTGGCGCTGCTGGTCGCCGGCGGTTGGCTGGTGCTTCTGGCCAACGGCACAGGGTGGGTCGTGCCGGCGCTGCTGATGCAGGGGATCTTCGTCAATGCGCTGTTCGGCGCCATGCACGAATCGGTGCATTACGGCTCGTTCAAGACGCGCTGGATGGCCGACATCCTCGCCTTCTTCTCGGGCGCCGCGATCCTGAACAACGCCGGCTTCTATCGGCACTATCACATGGCGCATCACCGCTACACGCAGGATCCCGAGCGCGATCCCGAGCTCGTGACCTCGGGCACGCCGCGCACCTGGGGCCAATATCTGTTTCGCATCAGCTCGATCCCGTTCCTGATGCTCAGGATGCGCGACATCCTGCTGTTCCCGTTCGGCTATCGCGGCAACGTCGACTACATCCATCCGTCGGCGTGGTCCGAGGTGCGGCGCTGGGGCCGCTGGCTGCTGGCGCTCTATGCCGCGCTGATCGTGGGCTCGATCGCGTTGCAGACGACCGTCGTGCTGTGGGTGTGGTTCATCCCCTTGCTGGTCGGCCTGCCCTTCTTGAGGCTTTATCTCCTGTGCGAGCATACACTCTGTCCCAACTCCGACGACGGCTTCGCCAACACGCGCACGACGCTCAGCAATCCCGTCGTGCGCTTCCTGATGTGGAATCTGCCGTACCACGCCGAGCATCACCTGTTCCCCAACATCGCCTTCCATAAACTGCCCGAGGCGCATCGCCATCTGCGGCCGCACCTGAAGTACGTCGCCAAGGGCTATGTCCAGGTGCAGCGCGAGATCGTGCGGAGCCTGGCGTGAGGACAGCTGAGGGTGTTTTCGAATGCGGCGATCTTTCGTTGCAGCGCGGCGGCACGCTCAAGGCCGCGCGCATCGTCTACAAGACCTTCGGCACGCTCTCGCCCAAGCGGGACAACGTCATCCTCTATCCGACGAGCTACTCGGCCCATCACACCGACATCGAATGGCTGGTGAAGGTCGAGCACTGCCTCGATCCCAGCCGTTACTTCATCGTCATCCCCAACATGTTCACCAACGGCCTGTCCTCCTCGCCGTCGAACACGCCCCAGGGAGCGGCCGGCGAGTTCCCCGAAGTCACGACCTACGACAACGTCATGCAGCAGCGCCGCCTGCTGGCCGAGCTGTTCGGCGTCGATCGCGTGAAGATGGTGTACGGCTGGTCGATGGGCGCGCAGCAGGCCTATCACTGGGCCGCCCTGTTCGGCGAAGCGGTCGAGCGCATCGTCGTCAATTGCGGCTCGGCCAGGACTGCGCCGCATAACTTCGTGTTCCTCGAGGGCGTGCGTACGGCGGTGCAGAACGCGCGAACGCCGCAGGACGGCCTTCGCGCCATGGGCCGCATCTATGCCGGCTGGGCGTTGAGCCAGACCTTCTATCGGCGCGAGATGTGGCGCGAGCTGGGTTTCTCCAGTCTGGAGGATTTTCTGGTGCGTTCGTGGGAGGCCAACTTCCTGCGCCGCGACGCCCGCGACCTGATGGCCCAGCTCTGGACCTGGCAGAACGGCGACATCTCGGCCAACGACCTCTACCGTGGAGACCTCCAGATGGCGCTGGCCGGCATCAAGGCCAAGGTGCTGCTGATGCCGTCCGCGACCGACCTCTACTTCCAGACCGACGACAATCGGTTGGAGCTGCCGCATCTGAAGCAGGCCAGGCTGGTCGAGATCCCGTCCGTCTGGGGCCATCGCGCCGGCAATCCCAGCGCCAATCCCGAGGATGCGGCGTTCATCGACCGACAAGTGGAGGCTCTTCTGTCATCCTGAGCGGCGCGAGCAATCGGCACTGGCTTCGACGGCGATGAGATGGTTCGCTACGCTCAGAAGACAGGAGAGGCCCATGCCCGACACCCTTCTCCCCCGCGACGGCCTGGTCATCGTCGCCAAGCGTGATTGCCCGACCTGCGTGCTGGTCGAGCCGGTGATGCAGAGCCTCGACCGCGCCGGCCCGCTGGCCGTCGTCTGCCAGGACGATCCGACCTTCCCCTCGGGCGTGCGCTCGGTGTTCTACGACGATGCGCTGGAGCGCTCGTTCCGCCTCAACATCGAGGCGGTACCGACCCTGATCCGCTTCAAGGACGGTCGCGAGATCGAGCGTACCGTGGGCTGGCAACGCCAGGAATGGATGCGGGTTGCCGGCGCCGCCGCCGAGGGCAAGGGCCTGCCCGACTGGCAGCCCGGCTGCGGCTCCAAGAGCGTCGAGCCCGGCGTGCACGAAGCGCTGATCGCGCGCTACGGCGATCCCGGCCTGAAGTCGCGCGAGATTTCCGTCGGCAACTGGGACGATCCGATGGAGGCCTGCTTCGAGCGCGGCTGGACCGACGGCCTGCCGGTCGTGCCGCCGACCGACGAGCGCATCCTGCGCATGCTGGGCGGCACCAGCCGCAAGCCGGACGAGGTTGTGGGGCGGATCCCGCCCAACCTCGCGCCCTGCACCGTCGAGAAAGTGGCGATCAACGCCGTGATGGCGGGCTGCAAGCCCGAGTACATGCCGGTGGTGCTGGGTGTGCTCGAGGCCGCCCTCGATCCGCTGTTCGTGATGCACGGGCTGCTCTGCACGACTTATTTCTCCGGCCCGCTGGTCATCATCAACGGCCCGGCCGCCAAGGCGATCGGCATGAACAGCGGCGTCAATGCGCTGGGCCAGGGCAACCGCGCCAACGCCACCATCGGCCGCACCCTGCAGCTGATCGTGCGCAATGTCGGCGGCGGCCTGCCCGGCGCCATCGATCGCGCGACCTTGGGCAATCCCGGCAAGTACACCTTCTGTTTCGCCGAGGACGAATCCGATCCCGACTGGGAGCCGTTGTCGGTGCGCCGCGGCATCGCGCCGGGCAAGAGTGCCGTCACGCTGTTCCATGGCGAGGGCGTGCACGGCTTCATCGACCAGCGCTCGCGCACGCCGGAAGAGCTGGTGCGCTCGCTGGCCATGGGCCTGTTCGGCGTCGGGCACCCCAAGCTCTGCGATGCCGGCAACGCGGTGCTGGTGCTGACGCCCGAGCACTACAAGATCTTCAAGGATGGCGGCTGGAACCGCCGGCGCATCGAGGATGAGCTCTTCCTGGCGCTGAAGCGGCCGGGCCGTGACCTGGTCTGGGGCGCCCAGGGCGTGCCCGAGGGCCTGCCGCCCAAGTATGCCGACCAGATCGTCGACAAGTTCCAGCCCATGCCGGACGGCGTGCTGATCGTTCGCGCCGGTGGCGAAGCCGGGCTATTCTCCGCCATCATCGGCGGCTGGCCCGGGCAGCGTGTGCGCGAGGAATGCCAGGCCGTCACCAGGGAGATTCGCCCATGAGCATGCAAATGAAGCTGCGCGATCCCACATCCGAGAGCTCGCCGGTGCGTCGCGCCCGGCTCGCGCCGCCATCGTCGCTCGACGGCAAGACCGTGGCGCTGATGGATATCGGCAAGTCGCGCGGCGCGGAGTTCATCGATCGCCTCGAAGGCCATTTCAAGAAGGCCGGCATCGCCACGAAACGCTACGCCAAGCCGACCAACACCAAGGTGGCGCCGACGGCGCTGATGCAGCAGATCGCTGCCGAGAACCAGCTCGCGGTGATCGCCTTAAGCGATTGAGGCTCCTGCACATCGTGCAGTCTGCACGACATTCATAATCTCGACACCAGAGGCATCCCCGGCGTGAATATCGTCACCACCGGCTTCGTCGACGGCGTCGAGGCGCAAAGTGAATCGCTGGGCTTCGATCCGGCGGTAGTCTACGTCCCCCATCCCATCCAGAACCGCACCAAGGCCGAGATCGAGGCGATCGCCGATCAGGCCTTCGCCAAGGTGATGGCTCTGCTCAAGTCATAGGCCGGGGGCGCGCCACTCCGATGGCGAATCTGGAATGGCGCGCCCCCAGCTAATCCTTCTCCGGAAGGACTGACGGATGGATCGTCTGGTCGGCTGGCGGCTCGGGCGGTGGCGTCGGGCGCGGGGTGATCGGCTTGATGAAGGCGGCGACCGTGGCAGCCGTCGCCTTGGGGTCCTCTTCCATCGGGTTGTGGCCCAGCGCCTCGAAGATCTCGAGCTCGGCGCCCTTGATATCGTTCTGGAAGCGGAAAGCGTCGGCGGTCGGCACCCAGCGGTCCTTGCTGCCCCACAGGATCAGCGTCGGCACGTCGAGGCGCCTGAGCGGCGCCGGGTCGAGCGGCTCCTGGGTGCGGGCGCGCTGCAGCGTCGCCTCGCGATTGCCCGGGAAGCGCTGCAGCTCGGCGTAGCGGCGGATACGCTCGGGCGTCACCATCGCCGGATCGGCGTAGACCTCGGTGAGTGACCGCCGCACGATGCACTCGGGCTTGAAGTAGATGCCGATGTCGCCGACCACGGGCATGCGCGCCAGCCGGGTCGGCAAGGGCGCCTCGCCGGTGCGCGGATAGCCCGCGGCATCGACCAGGATGAGCTGGCTGACGCGATCGGGCCGCGTCGCGGCGAAAGCCCAGGCCACCGCGCCGCCCATCGAATGGCCGACCAGCACGAAGCGGTCGAGGTTCATCGTGTCGACCAGCACCTCGACGAAATCGGCATAGGCCTCGATCGTGTACTCGTCGCGTGGCCAGGCGCCGGTGAGCCCGTGCCCCGGCAGGTCGACCGAGATCAGCCGCGCCTTGTTCGAAAGCTCGCGCGCCCAGCCCTCCCACATGTGCAGCGATCCCATCGAGCCGTGGATCAGCACGATCGGTATGCCGTCGGGATCGCCTTCGTCGCGGACATGGGCGCTCACGCCGCCGACATCGACGAACTTCGATCGGTCGTTGGTGTAGCGCGCGACAAGGGTCTCGGCCGGCAGGCTCGGCGAATAAGCCCACAGCGCCACGCCCGCCAGCGCGCCCAGCCCGAACAGGGCGATGATCGGCCAGTGACGTCGGGGGCGCCGGCGCGGCGCCTCGTCCCTACGACGACGCGGGGGCATGGCCGTCGCCTTTCGGCGGAGCGGTGAGGTACTCCTCGATGCCGCGCAGGCGCAGCTCGGGCACCGGCGCGGGATTGACGATCTTGAGCTCGATCAGCTTGGCCAGGATCGCCTTGTTGAGGTCGTTGCTCACCACCAGGCGATCCTCCAGGCGAGCGACGAACACGAACAGCTCGAAGTCGAGACCGCTGGTCGTGATCTGGATGAAGCGCACGATCGGCACCGGCACGCGCAGCACCCGCGGATGGCCGAGCGCGGCTTCCCGCAGCAACCCCTCCATGACCGAGACATCGGTGCCGAGTCCCACCGTGATCTTGATTTCCACCCGGCTCGATGTGTCGGCGTAGGTGCGGTTCACCACGGGGTTCTGCAGGAACATGCTGTTGGGTACCAGCACGTGCGTGCGTTGGAAGGTCTCGATCTCTGTGGCGCGGATGTTGATACGCCGCACGAAGCCCTCGTGGCCGCTCACCGCCACCCAGTCGCCGGACTTGATCGGTCGCTCGACCAGCAGGAAGACGCCGGAGATGACGTTGTTGGCGATATTCTGCAGGCCAAGCCCGATGCCGACCGACAGTGCACCCAGCACGATCGCGAGGTTGGTGAAATCGATGCCGAGCGCGCCGATGGCGATCAGGATGGCGACGATCACGCCGACATAGTTCAGGCCTGCATCGATGGACTGGCGCAGCGGCATCGGCGCATCGACCGTCGGCAGCACGCGGTCGCGCACGATGCCGCGGATCAGGCGGGCCAGCAGGATGCAGACGACGAAGGCCGCGATCGCCATCGCGACGTTGCCGAGCGAGATGGTGATGCCCCCGATCCGCACGCCACGAACGAGCTGGACAGCACCGTTCGAGATGGCGTCGGTATCGACACCCCAGGCAGCCGGAATGAGGACGGCAAGCAGCGCCAGCAGGACGAGGTCGACCACCAGCATCACCAGGTGCTGGCCGTGCAGGCTCGCATCCTCCGGCAGGCCGATGCGGTGGCGCACCCACCTGCCCGACGGCGTGTCGGGCGCCGCCGCCTCTTCCAGCAGGTCGCCGATCAGCCGGTGCAGCAGCAGGGCGACGGCGATCAGCAGGCAGGTGAAGTAGATGGCATTGTGCAGTTGGGCCGCGAGCGTGGCATAGCCGAACAGGGCGAACACGATCGACGAAAAGACCGCGACGGTGAGCAGCAGGCGGGCGACCGACCACCAGGTGCCGCCGATCATGCTCGAACGTTCTTCGCCTTCGGGCTGGGCCGCATGCCAGGCTCGGTTGGAGAGCACCGGCAGGGTGAACAGCGAGACGACCGTGGCCAGCACCAGGGCGCCGACCGCCGACACCGCATCGGTCTCGGTGCCGCTGCGCATCAGGGCGACGTAGATGTAGTCGACGGTGAGGCCGACTGCCATCACGCGACGCAGCGCCTGCGACAGCGCCTGGGCGCTGGCGTTGGTGAAGGGCAGGATGCGCCACGCAGGACGATACGGCGACAGAGCCGTGGCGGTGAGCCCCACGACCAGCAGGAACGTAATCACCCGACTGATGAGTTCGGGCACCAGCACGTTTATCGGCGACGGCGGCGTGGTCGCCAGCAGAAGCTTGCCGATCAGCCAGACCGCCAGGATCGGCACCAGCACCAGGCCGACGCCGTCGATCGCTGCCGTGACGGTGCGGTCGCGCTGGCCGGGTTCCGTCGCGTCGCCGCGGCCGAAGCGCCGCCGCAGGAAGCGCCCACCGGCCCATAGCAGGACGGTGATGATGGCCCAGCCACCGACGCCCGCGAGATCGCGACTGTCGAACCGCAGGCCGCCGCCCAGCCACTCGCTGGTCGCCGCCGACAAGGCATGCACGGAGGCGGCGAGCTGGGGCCCGAGCTTGCTCCAGACGTCGCGCGACAGCGGGGAGGCGTCGCGGCGCAGCAACGTGCGCAGCATGACCTCGCTACGCAGCTTGGTCAGGCGCTCGATCAGCTGGTCGGCGCGGGCGATCACCACCTCGGATTGCTTGACGCGACCCTCGCTGACCGCCGCCTGCTCGGCCAGCCGCTCCCGGTCGGCCTTGACCACGTCGGACTCGGGAACGGCATCGTTGGCCGGCTTGGCTTCCAGCGGCGCGAGGAGCTTGCGCGTGTCGGCGAGGTCGGCGCGGGCGACGTTGGCCGCCGCCGCCGCGGCCGTCCGTACGTCGCCGGCCTGCTCGCGCAGGGCGTCGATCTCGACCGGCAGAAGGTTCGCCTGCTCGGCGCGGGCGGCTATGCGGTCGAGTTGGCGGGTCCACAGTTCGGCCAGCTGGACGAACGGCCGCTGCGGCGGAGCTGGCGTCTGGGCCAGCACCGGGCCGGCTGCGACCAGCAGCAGGAATAGCCATGCCAGTCGGATGGGAAAGCGCACGCAGGCCTCTTTTTCAGTCCCGGTTTAGCACGGGGTCGGAAGTCCGTCTTGCCGGCCCCTGGGGGCCAAATTTAGGCGGATTCCCGCGGCTTTTCCGCGTCGGTTGACAGGGCTCTGCCGACGCGGAACCTTGCGCCCCGACAGCGAAATCCCGGAGGAGACGAAAGCATGGCCGAGGGCAAGAGTTCAGTCGGCGAGGTCAAAATCAAGCCCGATCGGTTGCATGCTTTCACCATGGCGATCTGTCGGGCCGACGGCAGCTCCGATGAGGAAGCGCGCCTGGTCGCCGATCACTTGGTGCTGGCCAATCTGTTTGGCCACGACAGCCACGGCGTCGGCATGATCCCGCACTACATCCAGAATACCGGGGTCGGCGCCTGTGTCCGTAATCATCATGCAAAGATCATCCGCGACAACGGCGCCGTGATCGTGATCGACGGCGGCGCGGGCTACGGCCAGGTCGTGGCCAAGGAAGCCATGGATATCGGTATCGAGCGGGCGAAGCAGCACGGCGTGTGCGTCGTCGGCCTCACCAACGCCCACCATATCGGCCGCATCGGCCATTGGGGCGAGCAGTGCGCGCGTGCCGGTATGGTGAGTACACACTGGGTGAACGTGCATGGCCACAAGTCGATGGTCGCGCCGTTCGGCGGCGCCGAGCCACGCTTCGTCACCAATCCCTACTGCACGGCCGTGCCGCGCAAGGGCAAGGAGCCGATCGTGCTCGACTTCGCGACCAGCCAGGTGGCGGCGGGCAAGGTCCGGGTCGCCTTCAACAAGAAGGTGCAGATGGAGGAAGGCCTGCTGATCGACGCGGCCGGCCGGCCCAGCACCGATCCCGGCGTGCTCTACAATCCGCCGTTCGGCGCCATCCTGCCGTTCGGCCTGCACAAGGGCGGCGGGCTAGCCGTGATTTGCGACCTGCTGGCCGGCGCGCTGACCGGCGGCCGCACCCACAGCCCGCGGACCATCAAGCCCGGCACCGACATCATCAACAACATGCTGTCGATCATCATCGATCCCAAGTCGATGGGCGGCACCGAGTTCTTCGAGGACGAGGTCGAGACTTTCATCGCCTGGGTGAAGTCGGCCAAGCCGCAACCCGGCGTCGCCGAGGTGCTGACGCCCGGCGAGCCCGAGCGCGCGCGCAAGCTCGATCGCGAGAAGAACGGCGTGCCGATCGACGGCACGACCTGGCAACAGCTTCTCGACGTGGCGCGCAAGGTACGGCTGAACGATACCGAGATCCCGCAGATGGCCGTTGCCTGAACAACGAAGGGGAGAGCGACTATGGCCAAGATGAGACTCTACTATTCGCCTTCGTCACCCTACGCCCGCAAGGTCAGGGTGCTGGCGCTCGAGACCAAGCTCGACAAGAAGATCGACATGATCAACGTGGTGCTGACGCCGGTGCAGCCCAACGCCGACGTCGACAAGCACAATCCCATCGGCAAGATCCCGGCGCTCTCGGTCAAGGGCATGGACCTGTTCGACTCGCCGGTGATCTGCGAGTACCTCGACCACCAGCACAAGGGCCGCAAGCTCCTGCCGCGAAAGGGACGCGACCGCTGGGTGGCCCTGCGCCAGCAGGCGATGGGCGACGGCCTGCTCGATGCAGCGTTGCTTGCACGCTACGAGGGCTTCCTGCGGCCCGAGGATCGGCGCTGGCCCGACTGGACCAAGGGCCAGATGAAGAAGATCGACGGCGTGCTCGACTCGCTCGAGGCCGAAGTCGGGTCGCTCAAGGGCAAGCCGACGCTCGGCACCATCACCGTGGCCTGTGCGCTGGGCTATCTCGATTTCCGCTTCGGCGACCATGACTGGCGTGCCAAGCGGCCCAAGCTCGCCAAGTGGTTCGCGACCTTCTCCAAGCTGCCGTCGATGAAGGCGACGGTGCCGCCGCCGTCGTGACGGCAGACGAGATCATCCGCCATCTCGGGATGAAGCCCCATCCCGAGGGTGGCCACTACGTCGAGACCTTTCGCGCGCCGGGTGAGGGACGCAGCGACGGCACGGCGATCTATTTCCTGCTGCGGGCCGGCGAACGCTCGCACTGGCACCGCGTCGATGCCGACGAGATATGGCACCACTATGCCGGCGCGCCGCTCGAGCTTTCGATGAGCGACGACGGCATGGCCGTGCGCCATCTGAGGCTGGGTGTCGACTTCGGTGTCGGCGAGCAGCCGCAGATCGTCGTGCCGCGTCATGTCTGGCAGGCCGCTCGCTCGCTCGGAGCCTGGAGCTTGGTCGGCTGTACAGTAGCGCCGGGCTTCGAGTTCGCTGGCTTCGAGCTGGCGCCGCCGGGCTGGCAGCCCGGCTAGCTGTGAACCTTCAATAGGTTGTCCATCCGGCTCAGGCCGAGGAAGCTGATGTTGTCGAGACGTCAACGATCCTTGGAGGAGAGCCGAATGGACATCCATAAGAATGCCCGTCTGACACCGCACGGTCGAGAGCGCCTGGCCCAAATGATTGTCAGTGGGCAAACGCCGTAGGCCGCCAGTGAAGCCGCTGGCGTTTGCCCTCGCACCGGCCGCAATTGGCGTGATCGCTTCGAGCAGGAAGGCCTGGCCGGCCTGCAGCGCATGCCGGGCCAGGAGATCGCCACCACCGTCGGCGTCTCGCCGGCGACGGTGAGCCGCGTGCTCAAGCGCCTGGGGTTGAGCAAGCTGAGCGCCCTTGGAACCAGCCGAGCCACCCCGCCGATACGAGCGCGAGCAGCCCGGCGAGATGATCCACATCGACATCAAAAAGCTCGGCAAGTTCAATCACATAGGCCACCGCATCACCGGCGACCGCCGCGGCCA
>JAEZIF010000010.1 GCA_023416135.1 Pseudomonadota bacterium
TGTGGCAGACGGCGATCGAGCAGGCCAAGCGCTGCGGCGGCGACCGCGGTTCTCTGGGACTGATCGGACCGGACACGCTGCCTGCCGCCATTAGGCCCAACCGCCTGATCGTGCTCGAGACCGAAGGTTGGTCAGACGTCGATTCCGAGACGAAGGAGGCCCTCGCCAAACTGCTAGGGCAACTGACTGCGGCCGGCGTCACCTTGATCCGCCGCGCCGACCATCCCTTCGTGGAGAACCTCGAGAAGGCGGTCGCCAACGCCCGTGCCGTCTGCAACGGCATCACGAGCTGGGAGAACCGCTGGTACCAGCGCGGCATGCTAGACGCCGCGCCGGACGGCTTGAGCGAACGGGCCAAGGCGACGCTGCTGAAGGCCGAAGCGATGACTCCCGATCAGTACCGCACCAACCTTCTGGCTCGCCAGCAGGCGCAGCTAACACACATGGCGGTTGCCCAGCTCGCCGACGCCGCAATCACGCTCAGCTGCCCCGGCCCCGCACCGATCTGGTCGGGCGACGTGCCCGGCCAGCCGCTGGCGCCGCGCCCGACCGGCGACTTCGTGTTCAATGCGCCGTCGTCGATGCTCTTCGCACCAGTCGTCACGGTGCCGCTGATGAGCGTCGCCGGCCTGCCGGTCGGCGTGCAGCTCATGGGGCAGCAGCATGAGGATGCACGCATGACCGGCCTGGCGCGCTGGTTCAGCGAAAACCTCAAGAGGGTGAACGCATGATCTCGATGAAGAGGTCTCTCTGCCTCGCCGCCGCGTGGTTGGCGATCAGCTTTCCTGTCCACGCTGCCGACCTCGGCGCCAGCAAGGCCGCAATCGAACGCAGCCTCGACGCGCAGTACGGCCGAATCGACGCGCTCTACAAGGACATCCACGCCCATCCCGAGCTTGGCTTCCAGGAGACGCGTACGGCGGCCAAGCTCGCCGCTGAGCTCAGGGCCCTGGGCTTCGAGATCACCGAGGGCGTGGGCAAGACCGGAATCGTCGGCCTCTTCCGCAACGGCCCCGGCCCAACCGTCATGGTGCGCACCGAGCTCGACGCGCTGCCGCTCGCCGAGAACACCGGCCTGCCCTACGCCAGCAAAGCCAAGCAGATGCTGCGCGGCGCGGAGACGCCGGTCATGCATGCGTGCGGCCACGACATCCACATGGCGGCCTGGGTTGCCGTCGCCAAGGTGCTGCTCGACCTCAAGGATCAGTGGAGCGGCACGCTGATGTTCGTCGGACAGCCGGCCGAGGAGCGCGGCGGTGGGGCCAGGGCGATGGTGTCCGATGGCCTGTTCACGCGCTTCCCCAAGCCCGACTACGGCTTCGCGCTGCATGTCGGCCCCGGCCCGTTCGGCTACGTCAGCTTCAAGCCTGGCGTGATCAACTCGACCTCCGACAGCTTCTCGATCACCTTCAACGGCAAGGGCGGCCACGGCTCGCGCCCGCACACCACGATCGACCCGGTCATGATGGCCGGCCGCTTCATCGTCGACGTGCAGAGCGTAGTGAGCCGCGAGAAGGATTCGGCGCGCTTCGGCGTCGTCACCGTGGGCTCCGTGAACGCAGGCAACGCCGGCAACGTCATCCCCGACGCCGCGACCCTGCGTGGTACGATACGCTCCCACGACGACCAGACCCGCGCCAAGTTACTCGAGGGTGTGGCGCGCACCGCCAAAGCGGTGGCGATGATGTCCGCGGCCCCCGAGCCCGAGATCAGGATCACGCCCGGCGCCAAGGCGGTGGTGAACGACGATGCCCTGGCCGAGCGCAGCGGCGGCGTGCTGAAGGCGGCGTTCGGCGACAAGGCGCGCCAGATGTCGGAGCCCGGCTCGGCCAGCGAGGACTACTCGGTGTTCGTGATCGCGGGCGTGCCGTCGTTCTACTTTGGCATCGGCGGCCTCGATCCCAAGATGCTCGCCCAGGCCCAGGCCAACAGCACTGCCGTGCCCGGCAATCATTCGCCCGAGTTCGCGCCGGTGCCCGAACCCACCATCCGCACCGGTGTGCAAGCCATGAGCCTGGTAGTGCTGGACGTGCTGCAGAAGAAATAGCGAGAGGATACGACGATGACCGGGAGCACCCTGCCTCGACGCGATGTCCTCAAGGCTACCGGCGCTGCGACCGCCGTCGGCATTCCGGCTACGGCCCTTGCCGCCTACGATCCAGGCGCCAAATTCGAGCTTGTCGTGAGCGAGGTCGAGCTGCGCCGGAACAGCGCCGGCCGCATGCTGATGGCGCGGATCTATCAGCCGAAAGGCCCCGGCCCCTTCCCGACCGTGCTCGACCTGCACGGCGGCGCCTGGAACCGCAAGGACCGCTTTGCCGAGGAGCCGATGGACCGCGCGCTGGCGGCGAGCGGCCTGCTGGTCGTGGCGGTCGACCTCACCATCTCGCCCGAGGCGCCCTATCCCGCCTGCGTGCAGGATGCCAACTGGTCGGTGCGCTGGCTGAAAGCCAATGCCGCCAAATGGAACGGCGAAGGCTCGAAGATCGGCGTCTACGGCTCGTCGAGCGGCGGCCATGTCGCGGAGCTGCTGGCGCTGCGGCCGCACGATTCACGCTACGGCGCGATCCCGTTCGACGGCGCGTCGGAAGTCGATGCGACCGTGACCTGGGTGGCGATGCGCTCGCCCGTCAGCAACACCGCGGCGCGCTACGAGAACGCCGAGCGGCGCAAGAACGAGGCCATGATCAAGAACAACAAGATGTTCTTCGTGCCGTGGGAGACGATCCACGAAAGCAATCCGCAGGAGATCCTCGAACGCGGGGAGAAGGTCGCCCTGCCGCCGCTCCTGATCATGCAGGGCGCGCTCGACGACAACGTGTTGCCCGAGATGCAGCGGAAATTCGCCGAGACCTACCGGGCGGCCGGCGGCAGCTGCGACTACCGGCTGTTCGAGAACGCCGTCCACGAATGGGTCGCCGAGCCCGGCCCGCAGACCGACAAGGCGCGCGAGGTGACGAAGGAATTCATCGCAAGGCAGCTCAAGGGCTGAGGCTTCGCCGGGGCCGTCCCCTTCAGTGGGCGTGTTCGCCGGCTTCCAGACCACCAAACGCTTGTGGACGCAACGTGGAGTGCGCTGTTGGGCGCTCCACCCTACATTGCCTGTTTCTGCAATTTCGCCGACTCCCGGGTGGTTCCATGAGCGTTGGTTTAATGGCCCTTTTCGACGATATCGCGACCTTGGCCAAGGCTGCGGCCGCCTCGATCGACGATATCGCGGGCCAGGCGGCCAAGGCCGGCAGCAAGGCCGCCGGCGTCGTCATTGACGACGCCGCGGTCACGCCACGCTACCTCACCGACTTCAGCCCGGCGCGCGAACTGCCGGTCGTCGGCCGCATCGCGCTGGGCTCGCTCAAGAACAAGATTCTGTTCCTCCTGCCGGGGGCCCTCATCCTCAGCCTCCTGCTGCCGCAGGCGATCACGCCGCTGCTGATGTTGGGCGGGGCCTATCTTTGCTACGAAGGCGTGGAGAAGGTTTACTCGGCCCTCTTTCCGCACGATGCGCATGCTCACGAAGCCAAGCTCGAGACGGTGGCCATCGACGCCAGGACCTTCGAGGACGAAAAGGTCGCCAGCGCCATCAAGACCGATTTCATCCTCTCAGCCGAGATCATGGCGATCACGCTCGCCGCCATTCCCACCGACAGCATCGTAGAGCGCGGGATCGTCCTCGCGGTTGTCGCCATCGGCATAACGGTGGCGGTCTACGGCGCCGTCGCGCTGATCGTCAAAGCGGACGACGCCGGCCTGGCGCTCGCAAGCCTGTCGCCGGCCACGGCTCTCGCCGCACCGCTGCGGCTGTTCGGCCGGGCGCTCGCACGAGGAACGCCCTTTCTGCTGAGCGGCCTTGGCATCATCGGCACCGCCGCGATGATCTGGGTCGGCGGCGGGATCATCCTTCATGGCCTCGAAGAATATGGTTTGCGATGGCCGAGCCACGTGTTGCATGACGCAGGCGCTGCCGTCGCACGCGATGCGCCCTTCGCCGGCGCGTTCCTGGCCTGGCTGGTGGAAGCAGCAGGCGCCGGCGTCGCCGGCATCGTCGTCGGCCTGATCGCCATCCCGCTCGCCAGCCGCGCGCTGTCGCCGCTCTGGCGGCAAGCGAAATCGCGGATCCGCCGGATCGTGCCGCGGCACGAGACTTGATAGGCAATGGCGCCCGGAATCTGCGGCCAAAGTGAAGGCCCGGCGGGAGTGGGTTTAGGGTGTGGGCGCCGGGCCTTCGTCGTCGTGGTACGTGGGAAGTACCGGTGAAAAGCATACGCGATGACCGGCGGGTTCTCGACTGCC
>JAEZIF010000144.1 GCA_023416135.1 Pseudomonadota bacterium
CGACCGGCATCGAGAAGTTCACGGTCAACCGCTCGCCGCACATCGACAAGAAGTCGCGCGAGCAGTTCGAGATCCGCACCCACAAGCGGGTCCTCGACATCGTCGATCCCACCCCGCAGACGGTCGACGCGCTGATGAAGCTCGACCTCGCTTCGGGCGTGGACGTCGAGATCAAGCTCGGCGCCTAAAGGACAGGGAAGAGAAGGAACAGGACCATGCGTTGCGGTCTCGTCACCCAGAAGGTCGGCATGACCCGCGTCTTTAACGACGCCGGTGAGCATGTGCCCGTGACCGTTCTGAAGGTCGACCAGCTCCAGGTCGTCGCCGTCCGCTCGGAAGAGAAGGACAAGTACACTGCCGTCCAGCTCGGCTACGGCAGGGCCAAGGTCAAGAACGTGAGCCAGCCCAACCGCGGCCACTTCGCCAAGGCCAAGGTCGAGCCGAAGAAGAAGCTGGTCGAGTTCCGCGTCGCCAAGGACGCCGTGCTTGAGGTCGGCGCCGAACTGGTGCCGAGCCACTTCGTGCCCGGCCAGTTCGTCGACGTCATCGGCACCACGATCGGCCGCGGCTTCACCGGCTCGATGGTGCGCTGGAACTTCGGTGGTCTCGAGGCCAGCCACGGCGTGTCGGTCTCGCACCGCAGCCACGGCTCGACCGGTCACCGCCAGGATCCCGGCCGCACCTTCCCCGGCAAGAAGATGGCCGGCCACTACGGCCATGAGCGCGTGACCACGCAGAACCTCAAGGTCGTCGCCGCCGACGACGAGAAGGGTCTGCTGCTGGTCTCCGGCGCCGTCCCGGGCCCGCGCGGCGGCTACATCATCGTCAAGGACGCCTCCAAGCGCGCCCGCCCCAAGGACGCTCCCTATCCGGCCGGCCTGCGCAAGGCTGCCGCTGAGGCGGCGCCCGCGGCGGAAGCGCCGGCGGCTGAAGGTCCTGCGGCTTAAGGACGGAAACATGAAGATCGCAGTCAAGACCATCGAGGGCGGCAGCGCCGGCGAGATCGAACTCGCCGACGGCGTGTTCGCTGTCCCCGTCCGCAAGGACATCCTGCAGCGTTGCGTGGTGTGGCAGCTCTCGCGCCGCCAGCAGGGCACGCACAAGACCAAGGGCCGTTCCGAAGTGACGGCCACGGCCAAGAAGATGTACGCCCAGAAGGGCACCGGCCGCGCCCGCCACGGCAACGAGGCGGCACCGCAGTTCCGCGGTGGCGGCAAGGCGTTCGGCCCGGTGGTGCGCAGCCACGCGTCCGACCTGCCGAAGAAGGTTCGCAAGCTCGCGCTGCGTACGGCGCTGTCGGCCAAGGCGGCCGAGGGCAAGCTGATCGTGGTCGAGGCTGCGACCCTGCCGGAGCCCAAGACCGCTCAGCTCAAGACCCACTTCGGCAAGCTCGGTGTGTCGAGCGTGCTGGTCATTGCCGGCGCCGAGGTCGACACCAACTTCGCGCGCGCCGCGGCCAACATCGCCCATGTCGATGTGCTGCCGCAGCAGGGCGCCAACGTCTACGACATCCTGCGCCGCGACACGCTGGTGCTCACCAAGGATGCCGTGAAGCACCTCGAGGAGCGCCTGCAATGAGCGTCAAGGCGAATAGGGCCGCCGTGGGAGCCACCGTTTCCCGAGCCCGCATGTACGAGGTGATCCGCTCGCCGCTGATCACCGAGAAGACCACCAACGGCTCCGAGCATGGCCAGGTGACCTTCCGCGTGTCGATGGACGCCACCAAGCCCGAGATCAAGCAGGCCGTCGAAGGCCTCTTCAAGGTCAAGGTGAAGGCGATCAACACCGTCACCGTGAAGGGCAAGAAGAAGATCTTCCGCGGCCGTCCCGGCGTGCGGAGCGACTGGAAGAAGGCGATCGTCTCGCTGGTCGAGGGTCACAAGATCGACGTGACCACGGGCCTGTAGGACGGGAGACAGAAGCATGGCTCTTAAGACTTATAAGCCGATCACGCCGTCGCTGCGGCAGCTGGTCATCGTCGACCGCACGGGCCTGTGGAAGGGCAAGCCGGTCAAGGCCTTGACGCGCGGCAAGAAGAAGACCGGCGGCCGCAACAACCATGGCCGTATCACCAGCAATCACATGGGCGGCGGCCACAAGCAGCGCCTGCGCCTGGTCGACTTCAAGCGCCGCAAGTTCGATGTCGCCGCGACCGTCGAGCGTCTGGAGTACGACCCCAACCGGTCGGCCTTCATCGCCCTCATCAAGTACGCCGACGGCGAGCTCGCCTACATCCTGGCGCCGCAGCGCCTCAAGGCGGGCGACGAGGTCGTGTCGGGCCATCGCGTCGACATCAAGCCCGGCAACGCCATGCCGCTCGCCAACATGCCGGTAGGCACCATCGTCCACAACGTCGAGCTGAAGATCGGCAAGGGCGGCCAGCTCGCGCGCTCGGCCGGCACTTACGCCCAGCTCGTCGGCAAGGACGCGGGCTACGCCCAGATCAAGCTCAACTCGGGCGAGCTGCGCCTCGTGCCGGGCGAGTGCCTGGCCACGGTCGGCGCGGTGTCGAACCCGGATAACCAGAACATCGTGATCGGCAAGGCCGGCCGCCAGCGTTGGCTCGGCCGCCGCCCGGTCGTTCGCGGCGTCGCCATGAACCCGGTCGACCATCCGCACGGCGGCGGCGAAGGCCGCAGTTCGGGCGGCCGTCACCCCGTCACCCCGTGGGGCAAGCCGACCAAGGGCAAGAAGACCCGCAAGAACAAGGCGACGGACAAGTTGATCATCCGCCGCCGTAGCGCAACGCGCTGACGAGGAGACAGAGCAGTGGCACGTTCCGTTTGGAAGGGTCCCTTCGTCGAGGGGAGCCTCATCAAGAAGGCCGAGAAGTCGCGCCAGACCGTTCGCAGCGAAGTGATCAAGACTTGGTCGCGGCGCTCGACGATCCTGCCGCAATTCGTCGGACTGACCTTCGGCGTCTACAACGGCAAGAAGTTCATCCCGGTGAATGTCACCGAGGAGATGGTCGGTCACAAGCTCGGTGAGTTCTCGCCGACCCGTACCTTCCATAACCATTCGGGCGACAAGAAGGTCTCGAAGGACTAACCGATGAGCAAGGCATCCAATCCCCGCCGCCAAGCGGACAACGAGGCCAAGGCCGTGCTGCGCACCGTGCGCGTCAGCCCGCGCAAGCTTGACCTCGTCGCCGCCACCATCCGCGGCAAGAAGGCGGCCTCGGCCGTCAACGAGCTCACCTTCTCCAAGAAGCGGATCGCCCGCGACGTGAAGAAGGCGCTGACCTCGGCCATCGCCAACGCCGAGAACAACCACAACCTCGACGTCGATCGCCTGATCGTCGCCGAGGCGTCGGTCGGCAAGGGCCTGGTGATGAAGCGTTTCCAGACGCGCGGCCGTGGCCGCGCCGCCGGCATCATCAAGCCGTTCAGCCATCTCACCATCGTGGTGCGCGAGCGCGCCGAGGCGGAGGACAAGTAATGGGTCAGAAGGTCAATCCCATCGGCCTGCGGCTCGGCATCAACCGGACCTGGGACTCGCGGTGGTACGCCGAGGGCGGCGAATACTCCAAGATGCTCCATGAGGACATCCACATCCGCAAGGTGCTGCGCGAGCGGCTGGCGCAGGCGGGCGTGGCCAAGATCGTCATCGAGCGTCCGGCCAAGCGCGCCCGCGTCACCATCCACACCGCCCGCCCGGGCGTGGTGATCGGCAAGAAGGGCGCCGACATCGAGAAGCTGCGCGGCGACCTCGCCAAGATGACCAAGGGCGAGGTGGCGCTGAACATCGTCGAGATTCGCAAGCCCGAAATCGACGCCACGCTGATCGCCGAGAACATCGCCCAGCAGCTCGAGCGTCGCGTCGCCTTCCGTCGCGCCATGAAGCGCGCCGTGCAGTCGGCCATGCGTCTCGGCGCCCAGGGCATCCGCATCAACTGCTCGGGCCGCCTCGGCGGCGCCGAGATCGCCCGCATGGAATGGTACCGCGAGGGTCGCGTGCCGCTGCACACGCTGCGCGCCGACATCGACTACGGCACCGCGACGGCCTTCACCACCTTCGGCACCTGCGGCGTCAAGGTGTGGGTGTTCAAGGGCGAGATCATGGCCCACGACCCGATGGCGCACGACAAGCGCGCCGAGGAAGCCGCTCCGCAGCGCACGCCCGCCCGGGTCGAGCGCTCGGAGCAGAGGGACGCGTAAGACATCATGCTGCAACCCAAGCGCACCAAGTACCGCAAGGCCTTCAAGGGCCGTATCAGCGGCGCCGCCAAGGGCGGCTTCAACCTCGACTTCGGATCCTACGGCCTGAAGGCGATGGAGCCCGATCGCCTGACCGCGCGCCAGATCGAAGCTGCCCGCCGGGCCATCACGCGTCACATGAAACGTGCCGGCCGCGTCTGGATCCGTGTGTTCCCCGACGTGCCGGTGTCCAAGAAGCCGGCCGAGGTCCGCATGGGCTCGGGCAAGGGGGCGCCCGAGTTCTGGGCCGCCCGCGTCAAGCCGGGTCGCGTGTTGTTCGAGCTCGACGGCGTGCCGGTCCAGGTGGCGCGCGAGGCGCTCGAGCTCGCCGCCGCCAAGTTGCCGATCAAGACGCGCTTCGTCGCCCGCGTCGGCGCCTAAGGCTGAGGAGATATTTATGAAGGCCAGCGATCTGCGCCCCAAGACCCAGGACCAGCTCAAGGAAGAGCTGGGCAACCTGCGAAAGGAAGCATTCAACCTGCGTTTCCAGAAGGCCGGCGGACAGCTCGGCAAGACAGGCCGCGTGCGCCAGGTGCGCCGCGACATCGCCCGCATCAAGACGGTGCTGGGCGAGAAGGCCGCCGGTTAAGGAGCAATAGATGCCGAAGCGAGTTCTCGAGGGCGTCATCGTCAGCGACAAGATGGACAAGACCATCGTCGTCAAGGTCGAGCGGCGCGTGCAGCACCCGATCTACAAGAAGTTCATTCGCCGCTCGAAGAAGTATCACGCGCACGACGAGGCCAATGCCTTCAAGGGCAA
>JAEZIF010000122.1 GCA_023416135.1 Pseudomonadota bacterium
GCTTGCAGGGCGCCAGCGCGAAGCCGCAATTGCTCATCACCACCGAGGTGACGCCGTGCCAGCACGAGCAGCTGCCCAGCGGATCCCATGCCACCTGCGCGTCCATGTGGGTGTGGCCGTCGATGAAACCTGGCGACACGATGAGGCCGTCGGCATCGATGGTGCGCGCAGCGGGTGACTTGATGCGACCGACCTCGACGATGCAGCCGTCCTTGACGCCGACATCGGCGCCGAAACGCGGCTTGCCCGAGCCGTCGACGACGGTGCCGCCGCGGATGAGGAGATCGAGGCTCATCAGAGGCGATCCTTGTGCTCGACGATCTTCCAGTAGGTGTCCTTGGCGGCGATCTTGCCGCCGCGGAAGGTGTAGATGTCACAGCCCTGGCAGCTCAGGCTCTCGCCGTCGGCGCCCTTGCCCTGCACCGTCCACACCGAGATCGCGCGGTTGCCGGCATAGATGTACTCCTTGTGGTCCCAGCGCATGTCGGGGATCACCTTGAAGCGCGCCGCCAAGGTCTTGCAGATCTCCTCCTTGCCCTCGAGCGTGCGGCCGACCGGCTCGGGTCCGCGCGCCAGCCAGAAGGTGGCGTCGTCGGTGAAGTGCGAGACGATGCGATCGACGTCGCGGCTGTTGAAGGCAGCCGAGATAGCCTTCATGAGCTCGGGCGTGGCGATGTCGGGGTTTGCGGCTGTGATGTCTGGCATACGAAACCTCCCACAGTGCGTAAGCCGAACGATTGCAGGCTTGCCGTGGGGCCGCAAGCACAACGACGGAAGCCCGCCCCGTCAGGTAACGGGGCGGGCCCAAGTGGTTTGACCGGAGCAGTTGTCTACTTGGTGACGACGTTGCCGCGCGCATCGACGTGGACGTCGACCATCGAGCCGCCACGCAGCGCCTTGCCGCTCCAGCTGCCGTCCGGATTGCGGGTCATGCCCTGCACGTTCTTGTAACCGTCGCCCTCGATCTTCTTGACCGCGTTGGCCGAGCCTTGGGCGTTGGGCGCCGCCGGCAGATTGGCCTGGCTGGGCGCCGTCACCGACTGACCCGGCATGCCGGGCGTGCCGGCACTCGGCGGATTGGCCGACGGCATGGTCGCGCCGGCCGAGCCGGCCCCCGGCGCCTGTACCGTACCGCCGCTTACCGGAGGCGTGGTCACGGTCGCACCGCCGGCGCCGACCGAGCGCGAAGGCACGGCTGGCGTGTTGACGGCAGGCGGGGTCGCGGACGGCGCGGTCACGGCACCACCGCCCACCGCAGGCGGGTTCACAGTCGCGCCGCCCGCCGGCGGGGCGGTCATAGTCTGGGCGCCTGCGGCACCGGCAGCAGTCACGAGGGCCAGGGCAAGAAGGGTACGCTTTATCAATAGTGCCTCCTCTTCGTGGGAAAGTCCGGGTTGAACGCCGGCTTCCGCGAAGCGTTGCGCGGCGAAATATCTTGGTTTCGCCACATTGCCCAACGGGTTAGCGTCTGCCCAACAACCTGAGGAAACGCACGCGTGTACGACTACATCATCGTGGGCGGCGGCTCGGCCGGCTCGGTCATGGCGCATCGGCTGTCGGCAAAGAGCGCCAACAAGGTGCTGCTGTGCGAGGCCGGCCAGGACACGCCGCCGGGCGACGAGCCGAAGGAGATCGCCGACAGCTACTCCGGCACGGCGTACTTCGATCCGCGCTTCCACTGGACCGACCTCAAGGTCCACACCCAGATCGTGTCGCACAACAATCCGCAGGAGAACCGCCCGCCGCTGCGCAAGTACGAGCAGGCGCGCGTGCTGGGCGGCGGCTCGTCGATCAACGGCCAGATGGCCAATCGCGGTGCGCCGACCGACTACAACGAATGGGCGAGCCGCGGCGCCGAAGGCTGGGGCTGGGACCAGGTTCTGCCCTTCTTCAAGAAGGTCGAGCGCGACCTCGATTTCGACGGGCCCTGGCACGGTAAGGACGGCCGCATTCCCGTGCGCCGCATTCCGCGCGAGAACTGGACGGGGCATGCCAAGGCGGTGGGGCAGGGTTTCGAGGCCAAGGGCTTCAAGTTCCTGCCCGACCAGAACGGCGAATTCGTCGAGGGCTACTTCCCGGTGACGCACTCCAACGCCGACGAACGCCGCGTGTCGGCGGCGATGGGCTACCTCGACGCCGAGACCCGCAGGCGTTCCAACCTCACCATCTCGACCGAGACGCAGGTGAAGTCGCTGCTGTTCGAGGGCACGCGCTGCGTCGGTGTCACGGCGATGGTGGCGGGCAAGGAGCAGGAGTTCCGGGCCAAGGAAGTGATCCTGTCATCGGGCGCGATCCATACACCCGCCCATCTGATGCGGGCCGGCATCGGCCCGGTCGGGCATCTCAGCGACATGGGCATCCCGGTGATCGCCGCCCTGCCCGGCGTCGGCCAGCGGCTGATGGACCATCCCTCGATCGCGCTGTCGTCCTTCATCCGCCGCGGCGGGCGCATGAACGAGCACACGCGCCGGCACATCCATATGGGCCTGCGCTACTCGTCGAAGCTGCCGGGCATCCCCATGGGCGACATGTTCGTCGCGGTGATCAGCAAGTCGGCCTGGCATGCGGTGGGCGAGCAGATCGCCTCGCTGCTCACCTTCATCAACAAGACCTACTCGGAGACCGGCCAGGTCAAGCTCGCCTCGCGCGACTATCGCAGCGAGCCGATCGTCGAGTTCAACCTGCTCTCCGACAAGCGCGACCTCGACCGCCTGATGAGCGGCTTCAAGCTGATGGCGGCGGTGCAGATGACCGACGCCGTGCGCCAGGTCTGCGACACGCCCTTCCCAGCCGCCTACAGCGACAAGGTGCGGGCCATCGGCGTGGTCAACACCAAGAACAAGATCCTGACCAGCATCTTTGCCCAGTTCCTCGACGGGCCGGCGGCGCTGCGGCGCTACCTGGTCGAGAAGTTCGTGGTCGAGGGTTTCACCTTCGAGCAGGTGATGAACGACGACGAGGCGCTCGAGGCCTTCGTGCGCAAGGCGGCGATCGGGGTGTGGCACGCCTCCTGTACCTGCCGCATGGGCCGGCCGGACGATCCCATGTCGGTGGTCGACACCCAGGGCCAGGTCAAGGGCGTGCAGGGCCTGCGCGTGGTCGACGCCTCGATCTTCCCCGTGGTGCCGTGCGCCAACACCAATTTCCCCACCCTCATGTCGGCGGAAAAGATCTCGGCGGCGATGGTGGCGTCATAATCAAGCCGGACCGCGGGCCTCCAGGCCCGCATCATGATCATGGGCGGGCCTGGAGGCCCGCGGTCCAATGAGGAGAGTGCAATGTCAGTAGTCCTCGGAAGCGGCGAACATCGTTATCGCGTGATCGAGAACTGGGCGAAGTTGCCCGACGGCTGGGAGTTCCGCGATGTCGCGGCCGTCGCCGTCGACAGCAAGGACCGCGTCTACGTCTTCAATCGCGGCCAGCATCCCATGATCGTGTTCGACCGCGACGGCAACTTCCTGCGCTCCTGGGGCGAAGGCCTGTTCAGCCGCGCCCACGGCATCCATATCGACAGCGACGACAACCTCTACTGCACCGACGACGGCGACCACACCGTCCGCAAGGTCACGACCGAGGGCAAGGTGCTGCTGACCATCGGCGTGCCCAACCAGCCCGCGCCGTTCCTGAGCGGCAAGCCGTTCAATCGCTGCACCCACACGGCCCTCTCGCCCAAAGGCGAGATCTACGTGTCGGACGGCTACGGCAATTCCTGCGTCCACAAGTATTCGCCCGACGGCAAGCACCTGATGTGCTGGGGCACCACCGGCACCGACCCGGGGCAGTTCAACATCGCCCACAACATCGCCACCGACGACGACGGCTGGGTCTACGTCGCCGACCGCGAGAACCACCGCGTGCAGGTGTTCGACGGCAACGGCAAGTACGAGCTGCAGTGGAACAACATGCACCGGCCTTGCGCGCTCTACTGCTGCGCCGGCGGCGGCAAGAATCCGAAATTCATCATCGGCGAGCTGGGGCCGGGCATGCCGGTCAACAGCAAGCACACCAACCTCGGCCCGCGACTCGCCATCGTCGACAAGAAGGGCGGCCTGATCGCGCGGCTCGGCGGCGAGCACGGGCCGGGTCTCGAGCCCGGCAGGTTCCTCTCGCCGCATGGGCTCGCCGTCGACAGCAAGGGCGACATCTATGTCGGCGAGGTGAGCTACACCAACTGGCCCTCCAGCCATCCCGGCCAGCCGGCCCCGAAGTTCCTGCGCTCGCTGCAGAAGCTCGAGAAAGTCCATTGATGGAAGGCAAGGATCGCCTGCACCTGATCGGCAGCGTTCCGCTCGACAGCAGCGAGCAGGTGTTCCTGCGGCTCGCCGACGAACTCGGGCCATTCCTCCGCTGCATGCCCGACGGCGAGACGGGAAAGCGCTCGCGCTGGGTCTACTTCCAGCGCCAGATGCTGCTCGACCATCCGGCCATGGAGATCGATCCGACGGTGCCGCCCTACAAGTTCATCCAGTGGGACGGCAAGGTCGTGCGCGAGATCGAGCAGGTGCGCTTCAAGCCCGGCGTCGATCCCGCCGCCGTTGCCTTCGAGACCGGTTACGACACGGCGGCGTTGGCTTCCTGGGAGAGCTTCAAGGCGCTGCGCACCGCCGGCGCCATCCCCGGGCACATGCGCTTCCAGGTCTGCCTGCCGACGCCGCAGGCCAGCGGCTACCTCTATGTCAGCGGACCGGCGCGAGAGACCTATTTCGGCGTCTACGAGCGGGCGGTGAAATCGGGGCTGGCCAACATCGTGAAGGCGATCCCGGCGGCCGACCTTTCGATCCAATGGGACGTCTGCCAGGAAGTGCTGGCTTTCGAGAACTACTTCGAGGATCGCCCGGCTCACTACAAGAAGCAGATCTTCGACCTGTTGGGCCGCCTGGGCGACGCCGTGCCGGCCGGCGTCGAGATGGGCCATCACCTTTGCTACGGCTCGCCGCGCGACGAGCACCTCGTGCAGCCCAGGGACGCCGCCATCCTGGTGGAGATGATGAACGGCATCGTCGCCGCCACCGAACGACACATCGATTTCCTGCACATCCCCGTGCCGAAGGATCGTGCCGACGACGGCTACTATGCGCCGCTGAAGGACTTCAGGCGGCCCGCCGGCACCCGGCTCTATCTCGGATTGCTTCATCACGACGACGACGCGGGCGACCGCAAGCGCGTCGATGTGGCGAAGCGCCATGTCACTGAATTCGGCCTGTCGGCCGAGTGCGGCTGGGGCCGCACCGAGCCGCGGCGGCTGCCCGGACTCCTGAAAGCTCATCGTATTGCTGCGGAGGCACTCTAGATGGTTGAACGCGTACTCGTGGTCGGGCCCAAGGATACCATCTCCATGGTCGACGACCTCGCACCCAAGGGCTTCGAGATCGTCAAGGCCCTGCACAATTCACCGGAGATGAAAGCGGCCTTGCCCGGCACGAGCTATTTCGTGGGCTTCGTGCAGCAGTACGTGACCCCGCAGCTCTTCAAGGATTCGCCCAAGCTCAAGCTGATCCAGATGCTGAGCGCGGGCTACGACCGCGCCGACCTCGACGCGGCGCGCAAGAGCGGCATCCCCCTGTGCAACAACGGCGGCGCCAACTCCGTCGCTGTCTCCGAGCATGCGATGCTGCTGATGCTGGCGGTGTCGCGCCGGCTGATCACGCAGCACAGCAACGTCACCGCCGGCCGCTGGCACGGCAACCAACCGCCCACCGTCCATGAAGTGCGCAACAAGGTCCTGGGCATCATCGGGCTCGGCACCATCGGCAAGAAGGTGGCGCGACTGGCCAAGGCCTTCGGCATGACCGTGCACTATTACGACATCAAGAGGCTCAAGGAGGAGGAAGAGGATGCGCTGGGTGTGCGCTTCCGCCTGCTGCCCGAGATCCTGCGCCACTCCGACATCGTCTCGCTGCACGTGCCGCTCAACGCCTCGACCCAGGGCATGATCGGCGCGCAGGAACTCGGTGTGATGAAGCCGTCGGCCATCATCGTGAACACGTCGCGCGGCCCGGTGATCGACGAGAAGGCGATGACCGCCGCCCTCTCGGCCGGCAAGCTGTTCGGCGCCGGGCTGGACGTGTTCGACGAGGAGCCGACGCCGCCGGACAATCCCCTGCTCAAGCTCGACAATGTCGTGCTGACGGCACATCTCGCCGGCCCGACCTACGAGAGCAACATCACCCGCCTGCGCAACGGCTTCGACAATGTCCAGAGGGTTGCGCGCGGCGAGCCGGCCCTCTGGGTGGTTCCCGAGCTGCTGGAGTAGTTTCACATGACCAAACTGTTGCGCCGCGCTGTGCTCGCGGCAGGCCTTGCTGCGCCGCTTCTCGCGCGCCACGGGTTCGCGCAGGGCAGCTGGCCGAAGGGTCCGGTGCGCTGGATCGTGGCCTTCGCCGCGGGCGGCGCGGCCGACACGGTGGCGCGCAATGTCGGCGCCCGGGTCTCGGAGATCATCGGCCAGCAGGTCATCGTCGACAACCGCACCGGCGGCAACTCCCTGGTGGCGGCCAACGCCGTCCTGCAGTCGCCGCGCGACGGCCAGACCTTCCTGATCGATGCCGCCAACCAGCTCACCAATCCGCTCCTGATCAAGGACCTGCCGTTCGACTACGAGAAGACCTGGCTGCCGGTGACCAAGCTCTCGGACTTCCCGCAGGTCCTGGCGGTGAAGCAGGAATTTCCGGCGAAAACCCTGCAGGAATACATCGCCGAGGCCAAGGCGAAGCCGGCCACGATCAGCTACGGCACGCCGCCCGCCGCCGGCATGGGCCACATGGCGGGCGAAGAGCTGCAACGCCGCGCCGGCATCAAGCTGATCCATGCCCCCTATCGCGGCGGCGCCGATGCCGCGCGCGACATCGGCGCCGGTGCGGTCGATTCGGTGATCATCACCACCAGCTCGATCCGCCCGCCGCTGGCGGCAGGGCGCGTGCGCCTCCTCGCCGTCACGAGCCTGCAGCGCGTCGCCATCTTCCCCGACGTGCCGACCGTCGCCGAATCGGGCTACCCAGGCTACGACATGATCGACTGGAACGGCCTGTTCGCGGCGACGGGCACGCCGGCGGAGCTGATCGGCCGCATGCAGGCCGTCTGCGCCGAGGCGATCAAGGACGCCAAGGTCAAGGAGCGGCTGGATGCGGCAGGCGCGGTGCTCACCGCCAACACGCCCGCCGAGTTCAAGGCCTGGCTGGAGGGCCAGCGCACCTTGCTCGCCAAGCTGATCACCGAGGGCAACATCAAGCTGGGCTGAGCGATACCCTGTACGACTCCCGGAACGACAGCAGCGCCAGGAACGACATCGCCGCGGCCGCCATGATCATGAAGGCCGGGCTGTAGTTGTTGGCGGTGCGCTCGACCAGCCAGGTCGCGACCAGGGGGCTCAACCCGCCGACGACGCCAAGGGTCACGTTGTATCCGAGCGCAATCACGGTGCAGCGCACCTCGGTCGGCACCGCCTCCACCATCAAGGCGGGCTGACACCCTACGAAGGTACCGACCGAGACCACGAAGCCCAGTTGGCCCAGCAGCACCACCGCGGGGTCGGCACTGTGCATCAACCAGAACAGCGGCCACGCGGCCACGAAGGCGACGGCGGTGGCGGCCATCAGGACGGGCCTGCGACCGACGCGATCGGACAGCCAGGCCATCGCCAGCATCAGCGGCAAGAGCACTGTCATGCTGATCGTGTTGATGCCGAGCGCCTGCGCCGGCGCTATGCCGTCGACCAACTGCAGCCAGCTCACGATGTAGACGAACATCAGGTAGAAGCCGACCGAGTTGAAGATCGACAGCGCCGCGAGCCGCAGCAGGAGTGGCCGGTGATCACGCAACGTGGCGAGGAACGACGTCGCGCCCTTCTCCGCTTTCGACTCCTCGTGGATGCCACGGCGCAGGAAGAAGCCCGCCAGCCCGACGACCAGGCCCAGCATGAAGGGAATGCGCCAGCCCCAGCTCTCCAGGGCGGCTTCCGACATCACCGAGGCGAGCGCGGCGCCGGTCGCGGAGCCCGCCAGGATGCCGCCGACCGCGCCGCAGCAGCCCACGGCGCCGACCAGGCCGCGGCTGCCCGGCCTGGCGTGCTCGACCATGAAGACGATCGAGGTCGTATACTCTCCGCCCACCGACAGGCCTTGGATCATGCGCAGCAGCGTCAGCAGGATCGGCGCGGCAATACCCAGAGTCTGGTAGCCCGGCAGAACGCCGACCAGAAAGGTCGGGATGGCCATCGCCGCCACCGAGAAGGTGAGCGCGGCGCAACGGCCCAGACGATCGCCGATATGGCCGATCAGTGCGCCGCCGACCGGGCGCATAAGGAAGCCGACGGCAAAGATGCCGAACGCGGCCAGCACCTGTGCGACCGTGTCCTCGCTGGGGAAGAAGGCGCGGCCGATGGCGGCGGCGAAGTAGCCGTAGACCGCGAAGTCGTACCACTCCAGAACGTTGCCGATGCGCCGGCGGCGATGATCCTCCTGGTGTTCGCGCGCGCCATGCCTATTCCGTCCGATCGCGTTGAAGTCAGGGTGCCAGGCTCTCAGCGCGCGTCGGAGCGCGGCGGTACGTCGATGCCTACCGGCGAGGACGAGGTGGCCACCGGCGCCGACGGCGTACGGCCGGCGAGCCGCTCCGAGCGCTCGAACAGCACCTCGTAGATCGGCCGACCGCCGAGGGCCTGGGCGACGACATGCGCCGTCACGCAGGTCACCATCAGCGGCAGGATCAATTCGAAGGCGCCGGTCAGCTCGACCACCAGCACGACGCCGACCAGGGGCGCGCGGATCGTCGACGAGAACAGCCCGCCCATCGCCGCCACGGCGAAGGCGGCGCCGGTCAGCGGCGGCACGGCGAGCGACGAGCGGACCAGCGCGATCTCGACCAGCAGCCCGAAGATCAGGCCGACCGTGGTGCCGAAGGTCAGCAGGGGGGAGAAGATGCCGGCCGGCACACCCAGCGGATAGCTCGCCATGGTGCCGACGAAGCGCACGACGGCGATCAGCAGCAGGGTCTTGAGCGGCAGGTCGGCCTCCGGCATTTCAGGGATCAGCCTCTCGCCACCGCCTACCGCCATCGGCACGAGGAAGGCGAGCGCACCGATCGCCGCGCCGACGATGATCGGATAGAGGAACGGCACGCGCGCGAAGGCCTTGGCCCGCCGGTCGAGCGCCATCACCAGCGTCTTGTTGAAGACGATCCCCAGGACTCCGAGTGCGGCCCCCAGCAGCATGAAGATCGGCAGCATCGCCAGCGGCAGCGCGTCGGTGTCGATCCTGAACTGCGGCGCCGTCCCGCCCACCAGTTCCATGCCGAAGGCGCTGGACGCCGACGCGACGATCACCGCGACGTAGGAGCGGAAGGTGTAGCGGAATTGCCTGCGCGTCTCCTCGATCACGAAAAGCACGGCGGCGAGCGGCGCGTTGAAGGCGGCCGCGAGCCCCGCCGCCGCCCCGGCCGCAAGCAGCGCATGAAAATCCATCCTGTCGAGCCGCAGCCATTCGGCCAGCGCCGCGCCGATCGACGCGCCCATATGGATGGTCGGCCCCTCGCGTCCGCCGACGATCCCCGAGGACAGGCCGAGCACACCGCCGACGAACTTGACTGGCAGCACACGCCGCCAACGCACCTCGCGTCCGCTCTCCATCGTGCCCTCGACCTCGGGCACGCCGCTGCCCGCCGCCTCGGGCGCAACGTAGCGGGTCAGCAGATAGGCGAGCGTAATGGCGACGGCGGCAACAGCGGCGCCGGCGGCGATAGTGAGTGGCCCGGTTCCCATCTGCTGCGCCAGCCAGTGCGGCCACTGCAACAGCCGATCGACGGCAAGATGAAAGGCGGCACCGACGACGCCGGTGGCGAAGCCGCAGCCGCCGGCAATCCAGTAGAACAGACGGTCGGTGATCCGGCGACGCCCTTCGTCGGCACTCACGTCAGCGGCCCAGCTGTGATTAAACGACGTTCTTCTTGAAGAAGGCGATGGTGCGCTCCCACGACAGCTTGGCCGCCGCCTCCTGGTAGCGCGGCGTCGAGTTGTTGTGGAAGCCGTGCTGCGTGCCGGGATAGATGTACATCTCGTACGGCACGTTCGCCGCCTTCAGCGCCGCCTCGTAGGCCGGCCACATGGCGTTTATGCGCTCGTCGTTCTCGGCGTACTGGACCATCAGCGGCGCCTTGATCGAGGCCACAGAGGCCGTGTCCGCCGCCGCGCCGTAGTACGGCACCGCCGCCTGCAGGTCGGCACCCAAGGTCGCCGCCAGAAAGTTCGTGGTACCGCCGCCCCAGCAAAAGCCGGTGGCACCGAGCTTGCCGTTGGATAGCTCGTGCGCCTTCAGATAGCGCGCGCTGTTTACCATGTCGGTGCGCAGCTTGGCCTGGTCGAGCTTGGCCTGCAGCGTGCGGCCGTCATCGTCGTTGCCGGGATAGCCGCCGACCGGAAACAGGCCGTCCGGAGCCAGCGCCAAGAAGCCAGCGACGGCGGCGCGTCGCGCCACGTCTTCGATGTATGGATTGAGGCCGCGATTCTCGTGGATCACCAGGACGGAGGGAAACGGACCGTTGCCGGCGGGCTGCACCAGGTAGCCGCGCATCTGGCCAGAGCTTCCGCCCGGCGACGGATAGGTGACATATCGCGCCTTGATGCGGTCGTCGGTGAAGGAGATGGTCTGCGCCCGCGCATATTGCGGCAGCAGCGCCTGCGCCATGGCGAGGCCGCCCACGGCGACCACTGCGGCGCGCGACAGGAAGGCGCGCCGGTCGATACGGCCGTGGCAGTATTCGTCGTAGAGATCGAAGACGCGCTGGTCGATCCAGCTTTGCGTCACCGGCGACAATTGCAGTCTGTCGAGCTCACCCGTCGTACCCATCACCCCCCTCCTTCGCGCTTCACTTAAGCTACCCTGCAGCCTCTATGAGGCCAACCCTATACGGCTGCGGAACGTATCGTCGCGCATCGAAGCGTCCTGGCCGATCAGGTCGTCGCTCGCCGAGGTGCAGAGATGGACCAGCCCGCGCACCGCGTGCTCGACCGGCGACAGGTTGGCACGCGGGATCTGGCTGATCGAGTTCATGCCGGAGGCGCGGATCTTGCCCTGCATGTCGGTGTCGATCGTGCCCGGCGAGAAGCCGAAGACGCGGATGCCCTTGCCTTTGGTCTCGAGTTCGATCGCCCGGGTCAGCATGGCCAGCCCCGCCTTGCCCGAGCAGTAGGCGCTCCAGCCTTCGAGAGGCCGGTAGGCCGCGCCTGACGACACGTTCACGATCGTGCCGCCGCCCTTCGCCAGCATCTCCGGCAGCACTGCGCGCACGGCATTGTAGGCGCCTATGAGGTTGATCGTGATGTTGTTCGCCCAGGCCCGGGGATCGGAGGTCGCGATTTCGGAGATCGGCTCGATCACGCCCGCGTTGTTGACCAGGATGTCGAGCCCGCCCAGTCGCGCCTTGGTCTCGGCAACGAGCTTCTGCACCGCGCCGTAGTCCGACACATCACATGCCGTTGCCTCGGCTCGACCGCCCTTGGCCGTGATTTCGTGCGCGACAGCTGCGGACAGCGCGCCATCGCGCGCCACCAGCATGACCGCCGCACCGGCGTCACCCAGTGCGCGTGCCACGCCCTCGCCCAGGCCGCGGCTGGCACCTGTGACGAGCGCGACCTTTCCCTTCAATTCACTGGACACGAGACCTCCTGCGCCAAGAAGATCAGACCAATAACATCGGCCTCCAGTCAGGGGAAATCGTCTTCATGCTTCTCGATCGATACGGGCTTCCGCTCAGCACCTCGTCCACCGCCGCGCGCGATGCCTATGTCGCCGGCGTCGATTGCGTGCTGTCGGCGGCCCATGGCGATCAGGCGCATCTCGGGCGCGCCGTCGCGGCCGATCCAGATTTCGCCCTGGCCCATGCGGCCCTTGCCCGCGGCCGTTTCCTCATGGCGGACGTCCCCGGAGCCCGGCAGTCGGCCGCCCGCGCCCGCGAGCTCGCCCCCAAGACGACTGCGCGCGAGCAAGGCCACGTCGATGTGCTCTGCCTCGCCATCGAAGGCAAGCCGGTCGAGGCATTCGCGGCCACCCGCAGCCATCTCGCCCGGCATCCGCGCGACGCCATGGTCGCCTCCCCCGCTACCGGCGTGTTCGGCCTGATCGGCTTCAGCGGCCGCCAGGGCCGCGAGCCGGAACAGGTCGAGTTCCTCGATGCTCTGAAGCCGCATCTTGCCGACGACTGGTGGTTCCAGGCCGTCTATGCCTTCGCGCTGGAGGAGCACGGCCGGCTCGACGAAGCGCTCGAGCTTATCGAGCGCAGCATGGCCACCAATCCCGGGAACGCCCACGGCGCCCATATCAAGGCTCACGTCCTGTACGAGATGGGCGAGGATCGCAGGGCACTCGACTATCTCGATTCATGGCTGCCGACCTATGAGCGAGAAGGCCTGATGCACTGCCACATCTCGTGGCACGTGGCGCTGTTCGCCATGATGCTGGGCGACGTCGAGCGCGCCTGGCAGGTCTACCAGGCGCAGGTCCATCCCGGCGGCGCGTGGGGCCCGGCCCTCAACGTTGCCACCGACGCGCCGGCCTTCCTGTGGCGCGCCGAGCTCGCCGGCCACGGCCGCAAGTCGTCGCTGTGGGACGAGGTGCACGCCTACGGCCAGAAATCCTTTCCCAAGCCCGGTATCGCCTTCGTCGACGTGCACCGTGCGCTGGCCGCCGTCGCCGCCGGCGATCGCGACGGCATCGCGGCCTATGTCGCCGAGCTCGAGCAGCGTGCCGCCTCCGGCCGCTCACCCGCAGGCGACGTGGTCCCGCGACTGGCAAACGGCCTGTCCGCCTACGGTGACGGTGACTGGGCGAAGGCCATCGCCATCCTCGAACCGGCACTGGCCGAGACCGTGCGGATCGGCGGCAGCCGTGCTCAGCGTGACCTGATCGAGAACACGCTGCTCGCGGCCTACCTCAAGGCCGGCCGAGACGCCGATGCCCGACGGCTGGTCGCGTCCCATGCCGACCGCCGGCCCTCGGTGCGGGTGGCCGGTTTGACCTGACCAGCCGCGTGGCCGGTGCCTGATCAATCGGCAATTCTGTTCTTGCCAGGTCGTAGGATGCGGCCGTCGCCAGTCCCGCGTCCGCCGGAGGGGACACCACTGCCCTCAGGCCATCGCGCCCCGATGCCGGCCCCAGTTCCGAGGCGAAAGCGAAGGTCAGGGTCAGCGCTGCAGCGACGATCACGTTCAGGAGAGTGTTCATGAGCCACTCCGATGGTTGGCCCGCCATGAACGATCCCTAGCAGCTCGACACCTGGGGTGATGTGGCGTTCACCACACTTCGTGCGAGAAGTTGTGTGCCTCAAGGTCAGCAAAAAGGCGATGTCGATGAAGTCTGGGCGCGGGTGGCGCGCAGCTCATGGAAGCAAACGGCAAGTAGTCACTCGGTCAGGACTCGCCCCGCTTCGTCCACGACGACGACGATCTCGGTCGTCCCGCGATAGGCCTTGGCCCGCCAGGTGCCGTTCGCAGCCTTGTCGACGATGCGCACGCTTTTGTAGCCATCTGCCTCGATCGCCACCTTGGCAGCCGCCCTGTCGAGGCCGCCATGGGACGGTGTCTTTCCCTCGGACTGGGCCAGTTCGTCGGACGCGACCGCAGCCGGCCGCGCTGGAGCGCTTCGCACCACTGGAACCGGCTGCTGCTGCGCCCGAAGCTCGCTGGAGGCGGTGCTCACGGGCACAGATGCATGGCTGACCGAGCCGACCGCGGATCCAGGCTTTGCTCCAGGCGACGCGACGGGTAGGGATTCCGGCGCCGGCGCCAGGAAAGCTGCGCCGATGAGAGCGACCAGAGCGATCGCGTTGAACAGATTGTTCAGCATGGCCATGCCCCCCGGCTCGATCCAGGACCGTCTGGTAGCAGGCTCGCCGGCAGCGCTCTGTGACTCTTGCCACGCTGCTGGCCCTCGAAGTGACAAGGCGTCTGGCCGCAAAGTAGAGTTCCCGGCGCCGGCGAGATAAGCCGGGAATGGGAGGAACCCGGTGAGCCTTCGCCGCAGGCAGTTCCAACGATTGGCCGCCAGCGCGTTCGCGCTGCCCGCCGTCTCCATCGCTCCCAAAACTCAGGCTCAGGCATACCCGGCACAGCCGGTCCGCCTGATGGTCGGCTTTGCCGCCGGCCAGGCGATCGACATCCTGGCCCGCCTGATCGGCCAATCGCTGGCCGAGCAGTTCTCCCAGCAGATCATCGTCGAGAACAAGCCGGGCGCGGGTGGCAACATAGCCGCCGAACAGGTCGCGCGCGCGACGGCCAACGGCTATACGCTGCTGGTGATCGGCGCGAACAACCCGATCAACTCGACGCTCTACGACAAGCTCGGCTTCGACCTTCTGCGCGATTTCGCGCCGGTTGCCGGCATCTACCGCGTCTTCCAGGTCATGGTGGTCAACCCGACCTTCCCGGCCAAGTCCGTCCCCGAGTTCATCGCCTACGCCAAAGCCAACCCCGGCAAGATCAACTTCGGCTCTGCCGGCACCGGCTCGGTGGCGCACGTCACCGGCGAATGGTTCAAGATGATGGCCGGCGTCACCATGCAGCACGTGCCCTATCGTGGCGCGCCGCTCGCCCTGGCCGACCTGATGAGCGGCCAGGTGCAGGTCATGTTCGACAACCTGCCGTCGTCGATCGAGCACATCAGGGCCGGCCGCCTGCGGGCGCTCGCCGTAGCGACGCCGGCGCCGCTGGAGTTGCTGCCCGGCATCCCGACGCTCGGCGAGTTCCTGGTCGGTTTCGAGACCAGCGCCTTTGCCGGCCTCGGCGCGCCGGCCGGCACGCCGCGCGAGGCCATCGACAAGCTCAACAAGGGTGCCACCGCCGCGCTGGCCGATCCCAAGATCAAGGCGCGCATTCTCGACCTCGGCGGCGTGCCGATGCCGATGACGCCAGTCGAGTTCGGCCGCTTCCTCGCCGCAGAAACCGAGAAGTGGGCCAAGGTTATCCGGGCCGCCGACATCAAGCCCGGCTAAGGCACTCAGGCGATCGCGACGACCTTGCTCCAGACCCGCCGGACCTCACCGTCCGGATCGCTGACGACACGGCACTCGTCGTCCAGAAGCATCGTCGCACGCTGCGCGGCCGAATAGGTCGGCCACGCAGGCAGTGACGCATTCGTGGGGTCCCCATTGCGCGCAAACGTGGCCCAGGTCTTCGACACACGGTCGGCCAACGCCTGGGCGCGCGGCTTGCGATGTCCCTCGC
The DNA here is from genome assembly GCA_023416135.1 of Pseudomonadota bacterium. GTDB lineage: Bacteria > Pseudomonadota > Alphaproteobacteria > Reyranellales > Reyranellaceae > Reyranella. Next base: position 15,209 of record JAEZIF010000122.1, read on the forward strand.
CAACCACATGGAGTGTGTCGAACACGAACGGCACTTCGACGGAGTGACACGACTTCAGCCGGCCGCCGAAGGCCGGCGTCTCCCAGTCGAAGCTGTACATCCATACCGGCGCCTTGCGGCGCGCCGCCTTGCGCTCAGCCAGCAGCAGCGACCGCACGTGGAAGTTCGACATGCTGAGCATGGTGATCAGCC
>JAEZIF010000159.1 GCA_023416135.1 Pseudomonadota bacterium
AGATGGCAGGCGGCAAAATGGCCGGGGGCCACTTCGCGCCAGGGCACAGGCTCGGCGCAGACCGGCTTGGCAAGCGGACAGCGCGTCCGCAGGCGGCAGCCGCCGGGAATGTCGATCGGACTCGGGATCTCGCCGGAGAGGGAGAAAGGATCGCGCTTCGCCTCCGGATCCGGCTCCGGCACGGCGGCGAGCAAGGCGCGGGTGTAGGGATGGGCCGGGCGGTCGAACAGTTCGGCGGCCTCCGCCTGCTCGACGATGACGCCGAGATACATGACCGCCACGCGCGAGGCGAGGTAGCGCACCGTCGCGAGATCGTGGCTGATGAAGAGGTAGGAGAGGCCGTGACGCTGGCGCAGTTCCTCGAGGAGGAGGATCACGCGCGCGCGCAGCGACACGTCGAGCGCCGAGGTGGGCTCGTCGAGCACGATCAGCCGCGGGTTGGTGACCAGGGCCCGGGCGATGTTCACCCGCTGGCACTGGCCGCCCGACAGTTCATGCGGATAGCGGTCGGCGAGCTCGATGCCGAGGCCGACCTCTTCCAACGCCGCTTCGGCCCGCGCGCGGCGCGCGGCGGCATCGAGGTCGGTGTGCAGCCGCAGCGGCTCCTCGACCATGCGCCGCACGGCCAGGCGCGGGTTGAGCGAGGCGGCCGGGTCCTGGAACACCATCTGCAGGTGCGGGCGGACGTTGTTGTAGGCCTCATCGCCGAGGGCCGTGAGTTCGGCGCCGTCGAAGGTGATCCTGCCGCCGGTCGGCTGCACGAGCCGCACCAGCGCGCGCGCCACCGTGGACTTGCCGCAGCCCGATTCGCCCACCAGCCCCAGCGTCTCGCCGGCATCGACGTGGAACGACACGCCGTCGACGGCGCGCACGACCGAGGGGTGCCCGTCCTTCAGCGTGCGCAGCCACGCCGCCGTCCCGCGCATCGGAAAGTGGACCTTGAGGTCGTCGAATTCACACAGACGCGGCACGTCCGTCCTCCACGGCGAAGCAGGCGACGAAGTGATCCGGAGCGATCTCCGTCATGCCGGGTTTCTCGCGCCGGCAGCGGTCTTCGACCCACGGGCAGCGGCCGGCATAGCGGCAGCCCGGCGCGACATTGAGCAGCGAGGGCACGGCGCCCGGAATCGGCTCCATCGCGATGGCGCGGTCGGTGCGCGGGATCGAATGCACCAGCGCACGGGCATAGGGGTGGGCGGGATGGGCGAACAGTCCGCGCACCGGTGCCACCTCGACAACCTGTCCCGCGTGCATCACGGCGACGCGATGGCAGGTCTGGGCGACGACGCCGAGATCGTGGGTGATCAGCAGGATCGAGGCGCCTGTCTTGCCGCCGAGCTCGCGCAGCAGATCGAGGATGCGCGCCGCGGTCGAGACATCGAGGCCGGTCGTCGGCTCGTCGGCGATCAGCAGCCGCGGCGAGGTGGCGAGCGCCATGGCGATCATCACGCGCTGGCACATGCCGCCGGAGAATTGATGGGCATATTGGCGCGCGCGCCGCTCGGGCTCGGGAATGCCGACCAGCGTCAGCATCTCGATGGCGCGTCGCCGCGCCTCCGCCTTGCCGAGGCCGGCGTGGATCGTGAGCAGCCGCGACACCTGGCGGCCGACGGGGATCAGGGGGTTGAGCGCGGTGCGCGGGGTCTGGGAGATCATCGCGACCTCGACGCCGCGGATCTTCTGCAATTCCTCCTGGCCGAGCGTCGTGAGCTCGCGGCCGTTCAGCACGATGCTGCCGCTGGCGAGGCGGCCGGGACGGCGGATCAGGCCGAGGATCGCCGTCGCCGTCACCGACTTTCCGGAGCCCGACTCGCCTACCAGCCCGAGGATCTCGCCCTGGCGCACGGCGAAGCTCGCGCCGTCGACCGCCTGCACGTCGCCATGGTCGGTGGCGAAGCGCACCGAGACGTCGCGGACCTCGATGACGGGAGCCGCCGCGGTCATCGCACGCCGCGCATGCGCGGATCGAGGAAGTCGCGCAGGCTGTCGCCGATCAAGTTGAAGGACAGCACCATCAGCACGATGGCGAGGCCCGGGAACAGGAACAGCCACCATTCGCCGGTCACGATGTACTGCGCGCCCTCGGCGGTCATCGACCCCCATTCGCTTTGCGGCGGCTGAATACCGAGGCCGATGAAGGAGAGCGCCGCCATGGTAAGCAGCGCATAGCCCATGGCCAGCGTCGCCTGCACGATGATCGGCGGCAGCGCGTTGGGCAGCAGATGGATGAACATGATGCGCCACGCCGGGTTGCCGACCACGCGGGCCGCGTCGGCATATTCCATCTCGCGAATGCGGAAGATCTCGCTGCGGATAAGGCGCAGATAGTTGGGAATCTGCGTGATCGCGATCGCGATCAGCACGTTGGTCACGCTGTTGCCCAGCGCCGCGGTGATGGCCATCGCCAGGATGAAGGCGGGGAACGCCATGACCGAATCGACGAAACGCATGATCACGAGATCGACGACACCGCGATAGAGGCCGGCGACGACGCCGACCGAGCAGCCGATCACCAGAGCGAGGGCAGTGGCGCCGAAGGCGACGGTGAGGTCGACCTGCCCGGCATGGATGATGCGCGAGAGCAGGTCGCGACCGTAGATGTCGGTGCCCAGCCAGTGATGCAGGCTGGGTGCCACCAGCGCCGCAGCGGCGTCTGTCTCGTCGGGCTCGTAGGGCGCGACCCAGTCCGCCAACGCGGCGGCCAGGGCCGTCAGGACGATCAGCGCGAGCGCACCGGCGGACAACCAGTTCCGCCGGAGGCGCCGCCAGACGAGACGCGCCCGTGTCGGTGGGACCATCGCCGGCTGGAGCGGTGCGGGTGCGGTTGACGAGGGGGTGGTGTCGGCCATCATTCCAGACGGATGCGCGGATCGATCAGCGCGTAGAGAAGATCGATCAGGAAATTGACGATGACGTAGAGCAGCGCCACGAACAGGACGAAGGACTGGATCGGGCCGGAGTCCTTGGTCATCAGCGCGGTGATCGCGTAGTTGCCGATGCCGGGCCAGGCGAACACGCTCTCGACCACCGCGTTGCCCGCCATCAGGAAGCCGAACACGATGCCCAGGATGGTGATCACGGGGATCATGGCGTTGGCGAGGGCGTCGCCGTAGATCACGCGGCGGCGCGGGATGCCCGCTGCCCAGGCCGCCTTGACGTAGTCGGACTCGAGGATCTCCAGCATCGTCGAGCGCACCATGCGCGCGATCGGCGCCATGACGCTGAGGCCGAGCGTCAGCGCGGGCAGCATGAGCTGGTGCAGCGCCGAGCCCAGGGCCTTCCAGTTGCCGGTCAGCAGGCTGTCGACGACATAAAGCCCGGTGATCGCCGACGGCGGGTCGATGCCCGGCCCCAGCCGGCCGAGCGGCGGCGGCGCCACGCCCAGCAGGAAGAAGAAGACGTAGAGCGCGAGCAGGCCGGTCCAGAAGGTCGGCATGGCGACCCCGGCCACGCCGACGATGCGGCCGATATGGTCGATCGCGGTGTCGCGGTGCACAGCCGACTGCACGCCGAGCGGAATGCCCAGGGCCAGCGCGATCAGGAGGCTTGCCAAGGTCAGCTCGAGCGTGGCGGGCAGGCGCTGCTTGAAATCCTCCAGCACCGGGCGCCCGGTCGATGCGCTTTCGCCCAGGTCGCCGCGCAGGATGCCGCCGATATAGCGGCCGTACTGCACCCACGCCGGCTGGTCGAGGCCCATCTGCTTCTCGAGCTCCTTCACGACCTCGGGCGAGACCAGCGGTCCAGCCTTCACGACCGCCGGGTTGCCCGGCAGCACGTAGGTGAGCGTAAAGGTGATGAGCGTCACCCCCACCAGGGTGGGGATGACGAGAGACAGGCGGCGCAGGAAATAGGCGAGGAAAGCCACCGGTTGGGACGCGCGCTCAGGCGTTCTTGAGCGACGTGAAGTGCTCGAACGTATCCCAGCGCTTCGCGATGCCGGTGATCCCCTTGCGCACCACGCGCGTCCAGTTGTCGTTCCACAGCATTCCCCAGACCGCGTCGTCGAGGATGATCTTCTGCGCGGCCTTGGCGGCGGCGAGACGCTGGTCGGGGTCGGGCTGGTGGTAGTTTTCGTCCAGGATCTTGTCGAGCGCCGGGTTGCTGTAGAACGCCGTGTTGGTGCCCTTCGAGGTCGAATGGAACAGCGGCACGAGATGGAAGAACGGATCGTTCACCCACGACTGCCAGGTCTCGATCGAGAGCTGCAGGTCGCCCTTGCTGGCGAGCTGGCGGAAGGTGGCGTCGGTCTGGCGCGTGATGTTGATCTTGAAGCCGATCTTCTCGAGTTCGCGCTGGATCCACACCGCCGCCTCCTCATGCGGCTGCCAACCGATCCGCACGGCGAGATCGAGCGTTACCGGCGTCGTCACGCCCGCTTCCTTCATCAGCGCCCTCGCCTTGTCGAGGTCGTGCTTGTAGGGCGAGAGCGTGCCGTCGTAGCCCGGCGTCAGCGCCGGCAGCGGCGACTTCATCTGCGCGCCGTAGCCCATCAACACATTCGGCACGATCGCGGCCACCGGGATGGCGTAGTTGATGGCCTGGCGCACCTTCACGTTGTCGAGCGGCTTCTTGGTCTGATTCATTGCCAGCCAGTTGCAGGTCGTATCCGGCACGGTGAAGATGTTGAAATCCTTGTCGTTCTCGAAGGACTTGATGCTGCGCGGCGACAGGCCGGGGCGACCGACCACCATGTCGATCGCCTTGCGCTTCAGCAGCAGCACGCGGTCGGCCTCGTTGGACACGAACTTGAAGACAACCTTCTGGAACTGCGGCACGCCCTTCCAGTGGTCCTTGCGTGCCTCGAGCACGACCTCGACGCCCGGCGTGTTGGTCGTGAGCGTGTAGGGACCCGAGCCAGCGGCGTTGCGCTTGGCCCACTCGGCCGCCCACGGATCCTTCTCGGTCGCATTGGGCTTCACCAGCTCCGGGTCGAGCGCCGTCATGGTCATCAGCGACAGCAGGTTCAGCACCATCGACTGCGGCGTCGCGCCCTTCATGTTGATGGCGACCGTCATCGGATCGCGCACCACGATGTCCTCGGCCTTGGAGATCTGCAGGATGCGCGGCATCACGAAGCGCATGTAGCCGGGCGACAGAAGCGCGCGATCCAGCGAGTACTTGAGCGCCGCAGCGTCGACCGGGCGGCCGCTCGGGAACTTCATGTCTGGTCGAACTTTGAGCACGACGGTCTTGCCGTCGTTCTCGAAGCTCCAGGATTCGGCGATGCCGCCCTCGAACTCGTCCGGATAAGACCGTGACAAGCCCGGCTTGCCGTCGACCGGCCGTACCTTCCAGCCGATGACCGAGTCGTAGATGTTGCACTGGACGGCGTAGCCGCCAACCGACTTGAAGACGTGCGGATCGAGGCTGTCGATGTCGCTGTCCCAGGCCACTGTCAAGGTCGAACCCGCCTGCGCCGCCGCAGGCAGCGCCCCAAAGGCGCCGTACGCGCCCAGGGCGGCCGCGCTGGTTGAAAGCTTAAGAAACGCACGCCGATCTGTCTTGCCACCCATGCCGCCTACTCTCCGTCCTCACTGGTATCCAACCTATCGTGTTCCAACACACGCAACAAGTGATCCATTCATGGAACACGGATTTCAACAGATGCATGATTCGGGCCAACCATCCGCCCATGTTGTTCCAATTTTGACTAGCCATCACCGAAAAAATGGCACAAAAGAGCTGGGCATGAACGTAGTCGACAACGTCGCTCGGGTCCTAAGGCTCTTTGCACCGGAGCGGGGCGTGCTGTCCGTCACCGAAGTCGCCCAGCAGCTGGGGCTGCCCAAAAGTTCGACATCCCGCCTGCTGAAGGCGATGGCGGCTGCGGGCCTGCTCGCGAGCGCGGACGGCACGACAGGCTACACCGTCGGAAACCTTATCTTCGAAACGTCGCGCCGCCATCGCGTCAACTCGACGCTCAGCTTGGCGGCCGACGAGGCCCTGATGCGCATCGTCAAGGCGACCGGTCACACCGGCTATGTCGCCATGCTCGACGGGACGGTCGTGCTCGGCCTCAGGATGCGGCCCGGCAGCAAGCCGCTGCGCGTGGTGACGTCGCCCGGCGATCGCCTGCCGGCGTTCAGCTGCTCGACCGGCCGGGCGATGCTGGCGAGGCTCGACGACGCGGCGGTGCGCGCGCTGTACATCGCACCGCTCGAACCGCCCTCTCCCAACGCGCCCCAGACAGTCGACGAGCTCCTGGCCACGCTGGCCGTGGTCCGCGACAAGGGCTGGTCGTTGGCGACGGACGAGAGCCTACCCGGCGTCGAATCGATCGCCGTTTGCGTCGAAGATGCCGAAGGCGGCGAGCAGGTTGCGATCTGCATCTCCTATTCCGCCGCCATGATCTCGGCCAACGAGAAGGCGCGCATCGTCACCTTTCTGATGCGAGCAGGCTGCGAGCTTGGAATGAAATTCGACGACGGATTCTGGGCCGCTCCGCGTTTCGCCGCCTTTGCCGGCCCCTCCTGGACCGAAGCCGCTTGAGGAAAGCCAGACATGTCGCTTGAACTTTTGATGCTGGGGAATGTGCCGGTGGCGCAGATGGTCGAGCAGGCCAAGCTCGCCGAAGCCAGCGGCTACGACACGTTGTGGGTCGCCGACGAGCGTTTCTATCGCGAGGTCTATTCCACCCTGGCGGTCCTCGCCCAGCATACGACGCGCGTGAAGCTCGGAACCTGCGTCACCGACCCCTTCGCGCGGCACCCGGCGCTGACGGCGATGGCGATCGCGACGCTGGACGAGATCTCGAGCCAGCGCGCCATCCTCGGGATCGGCGCCGGCATCTCGGGATTTCCCGAACTGGGCATCGTTCGCAAGAAGCCGGCAGCGGCGATCCGGGAAATGATCGCGGTCGTTCGGGCCCTGCTCAAGGGCGAGGCAGTCGACTTCCAGGGCGACGTCGTCAGCTTCAATAACGGCAAACTGTCCTTCAAGCCGGTCCGCGCCGACATCCCGATATGTGTGGCGAGCAACGGTCCGCTCGGCCAGCGCGTGACGGGCGGTGCGGCCGACGGCGCCATCATGGAAGGCTGCGGCAACGTCGAAGAGGTGAAGGCCTTTCGCGCCAACCTGGCGGAGGGCGCGAAGAAAAAGGGACGCGACCCTTCGGCGGTCAAGGTGCTGCTGCGGCTCAACGCCTGCGTCTCGCCCGACGGCAAGAAGGCGCGCGACAGCTTGCGGCTCGGCGTTGCCCGCATGCTGGCCGCGGGCCGGCTGAAGTTCATGACCGCCGAGAAGCAGGGCCTGACCCTGTCGCCCGAGCAGATCGCCCCCTTTGCCCAGGTGCGTTATGCCGACGGAGCGGCGCCCTATACGCCCTTGTTGCCGGCCGTCACGGACCGGCACGTCGACGCCTTCACGCTCGCCGGCTCGCCCGATGAGGTGGTGCAGCGCATGAAAGACCTGAAAGCGGCCGGAGCCGACGGCTTCATCGTCTTCCCCTTCGCGTGCGACGGCACGACGGCGGAGCAGACACTGGTCGCACTCGGCAAGGAAGTCTGGCCGCGCGTGAATTCATAGACGCGCGACCGCATCTCTAACAGTCCAGGAGTCCGATATGTCCGTGAGCCAACCGACCGTGGAGCAGGATATTGCCGAGGTCAAACGCATCCACGACGAATGGTGGGCAGCGAACGCCGATTTCGACATCCCCCGCATGCGCGCGTGTTTCGCGTCGGGGGACAAGTTCCTGCAGTACAATCTCAATGGCCACACCTATCGCTCGGTCGATGAGCTGACCCAGCTGTGGCAGCTGATCGGCCAGAACTACGGCATCCCCGAGCTGGAGGTCATCGACATGCGGGTCGAGGTTCGCGGCGACATGGCGTGGGTGTCCCACGAGGCCCTCATCCGCCGCGTCGCGAAGCCGGGCGGGAAGCTGCCGCCGAGCGCGCTGCCGTCGGCGACGTTCCGGGTGCGCGAGACCGAGGTGCTGATACGCGACGACGGCGCCGGAAATCCGGTCTGGAGGATCTGGCACCATCATTGTTCCGTGCATGCGCCCGACGATCAGATCCGGATGGGCTTCCAGGACTCCGTGCTGACCCGCAAGAAGGCCGGCTGAAAAGCCGAGCCCTGGAGAAAGCCATGCGTATCGCTGTCAACGGTGTGGAGCTGTTCTTCGACGTCTACGGCTCCAGCCTTGCAGCACGGGGCAACGAGCTGGTCGACAAGCCGGTGATCGTCGCCCTGCACGGCGGCCCGGGGATCGACCACTCGCAATTCGTGCCGTGGCTGACCCCCATCGCCGACCAGGCGCAGCTCATCCTGGTGGACCATCGCGGCAACGGCCGGTCGTCACGACCGCCGGTCGAAACACGGACACTGGCCAACATGGCCGACGATCTCGAGGCCCTGCGCAAAGCGCTTGGCCTGGGCCGCATCGTGGTGTTCGGGATGTCGTTCGGCGGCATGCTCGCCCTGAGCTATGCCGCGACCTATCCGGACAGCATCGCGGGCCTCATCCCGTGCGCCACGACAGCCAGCAACCACGCCCTCGAGCGGGCGCTCGCCGGCATGCACGACCTGTCGTCGCCCGACCAGCGCGAGGCGCTGGCGCGCCTCCGGCACGGGACAGTGCAATCCGCCGAGGATCTGGATCGTGTCTTCGGCGCCCTGGCACGGTTCTATGAACATGACCCGCAGCGAACCCCGCCGGGCGGCTTCAAGCCGATCGCCGACATAGACATGCTGAACTGGTTTTTCGCGCGAGAGCGGCAGACCTACGACGTCAGGCCCCGACTTTCCGGCATCGTCGCTCCGACTCTCGTCCTCACCGGACGGCACGACAAGATCGCCCCCCCTTTCGCCTCCGATGAGATCCTGAAAGGCATCCCGCACGCCAAACAGGAGATGTTCGAGGAAAGCGGCCATCGCCTCATGAGAGAAGAGAATGCCAAGTTCCTCCGAACCGTTCGCGATTTCATCGGACGTCTTTAGCGAAGGACGGGAGATCGCAGCGAGCGCAGAAGTGAACTTGCTTCAGGCGACCTTGGCGCTGGCGTCGCCCGGAACGAAAACCGCGACGCCTCTTCCAGCCGACATGTCGTCATAACGTGCGACGATGTCGTCGGGCATCGCCGAAAAGTCTGCGACCCGACGGAAATCCCGCAAGGACGTGCCCGTGCTCGCGCTGTCCGAGGCCGCCGGTCCGCAACCGTGGGCCAGATCGCCGATGTCGACGGTGCGGAAATCGATGCTCCAGCGCGCGCGCGTCGTCTCGTTGCGGACGGTCGAGTGCAAATGCGCGGCAGAGAAAACGATGATGCCCCCGGCCGGTACCACCAGGCGCACGCTGGGCTCGAGTTCCAGGGGCTCCAGAGCGTGAGGCTGCACCCGCGTATCGCTCTTCACATGTCGGGCGGCATTCATCCGACCATCGGCATTCCACTGATAGTAGTTGAAGTCCGCCGAGCTGTTCCTGATGGCTGTTCCCCAGTATTGAGGATGAAAAGCCATGCCCTGATTGGCCTCGAAATCATAGATCGGCATCCACCAGTTCAATTGGCAGGGCGGCGCCGAGTACCAAGTGTCGCGATGGGGATGATGCGCGTAGGCCAGGCCCGTCGTCAGGTAATCCGCCGGATAGGCAACTCGCAGTCGCGGCACGTCCTGGTAGGTTTGAGAGGGGTCGCACCCCGCCTCGATGAGCAGGCGCTGCAGATGAGCTCTTGTTTGCGGGTGATGGATGAAGTGAGGCTTGAGCCGCGCAAGGATTGCCACCGTTTGCGACACGTCGAGTTCTTCATGAGCTCGTCGCGGGTGGCGGGGCGCGAATGCCACCTCGATCTGGTCTCTTGCGTGCTCTGCAAAAGCCAAGCTGGCTGCGCTCGGGGGCAAGATCGTCAAGTCGCCTCGATAAGCACGACCGCGGAGAGCGTCATTACCATCAGCGCGACTGAAAGAAATGTCCAACCTGCACACCCTTTGCGGACATGCCGCAGAGGCAATTTAATACAACCACGGCTTGTCGGGAATAAGAAAAGAAAATACCTCTGTGACCTTCCGGTGTTGCCCGGGCGAGGACGCCTTGGTCGAGAGCAAGATGCGGCACCGCTTGGGTCAAAATCTCACGCCGGGCGCCGCTTCTGCTTTTGGAGCAAACGATCAGTACCCGCATAAGGCGCTGGAAGAAAAGCGATCAATGACCGCAACAGGCGAATCATCACCCTGTTGAGCATGAGCCTCCCCAGGGCAGACTTGGCGAGCGATTGCAGATCCGGGCGAAGAAATAGAACGAAGTCGCCGTTTGCCAGCACCCCATATCCGTACTTGTCCGCTATCAGGTCCAATGCCTTCCTGCTGTAGAAAAACAGATGCTGTCCCGTTTCGGGCGCGAGATACCACCAGTCGCCCTGCTCATTCCTGTAGATCCCGGTACTGACGAAGACAGCTCGCGCATCGAGCGCGAACACATCGTCCAGGTCCTCCTTCGGATTTGAGAAATGTTCCAGAACCTCAAAGGCAACGACCAGATCGGCCTTCTCGAAATCCGCCTCGGTAAAGCCCTGCGCATATGTTGGCGTCGCATACTTGTCCCTTACGAAGCAGTTGAGACCGTAGTCTCTCAATAACCGGCAGAGCAGTCCGTCGCCGCCACCAAAGTCGATGATGTTCCTCAGCCTGTACAGCTTTGAAACGAAGAAGCAGACGGCCAGATTGGTGAGATTTCTCTGCGCCGCGCCGGTATCGAGGTAAGAAAGGTTGCTGTCATAGGCCTCAGCCAGCCAGTGAGCATCCTCGGTCTGCAGCGACGAACAGCGATCGCACTGGTAGTATCCAACCTCGTACTTCCGAAGTACGGTTTGGCTGAAGACCTTCCTGGATGGACCGCCGCACAGGCGACAGTCGACGGTCGATTTGTCCATCATGTCGTCGGACACTCGGGCGATCACGCCGCCGCCCGATAAACTTCAGCCGTCTCCTCGGCACACCGGGACCAGCTGAAGTTGCCAGCCTGAATGCGGCCGAGCTTGATCAGCTCCTTGCGTAGCCCGGGCTCGCCAAGCAGACGCTGCATTGCTTCAACATATCCGGCCGCTGTGAGTTCGCTGTAGATCGCAGCCGGGCCCGCGACTTCCGGGACGCTGGCGGTTCGCGAACAAATCACCGGACAGCCCAGCGTCTGTGCCTCTGCTATCGGAAGGCCGAACCCTTCATACTTGCTTGGGAACAGCAACGCCCGAGCACGCCGGTAGAGGTAAACGAGCGCCTCATCCGGTTGACGTCCAAGATAGTGCCAATCTGCCGGAGGCGGCCCCTCATTGCCTACTCCCTGCCAGCGAGCCCCCACGATGACCAGCGGAGGCAGCTTGCGTCCGCTGGAGCCGGCGAGTTGATAGGCCGCCTTGAGGAGCTGCAGGTTCTTGCCCGGTTCCAACGAGCCGACGAACAAGAAGAAGTCTGTCGGTATGGGCGCGTCCGGCGGCTCTTCGCGGGCCGCAGTGCCTTCGTGAAAATCGACTCCGTTGTAGACGATCTGGATCCTGGATGCCGGCACGTCCAGTAGCGCCATGGCCTCGTCGGCGGTGAAGAGACTGATGCAGATGATGCGATCGGCGCGGGCAATCATGGCCAGCCGCTTGCGGGCCGACAGGACTTGCCACTTTCGAAAGCGTTCCGGATGGCGCAGCAGGGCAAGGTCATGCAAGGTGGCAACATACGGAAGACGCGGCCGGTAAAGCACATTGAAGGTGGCGTGGAGCAGCGAAGCGCCTCCGCGGCGCATCGCCTCGTTGGCGAGCATCGGGCCCCAGAAGAACTCCCGGTAAGCGGTTTTCAGAGCCTTTTGCGGCTGCCGATAGGCAAAGTTCTCCACCGGCCAGGCCACCTCGAAGAAGTCCGGCGGCTTGGCCAACTTCCTGAAGCCGCCAAGCAAGCCACGAATGTAGCGCGCAACCCCCGCCTGGGTCGTGTACAGCCCGTTGGTGTCGATAGCCACGCGCAGAGAATTCGACATTGTCCATGCCCCCTGTAGTGCAGAGTGCTCGGCGAGCCGCTACGGTGGCGGTCCCGATCTGCAATCCATGCCGTTCACGACGTCCTCGCCGGGCGAGAGAACCCCGTCGTCCGATGATCGAGTTCGACGGCGACCCGGGCCCGCGCCTCATAGCCCATGCGCAGGATGAAGCCCCAGAAGGCGTAATAGGGAATCGCGTTGTAAGGCTTCTCCATTGCGTCCTCGCCCAGACAGCTGGCGAGCGTGAGCACGGCAAAGGCCATGAACACGAAGACGAGATCGGCACCTTCCCGCCGGCCGGTATTGAGGCAATCGAAGTAGGCACGGCAACCTGCACGAAACAGCTCAACCTGCATCCAGATCCATGCGAAGATTCCGATCAGGCCGAGCCGCCCGGTCACCGAGATGAGGGAATTGTGCGGCTCCCGCGTGACGACGCCTTCCGCATCGCTGAAATCGGTGAGTGGAATGCCATATCCCAACCCGGTGAGCAGCGTCACTTCGTCCATTGTCAGTTGATCGTAGATGCGATTCCACCAGCCCAGGCGCTGAGACACTCCATTGGCTGCCGACGCCACGACGGCGTGGTCCCCATCATCCATTCCGATGACCGACTGAATGTGGTCCCAGAAGAATGACAGCGAGAACTCCGACGTCAGCCGGCCGGCCACCCTGAGGTCGAATGCCGACATGACGACGAGAGCCGCGAAGAAGAACGGCACCGCGACCCCCAGCCCACTGAGCGCGCGCGGGCGAAGCATCACAAGCAACGCCCCGACGCTCAGGAGCTGCAGATAGGTGGTCCGCGCCTGGACCACGATCAGCGCGAAAGAAACCAGAAATGCAGCGAGGAGAACGTAGCGCAGTCGCGCCGCCATGCTGGGTGCGGGCTGAACGATGCAGAAGACGGCGCCCCACAGGAGCATGGTGCTGGGTATTGCGTAGACGCCGAAGATCGGTATGTCGCGGCCGGCGAACCCCGACAGGGTCGGGGAGATGGCGGCAATCTCGTAGCCGTAGCCGACCGACAAGGCATAGAGTATGCACATCGCCACGATGGGACGCAGCCAATAGGCAAGCCGCGCGACGGTTTGGCGGTTCCCGGCCAAGGTGAAGCCGACGATGATGAACAAGGAGTCGACGACCTGTGTCGCGTCGCGCAGGGCCCAGTAACCCTGCGCCACCGTGTCGAATATCAGGTGCCCGAATGCCCAGCTCCACCAGAGCAAGAACGGAAACAAGGACGTAATTGCGCCCATTCGCGACAACACGCGCGGGACATTGGTGCTCAACAGCACCAGAACCAGGAACAGCTCACCCGCCACGAACTGCATGAACGGGTAATTCAAGACGAGATAGGCGCCCACCAGCACCAGGAACGCCGAAGCCTTGAAGCGATCCAACGCGGCAGTCACGACGCTGTCCCGTATACCCGGGCGACTTTCTTGGGCCAGGAAAAGTCGCGGTATCGCATTCGCGCCGTCTCGGCAACCGGGACTCTCGCCGATTCCGGGGCGAAGCTCTTCAACGCATCGCTGAGCTCGCGGACGACGTCAGCAGCACACTTGCCCGCCGGGTCGACGGCATGGCCGCAGCTCCTGTCGACCAGGGTCGCCGGGCCGCCAAGCTTGAGACAGACCACCGGCAGTCCCTGATTCATCGCCTCGAGGACGACCATCCCGCCGGAATCGTGCAACGCCGGAAACAGCAGGACGTCGTGACTCGCGTAGATGTTCGCCATCACCTCGCGGTCCTGCCAGGGTTTCCAGTCGACGTTGGAGGCGATTCCCAGATCCTCGGCCAGCTTGCGCCAGCGGCGCTCGACCGGGCCATGGCCGATCATCGTCAAGCGGGCGTCGGGGGCGGCTTCGAGGAGCCGCGCGAAAGCCCGCAACCCGAGATGCATTCCCTTGCAGTCGATGAAACGTCCTGCGTAGAGAACCCTGAAGCCCCCCTGCTGCCGCGTCCGGGGTGGACGGAGTGTCCGGACGTCCGGCGACAATTCTCCGGCGCCGATCGCGAGCTCGACCTGCGCCTTGTGGTGAAAGCGGCGCGGCATGAGCCTCAGTGTCTCGTCCGACGTGACGTAGATACGTTCCGCCTTTGCGAACGTCTCGTTCATGAACGGGGTGAACCGAACCATGACATTGGCGACATCTCGCAGCGCGTCGGACATCAAGCCGACCAGGCTGTAGCCGTGCCGCAACCTCCACGGCGCACGTTCGCCGCCGCCGACAGGCCCGAATATGAACGGGATGCCGAGCTCGCCCATGAAGCTCGGCGCCCGCAATCCGGCGAGCGTCACGTGATGCACGCAATCAAATTGTTCGCGTTGGTGCAGCTTCCTGGCGAACCCGGTCGCCAGCCACTGCCACACGACGTAATGCAGGTGAAGCGGTCCCCGCCTCTGCCAGCGCAGCGATTGGGGAACATCGAAATACTGGAAGCGCAAACGAGGAACCGCTGCGCGCTGCATCTCCTTCTCTATGGCTAGCCGCGATTGAGAGCGGGTCAGGACAACCACGTGATGCCCGGCTTGCGCGAGGAACACCGCCCAATCCCATCCCACACCAGGTTCCGAACCGTGATTCGGCTCGCACGCAAACGCAGAAAGCAGGATCTTCACGGCGTGCCTCACGCCTGGCCGGATACGGGACGGAAGTATATCGAAGCAGTAAGAAAAGAAAATTGCGGTCTCTCGCCTGCCGCTGTGATCCTTTAGGGGCCGCGCGGCAGGGACGCGTCCCGGCTTGCCGACCGGCCTGCCTCGCCCCGATAATGGCCGCAAGCCCTCGGCAGCCTTGCATATGACGGTGAAGCGGCATGAAGGTCCTGGTCGTGCACAATGCGTACCAGCAGCGCGGCGGGGAGGAAGCTGTCGTCGAGGCGGAGACGAGGCTGCTGGAAACGTATGGACACCCGGTCGTACGCTACCAACGGCACAATGATGAGTTGTTGACGCGCGGCAAGCTGGCGGGAATTGGTGCTGCAGTGGCGACTGTATGGTCGTCGCGATCGTTCCACGAAACGGAGCGATTGATCAAAGAGACACGACCTGACGTCGCCCACTTTCACAACACCTTTCCATTGATCTCGCCTTCCGCGTACTACGCCTGTGCTCGGGCCAAAGTGGCGGTCGTTCAGACACTGCACAACTATCGTCTGCTGTGTCCGGCGGCAAAGTTGCTGCGCGACGGCAAGGTCTGTGAAGAGTGTCTTGGCCGCGCCACAGCATGGCCCGCCGTGGTGCACGGCTGCTACCGTGGCAGCCGCTCGGCAACGGCGGCGGCGACGGGGATGCTGGCCGTTCACCGATGGATGGGAAGCTGGCGGCACAAAGTAGACGCCTACATAGCGCTGTCGGAATTTGCGCGGATGAAATTCATCGAAGGCGGGCTGCCCGCCGAGCGCATCGTGGTGAAGCCCAACTTCGTGCCCGGTGATGTCGCCTCGAGGACGCGGCCGGGCAACTACGTTCTCTTCGTCGGTCGCATATCGGAGGAAAAGGGCCCGCAAGTGCTGCTCTCGGCTTGGCGCGACCTGGGCGCCAACATTCCGCTTCGCATCGCCGGAGACGGCGCGCTGCTCGAGTGGCTGTCGCGAGAGATCAGGGCTTGCCCGCTTCCTCACGTCGAGCTGCTCGGGAACTGCACGTCCGAGGAAGTTCGGGCCCTCATGCGAGGGGCGCGGTTCCTGGTCTTTCCGAGCGTCTGGTACGAAGGCTTTCCAATGACGGTTGCCGAGGCGTTCGCCAGCGGGCTTCCGGTCGTCGCTTCGCGGCTGGGTTCGCTGTCGGAAATCGTCCAACCGGATGTCACCGGCATTCACTTCGAGCCGGGCAACCCCGTCGACCTTGCCGCCAAGGTGCAGTGGGCCTGGGACCACCCCGAGGAGATGGCGCGCATGGGCCGGGCGGCACGAACGGAATACGAAGGCAAGTACCGGGCCGCTGCCAACTACGCAATGCTCACGGATATTTATCGCGCGGCAATGGCACGGCAGGCGCATTGAAACGTCGGCCTGTCGCCTCCGCTCGCGCAGTACCGGCATCTCGCTGAGGGACCGCCA
This sequence comes from Pseudomonadota bacterium, assembly GCA_023416135.1. GTDB lineage: Bacteria > Pseudomonadota > Alphaproteobacteria > Reyranellales > Reyranellaceae > Reyranella. The sequence continues at coordinate 16,031 of JAEZIF010000159.1, forward strand.
CCAACCAGCTATAGGTCACCAGCAGATCCTCGACCGCGTATTCGCGAAACCGCTTGGCGATGGGGGTTCTCGCCAGCTCGGCCGGATCCCCGCGCTGGCTGCTTTCCTCCACGATCTCGAAGCCGCTCCTGCCGAAAGCATGTCGGTAGTCGCTGACGCGGAGGCGGTTCAGCGGAATGATCGGATTGTTCAGCAGGCTCCAGGTCCAGTCCGAGAAACGCAGGAAATTGAACTGGGTAATCCGCGGATCATAGGCGGCATACTGATCGTCGAGGCTGATGGTATGGCTCATCACTGCATCGGGGGCCACAATCCGCCGGAACTCTCGCAGAGTTTCCGCCAGCTGCTGCGGAGAGAGATACTCCAGGACGACATCGGACAGAACGAGGTCGATCGAATGTGGCGGCAACCCACTCTGGCTCGCCTTTCCGTTTCTGTAGTGAATGCCCAAGCGCTCGAGCAGAACGCCTGGCTCGGGCCCGCCCGGATCCTCGCAGAGCGCAGTCACCTCTCGCAGCCGCGCCAGTCGATCGGGCACGTCCTGCAGGTGATCCTGCAAGATCCGCTCATGCTCCCCATCCAGGAACCGACGCGCGGTGTGCCTCAGGCGTTCCCGCGTCAGGAGCGCCGCGATATCCCACGTCCAGACCTCGCGGGCGCCGCAGAGATAAAGGGCGATCGCGACAGTCGGGAACCAGCCGGTCCCCAACTCGAAAACCGAAAAATCGTCGCCCTTCGCGTGCCCGCCGAAGCAGGCGCGCTGCTCCAGGTGGTTTCGGCAATTGTGCAAGCTGGCCTCAAACCGGCTCGTCGTCAGTTGCAACGAGCGCGTCACGGATTGCTGCAGCAATTCGTTCCAGTAGTGTCGGTAGGGCAATGCGCCGATGCCGCGCTGAACGAGTGCCTTGACCAGCCAAGACCGCATTTGGCCCTCACCAAGCTATGCGAGTGGGTCGGGGCGGGTCGGCGGGCCGCTGCCTCAGCACCTTGTCGCCGGCACGGCCGCCCCCCGTATTGAAAAGCAGGTTGCCGCGGACGTCGGCTCCAAGGTCATAAAGCGTAATCCCGTTCGTGAAGTCCACGATGAGGTTGCCGGAAATCTCGCCTGCGGAGGCCTTGGTGGCGAACTCGATCGCCTCGGTGTAGGGAGCGACATAGTAGGAGCCGACCCTGAAGAAGTTGTTGGCGATCTTCGTGCCGACCTGGCCAAGAGCGACGATGGAGACCGGGCCTGTCCCATACTGAACTGTCCCGGCCGCGGCCGAGATGTCGCTGAACCAATTGTTTTCGATCAGCAGATTCGAGAAGTATCCCTCGACGCCCTCGCCATCGCCGGTCATCTCGAACCCGCTGCGGGTCATCCCGACCACGACGTTGCGGACAAGCTTGATGTTGCGGCCCCGAGACCTGTCATTGCCCTGCGACACGGAGATGGGGTTGAAGCAGTCGATGAAGCGATTGCCGTCGACCGTGATGTTGTCCCAGTTGTATTGGGCCAGGCAGGTTCCTTGGACGCCGATGAAGTCGTTGTTGATCGCCAGCATGAACGAGGCATTGTTCATGCGGATGGCCGCGCCACTCAGGTCGTTGCTGGCTTGCCTGCTGAAAACGCAGTTCCCCACTGCGCAGCGGCTGGAATCGTCGGCGTTGATCAAGGTGCCGTTGAAGACGAAGCCCGCCCCCGGCAGCACGCCTCGGATGGCCCAATCCGACATGCCGCCGAAGTCGAACGCGCCTGCGGTGCCTGGTCCCGGCCCACGATCAATCGTCACCGGGCCACTGGCAAGCATCGTAATGCCCGGCCTGCCCTTGATCGTCCGATAGTTGAAGTCGAACCTGCTATTGGCGGGAAACACCAGCGTGCCGCCAACGGGAACCGAGTTCAGCCTGGCCTGGAGGTCGCTGACGGTGTCGGTCGGCGCCACCATGACGAGCTTGCCGGCTGAAGCAGAGGCTTGCGGCCCCGGCAACGATTGTTGTCCGTAGGCCTGCCGCGGCAGCAGGCCGCCGTCGGCCGCCGAAACCAGACCGACCATCGCCCCCGCCAGCAGGAAGCGGCGGCGGTCGACGAGGCCCTTTGCTGATTTGCAGCCCTCCCGCAGCCTGTCGGGCCCGTCGGCACGGCGACGGCAGGCATCATCGCCCATGGCGGGGTCAAAGGGACTGTCCATCGCTCCCTCCGGATCACAAGACTTCATCCACGCGGCTACGTCTCGCCAGTCTAAAAAAGAAAAGAAAAGATAGTCAACAAAGGCGCCCGGCAAAGCTCGCATCTTCAAGCCTGGCACCACGCTATAGTCACACCGCTTCATCAGTCCATGGTCTATTCTTTGGCCGTTGCCGCCGCACCGCGCTCAACCCCACGACCGTCGGGCTGCAGCCCTTCGAAGAGACGGTAGAGCCGTAGCAGGCGCGACTGGGAGATGGGATATGAACCGATGCCCGGTGGTTGTGTTCGCGTGTCGCAGATCCGCGGCAGTTGACCACCATGGATCGATCCATCACCCGGCTTTCGCGACACCATCCAAGTAAGCCGCCTGGGGGCGATGGGCCACACCAATGCCGGCCGCAGGTTACAGCTTCAAGAATCGTCTGCTCCTGGCGATGGACACGTCTGACCTCAGTCAACTGCTCCCCGCCCTTCGCGAGGTTCCGCTCGCCCTCGACCAGGTGCTTGAAGCGCCTGGAAAGCCCATCGCCGACGTCTATTTCATCGAGTCCGGTCTGGTGTCCGTGCTCGCAACGTCGTCGCACGAGCGGAGTTGCGCGATCGCCATGATCGGACATGAAGGAATGACGGGTATTCCAGCCATCCTCGGGGACCACCGATGGGCCAACGAGACGATGGTTCAGAGTGCCGGCAGCGCATTGGCCATCTCAGCCGAAGACTTGAGGAAAGCGATGCTCGCCAACCCGGGCTTGCGGCAACGCCTTCTGCGGTTCGTCCACGCGTTCCTGACCCAGACAAGCCAAACGACGCTCGCCAATGGCTGCGCCAAGCTGGAGGAACGGCTGGCGCGATGGATCCTCATGTCACTGGACCGTCTGGGAGGCGCCAATCTCGGTGTCACGCACGGCGCGCTTGCCCAGCTTCTCGCCGTACGCCGACCCGGCGTCACGCTGGCACTGCACTTCCTCGAAGGCAAAGGCTTCATCAGAACAACACGCAGCCGTATCGTCGTGCTCGACCGCGACGGGCTGCGCAACCAGGCAAATGGCAGCTATGGCGTACCGGAGGCAGAGCATGCTCGGCTGTTCGGCCCCTGAATCGCCACGACGACCCGATGTCGGTCGCGACCAGCCCTCGACATCGGAAGGGTTCGCAATCGAACCAAGTCGACGACGGCGCCTCGGCTCCGTTGCCGGCTACCTCGGGTGGAAGTATGAATTGCCGGCTGACCTATGGCGTGCATCTCGGTGCACACGGCGACGGCAGCTGGGCAGGAGGCTCCGCCGACGAGGAATCAGGATTGCCGAGACTGGACCGCTACAAGCGAACCGCTCAATTCGCGAAGGTGCGACCGTCTTCGGCGTCGTAGCGTCGGGCACGCGCGTCGCGCCGAGGAGTGACGATCGCGTCGAACCAGAATGGCGGGCCTTGCGATGAAGAAGGTTGCAATCGGATTGCCAGTCTACAACGGCGCCAATTATCTGGCGTCCGCCATCGACTCCATACTCACGCAAACCTATGGCGACTTCGACCTTGTGATCTCGGACAACGCGTCGACCGACGACACTGAGGAGATCTGCCGGGCTTACGCAGGAATGGATGTACGTGTCCGCTACGTCCGGCAGCCGCAGAATATCGGCGCAGCGGCCAACCACAACTACCTTGTTCGGGTATGCGAGAATCCATACTTCAAATGGGCGGCACATGATGACCTTCTGGCCCCCGGCTTCCTTGCCACCTGCGTCGCGATTCTCGATCGTGATCCAGTCATCGTCGTCGCCTCTCCGGCCTCGGTCCTGATCGACGAGGCAGGCATCGCCCTGCCCTATTCTGCCGAACGCGGGGGTATGATCGACCGCTCGGGCGTATGCTGGCCGGTGATGCCGGAGAGGAATGTCGGCCTCATGGCAAGCGATCCCACGGTGCGATTCGCGGCAGTGATGCTGGAAATGTTCATGTGCGTCGAGATTTTCGGCCTGATGCGGCGATCAGCGTTGGCGTGTACCACACTGCAAGGGCCGTTCGGTGGGGCCGACAAGGTATTGCTGGCGCAGTTGAGCCTGCTCGGGCCGTTCTGGCTCGGCCAAGAGACTCTGTTCTATCGCCGTTGTCATTCCCAGCAGTTCAGCGCTTCCACTTCGGGCGCCTATCGCGCGATGTGGTTTTCCGGACGGCGCGAGTCTCTCTTCAGACAACAGGTCAAGCTCTTGCTCGCCTATTGTCGATCCGTCAGGACCGCCAACCTCACGGCCCGGCAGCGCCATGCCTGCCTTCTCGCCATCGCACGACGGGCAATAACCAGAGGCCACCAATGGCAGCGCCTGACGGGGAGCCTGGTGGGCAACTCGTGACGTTCGACGGTTAACGACGACCCCGACGCTCGAAGCGGTACACTTCCGGCCACCTGGGCCCTGCGAACGATATTGACATCATCCCCGGTGGCTGCGACCGTTTCTTATCGTTCTTATCGAATCGATGGACGGCGGGGTTCCGTATCCTCGTTTTAGCGTAGCCTCAACCGCGTTCTGGAGGAGGCTATCGACCGTGCAAGAGGCCATGCGAGGTGGTGCGCCCGGCTGCTCCATGCAGCGAGGTGGAACATGTCCGACCTGCTCATCTCCTTCGCTGCCGGCTTCTTTACGTGCTTCATACTCATCGTCTTTGTCGCATTGTTCGTCATTCGCGCCTTTAGGCCGGCCTCCAGGGAGATCGACGCCGTCGCCGGCGACCAGGACCGCTGGCAAACCAGGTGACGGACGCGGAGAAGCTCCGGTCGTAGCGACCTTCCGGCAGAGAGGCCGGCTCATCGCGGCGCCATGTGTCGATCGGCCTTCGGCTTACGGGCGAGGATCTCTGCCCAGAACCTCTCGGCACCCTTCTCCCCGAGAAGCATCAGATCGAGGAATCTGTGCGCGTGGTGCGCCCACCCGGCATAGCCCTGCCCCAAGTCCTCCTTCTTCCACTGCAATGCCTCGCCCAGCCCAAGCCAGAACTCGCGGTCGAGCACCACAGCCTCCGGCGTGGTGAACTCGGCGATCGGCGCCGCACCCTGTTCGCGAAGCAGCATGACGCGACCATCTATGACGAGAGCCGCATGGAAGGTCATCCCACGATGCTCCTTCCATCCTCCCTCTACGGCCTTTTCCAGAGCCATGTCCGCAACCAGCATTGGTGCCCGTCACCGCACCTTGCCGATCCAGACCACAGCCCGACGTGGGCACTCTGCGGCATTGCCGCCGCATTTCTCAACCGCTTCGTCCGGCCACTCGCTGGTCAGGGCGCGCGAGAGAACTCGCCTGCACGACGATGCGAGGGGCGCTTCTCGTGGGCCCGCAGCCAAGGGTGCAGTCACCAACTTCATGCAATCAGTCGGCTCTGCGGTAAACGCTCTCGCCGGAACAGGCGCTGTCCGGTATTCGTGGTTCGCCCGCATAACCATCGCCGAACGGAGTTCCCCGCTTTTCGAGGCGAGCCCCGGCTCCGGTGAGGCGCGCAGACGGCGCAAAGCGCAGCGGCCTGACCGGAAGCCGAACCTTCAATGCCCGACGCCTTCGTTTCGCCGCACGAGGTGAAGCGCCGGCCGGCCATTCCTGGTCGCTTGCTCTTCCAGTTCCTGGATGTGTTGACTGATTGCGGACAGCGCCTTGACGACCGCCGCGGCCGGCGTCGGCCTGCGGACGGAGGCGCGCAGCATGTCGCGGATTTCACTGTGGGTCGCCAACCCTTGCATCTCCATCACCTCGGCCAACAGTTCGACAGCGAACCGCATGCCGCCAATCCGGTCACCCAAGCTCTCACTATCAAGTCTCTTCATGATGCCCCCAAGCACAGCATCGTCGTATCGATGATGTTACCAGCACCCCCACCAATTCGTACACCTGGCAGGCCGCTAGTGTTCGGCTTCGAACACTCTGCCAGCGTCAGCCGGCCCGTAACGAGACGCCTTCTGATGCACGACCTGCGCAAACGACAAATGCCCAGACCCGTTGGCCTCGAGCGCGTTGCCGGGCCGATCTCGAGTGAGCGATTCGGAAATCGGCCCGAAGGGAGACCTGTTCGTGGCACGGATTTGTCACAGTGCGTGGGCTGACTCTCGGCGGCTTTGGCAGCAACCGCCCTCAGCTCCGAAGGCAGCCTCTGTCACGCCGCCATGCGACACGCCGCTCGCTTGCGCCATGCAGGATCGCACCCCGGCTTGTGATTGCAACGATGCAGGCACGCCTACATCAGCGACATTGCCTCACCACGCAGACAACGTCGTTGGCTTCAAGAAATGCGGCCGCTGTCTCGCTTGAGACTCGTGTCTCTTCTGAGACCCATTTCTCTTTTGAGACTCTTGTCTCTGCTCACAGCGGCATTCGTGCAATCGTTCGTCATTTTCCACAAGACGTCCGGCCGCTCGCCAAACCATCGCCACACTTGGCGGTCACTGCGCACGCCGAAGTTTTCATGGTGGAGACTTCCAGACAAGGAGCAGAGTGCATGCCGACAATACAAGAAGCCATCGACGCCGCCGGCCCTGGCGACGTCATCCGCATTCCTGCCGGCACCTACGACGCGGCTGGCGTGGTGTTGCCATCGGACGTCACGCTTGTGGCAGACGGTGATGTCACCGTCATCGGGCGCATGAACATCTACGGCTCCAACACGACGGTGCAGGGTTTCCACTTCCAGGACGGCCTGGTCGACATCGAGAATTCTCGGGGTGCGACGATCAGGGACTGCACCTTCACCGGCGGCGAGCAGTCGATCAACTACTCGTGGGCCGACGGCGCTCTCATCACGAACAACACCTTCAGCGGTGTCGGGCACGCGATGGACGGCTGGGGACTCAACCGATCGACGATCTCCTTCAACCAGATCGCCGACTCCGTCATGGGCATCAACCTGAACTTCAACAACGAACCGTCGCAAGGCCACGACATCACGATCGAAGGGAACACGTTCACCAACCTGTCCCGGATGTCGATCGAGACCGGCGGCGGCGACGGCGGGTACTCGTCGAACCTGGTCATTCGGAACAACTGGTCGGACAACTCGATGGTCACCGATCCGGCCCACGGCGGCCCGGTGGCTTACTCGGTCATTATCCCGAACGGCGTCGGCACCGTGATCGAAGGGAACTATGCCAAGGGCGCCACGGGTCCCGGCATCGGAATCGAGTTGAACGGCGCGGGCGAGATCGCGAACAACATCATCGACACCTACGAGTTCGGGATCATCGTCTACAGCGATGGCTTCAACGTCCATGACAACACCGTCGCCAACACCTCGATCGAGTCGGTGCTGAACTACCGTGATAGCGATGGCTACATGGGGAACAATACGACCGATGTGGCCGGTGTCGATGCCCCGCCGAAGCCGGTCGGCTCGACCGATGGCGGCGGAAGCACGGATCCGGATGTCGGCGGCGGCGAACCGTCCATGCCGACCGAGCCGCCGGCCTCCGGTCACGCCACCTTCTGGGGCCGCGGCTTCTCAGGCGAGGATCCGGCGCTGACCGCCTCGGACGCCGAGGAATTGCAGGCTGCCTATCAGTCTGCGATCGACGAACGCGACTCCGGATGGATCAGGTTCAACGTCGAGGGAGCGGCGGCGCTCGATCAAGACTCGATCTCGCTCCGCGACGAGGCCCTCGTCGCCCTGGACGCGGCCAATCCGTCGCTCAAGATCGCGTTCACCGTGACGGCACAGCCCACCGGGCTCGACGAGGGTTCTCTGAATGTCCTGCAGAGCGCCATCAACGACGGCGTTGATATCGATGCCGTCAGGATCCTGGTCCAGGATCCCGATCAGCAGTTCGGCGACAGCCGCGCCGAACTGAGGAGCGCGGCGGCTGCCACCAAAGAGCAGCTGGCCGACCTCGGACTCGATGCGAGGATCCGATTGGCGTGGGACGAGGATGGAGGAGCCTCTGCTGCCGCCGATCGGCCGGCGGATACTGCCGAGACGACTGTGCAGCCGTTCGAGTTCTCGGGCGTCCTCAATCAGCAGCAGGTCGATCAAATCGGCTGATGCTGGGCTTCAGGCTTAAACATCGTTCGGAGCTGTCGGCG
>JAEZIF010000239.1 GCA_023416135.1 Pseudomonadota bacterium
GCCTGCTCCTGCCTTTCGAAGAGTACGATCAAGACTTCGGGTTGAGCCAGTGCCATGCGGTGTTGAAGCCCGTGCTCGTGCCGCAGATCACCTGGCCATACGAATGGTGCTTCGAACAACTCAAGGACGCGGCGCTCGTCACGCTGCGGGCGCATCTTCGCGCCCTGGAGCACGGCATGCTGCTGAAGGACGCCAGTTCCTACAACGTTCAGATGGTCGCCGGTCGACCGTGCCTCATAGATCATCTGTCGTTCGACTTCGCGGCGGACCACGTCGCGTGGCCTGCCTATGGACAGTTCTGCCGACACTTCCTGGCGCCGTTGGCGCTCATGTCGCGGGTCGACGGCGGCCTCGGCCGGATGCTGCAACTCCATCTCGACGGAATTCCGTTGGACCTGGCGGCGAGGCTCCTTCCCTTCTCCACCAGGTTTGCTCCCGGCCTGCTCATGCACCTGCACTTGCACGCCCGGACCATCGGCCGACATGCAGGCGACTCGCAGGCCCTGAAGAGGCGCGGCATGACGATCGCGCAGTTCTCCGCGATTGCCGCTTCGCTCGAGCAAACCGTCCGCCATCTGCGATTCTCCGAACGCCGGACGGAATGGGGCGACTACGATCCCGCGGTCAGCTATTCGTCCGCCGCGGAGGCCGCCAAGCTGCAATCGGTTCGAACGATGGCCGAGTCCGTCAACCCCGGAGTGATTTGGGATGTAGGCGGCAATGACGGCACGTTCAGCCGACCGCTCGCCGACCTCGCACAGAGCATCGTCTGCATGGACGCCGACCCTGCGGCCGTGAACCGCAACTATCTCGAATGCAAGAAGGCCGGGGCGACGAACGTCCAGCCGATCATCTTCGATGTCGGAAATCCCAGCCCGTCGATCGGTTTCGCCAACCGCGAGCGCCTGTCCCTGGCGCATCGCGGAAAGCCGGATCTCGTGCTTGCGCTGGCTCTCATCCATCATCTGGCGATCACCCACAACCTGCCGCTGGGGTATGTTTCGAATTGGCTCGCGAGCCTCTGCCGGAATCTGATCATCGAGTTCGTGCCGAAAGAGGACAAGCAGGTCGGCCGGCTTCTCCTCAATCGCGCCGACGTCTTCGACGACTACAACGAAGCTGGATTTCGGGCCGAATTCAGCCGGCATTTCGACATTGAACGCGCAGTTCCGATTGCGGAATCACAACGCATCCTGTTCTTGATGCGGCGCAAGGGTTGACGAGGAGCGCACATGAATGCGGCCAGGAGGATTGCCGGATCGCCGTTGGCGGCTCTCTGCCTGGTCTCCGTCTATCCGGCGATATTCGTGTTGTCGTCGAACTGGTACATGCTGACGCTTGAAAAGGCGGCCTTCGTTCTGCTGGTCTCCGCCGGCATCGGCCTGGCGATGTACCTGGTCGTGCGCCTGGTGACGGCCGCCGTGATCCGTTTGGTCTCCATGGTTGCCAGGCGCGAGACCGCGGCGCTGAAGGAGATCGTAGCCGCCGGCCTGATCGCGTTGGCGTGCAACGGCATCCTGTTCTTTCTGATGTACGGCACGATCCGGGCGATCATAGGCGAGCCGTCGCTGATCCTGGCGCTGCTGTCGGCAGCGACCGTCCTCACGGCATGGCTCGCGGCCAAGGGGCGTCTCGTCTACTACACATCGTTCTTCGCTGTGGTGACGTCGGTGTCGCTCGTGACGTGGCTTGTTTCCTTCGTGTCCGCTTCGGTCGAGGCCAGGGCCGAACATGAACGTGCAATCGCAAGCACGCCGTTCAAGGACGTGAAGTTCGAGAAAAGGCCGAACATCTACCTCATCATCTATGATGCATATGGCAGTCGGGCCCTGTACAGCGAGGTCTTCGGCGTCGACAACAGTGCCATCTACGGGATCCTTGCCGACCGCGGATTCAAGGTCATCGATACATACGCCAACTACTGGGCGACCTGGAGCACGATGCTGTCCCTCTTCGGGGGTGGCCATCACTATTACGACCACAACGTCGGGAATCGGGATTCCGCGCTTGGGCGGGCGATCATGAACGGCACCGCGTTCAATCCGGTTTTCTCAACGCTTTGGGAGAACGGCTACAGGACGCAGATCATCGAGCCCTTCCACTATCTCGTTAAGGAGCAGGGGAAGCTCGACTTCAACCATCCCGAGGAGCCGATCTACAGCGGGCTGCGTGCTTTCAACAATCCGTGGCTCGACGCGAGGCTGAACCTGAGCGTCGCCCCCAATAGCTTGGAGGGGTATTTCAAGGACATGACCGATGTCCTTTTCGAGCGATTGAAGGTAACGGCCTCGAATGGCGGGCGGCCGTGGTTCACCTATGTCCACTTTCACTTTCCGGCTCACGGGCCGCATCCTGACCTCGAGCGCACGTATCCCAGCCGCACGCGCGTGGCAAACGCACATATAGCATCGACGACCGATCGTATTCTGCAGCAGGATCCAGACGCTCTATTGATCATCATGGGAGATCACGGCAGTCACCGCTATTACGGCGACCAATGGAAGGTCGATGATCCGAACGCCAATTTCGCTCCCGGCAATATCGACAAGAACGTCATGGCGCTCGACTTTTTCGGCATCCTGGTGGCGGTGCATTCGAAGCAGCGCTGTGACGACTTCATCTATGACACGCTGACCCCGGTGAACCTGATGCGAGTCGTCTTCGCCTGCCTTTCCGGGCGCCACAGCCTGCTCGATGGCAAGGCTGCCGACATTTCGCTGTATCGCGGCAGCAGCGGGCCGCCCTACGTCGCCGTTCAGGATGGCAAGCGCCTCAGTCCCTGGACCAGGCTTGCTCGATAGCGCGACGGCGGCGAGAAGGTTTATGCGGAATTGTCCGACAGCTTCATGAGCACGAGGCCGCCCACGATCAGCGCGGCGGCCAGGATGCGCATGACGCTCGCCTGTTCGCCCAACACGACAATGCCGAAGATGAACGCGCCGGCCGCGCCGATGCCCGTCCATATCGAGTAGGCGGTGCCGAGAGGCAGCGTCTTCATGGCCATCGCCAGCAGGACCATGCTCGCCACCATTCCCACCAGGCTGATCACGGTCGGCCACAGCCGAGTGAAGCCCTCGGAGTGCTTCATCGCCGACGCCCACACGATTTCCAGGATGCCCGCGACCATCAGATAGATCCAAGCCATTCGGCTCTCCTTGCACAGAGCCGGGCCGTCCCGGACATATGCCCGTCTATCGGGGGAGGACGTGGCCTCGCGCGAGCGATGTAGGCGCTGGGCGCCGCGGCTTCAACCGCTTGCCTGCCTTGAGAAAAATTCAGGCGGCCTTGCTCGCCGCCGCCGCCTTCGGGATCGGCGGGGCGAAGCGGAAGGCCGCAGGACCTGACGACGATCGTAGTCTAGCCCCGGTGGCAGATGGCCAGGGCCTCCTCGAAGCGCGGCGTGGCCAGTTCGGCCATGAAGCCGGCGAGCGCCATCTTGCCGACGAGGCGCTGAGCTTCGAGAGAACCCACGCCCAATTGCTTCTGGTCGAGAAGGGCGATGAACTGCTCGCGCGATGGGGCCGCAAGATCGGTTTCCGCCACCGCCGGCTTGCGGCCGTGGAGGGCGTTGAGGCTGGCGGCGCAGCCATAAAAGAGCCTGACCAGCAGGCCCACGAGCACGAGCCGGGCGCCCTGCTGCCGGTCCAGCTCGCGGCCAAGCCAGGACTGCAGCAGGTCGGTGTCCTGTCCCGGGGCACGGGCGAAGAACAGCAGCAGGGTCGCGACATCGACCAGGGGATCGTTGCCGTAGGCCGTCTCCCAGTCGATCAGCCACAGCCGCTCGCCGTCGTACAGGATGTTGTGCGGATTGAGATCGTTGTGGCTGGAAACCAGCGTGGTGCTGTCCCAGGAATAGGCCTCGCGAATGCGCTCGAAGCCCTGGCGATGCGGCTCGAGCAGGCCGGGCGCGTACATGCCCGAGTCGAACAACCGGGTGAGCAACCGGCCGACCACCTCCGGATAGGCGAGGACCGGTGGGAAGGCGGGAGTTGCCTGCAGCCGGGATACAAGCGCGCCAAGGTCGCGGCGCAGCGCCGCGCCACCTCCCGCATAGTCGGCCAGCGGGCGTTGCACCACGAAGTCGGTGATCGCCACCCCCGATCCGGGATCGGCATGGTGTACGGCTGGCGCGATCCCGGCTTCGGCCGCCCCTCGCATGCAGGCATAGGCGCGATGCGGATCGCGAACCTCGTCTCGCCGCGGAGATTCCAGGCGCAGCAGATATTGCCTTCCGGCGACGTCGACGCGATAGCTCTGCGCCGACGCGCCCGTCGTGATGGCGGCCAAGGCGGTGACCGGAGAGCGGCCGAATGCCGTCGCCAGCGCCGCCTGAGCCTTCGCGCGACGGTCCTCCGGGATGCGATCGAGCGGGTCGCTCAGCAACCCAGCTTCTTCGCGAGATCAATCACCGTCTCGCCGACGACATTCCAGTCACCATCGGCCTTGAGGTCGGTCTTCTGGTTCGGACCGTGCTCCTTGGGCCGATGGATGAAGCCGGTCGACAGGCCGCATTTCTGCGCCGCCTTGAGGTCGCCGTTGTGCGCCGCGCACAGCATCACCTGATGCGGCTGCAGGTACATGGTCTTGACCACGCCGAGATAGGATTCGGGATCGGGCTTGTAGTGCCTGAACGTCTCGCCCGAGAAGCAGTGGTCCCACGGGATGCCGCCGTTCTTGGCCATGTTGATCAGCAGTGCGACGTTGCCGTTGCTGAGCGTGGCCACGAATTCTTCTTCATCATGCCGATGCCCTCGACCGAATCGGGCCACGGCCGGAGCTTGTGCCACAGCCGGGTGAACTCCCACGAGCCCTCCTCGCCCGGATGCTTCAACCCGCGCTTGGTCACAAGCATCTCGAAGGCTTCCTTGTGCAGCTCGTCGATGTTGGTCCACGGCAGCTCACCCTTGCGCACGCGGTGCATCTGCGGCTGATACAATCCGCGCCAGTCGTCGGCGAAGCTCGTCCAGTCGGTGTCCATGCCATATTTCTTGCCGAGCTCGGGCAGATCCTCGATCAGGCTGCCGCGCCAGTCGACCACCGTGCCGAACACGTCGAAGATGCAGACCTTCAGGTCCACAGGAACTTGAGCCATGGCTGTTTCCTCCGTCGGCGGCAGTGTGGCGTCTGACGATGCGCTTGGGTAGGGTCCGCGCATGGCCACGAGACCCAGCACGGTGAAAGGCACCGACGGCAAGCCGCGATGCGGCTGGGCGTCCGCCGATCCGCTTTACGAGAAATACCATGACGCCGAATGGGGGCGTCCGCTCAGGGACGACCAGGCGCTGTTCGAGCTCCTGACCCTGGAGGGCTGCCAGGCCGGCCTCTCGTGGATCACCGTGCTGCGCAAGCGCGAGCATTATCGCCGGGTCTATGACGGCTTCGATCCGAAGAAGATCGCGAAGTACACGCCGGCCAAGCTCGCCAAGCTTTTGGCCGATCCCGGCATCATCCGTCACAAGGGCAAGATCGAGGCGAGCGTGACCAACGCCAAGGCGTATCTCGCCATCGTGGAACGCGAGGGCTCGTTCTCCAAGTACCTGTGGAGCTTCGTCGGCGGCAAACCCCTGAAGCAGCCGCGCAAGTCGCTCAAGGACGTGCCCAGCAAGTCGCCCGAGAGCGACGCCATGTCCAAGGCGCTGCAGAAGGACGGCTTCAAGTTCGTGGGCTCCACCATCTGCTATGCCTTCATGCAGGCCTCGGGCATGGTCGACGACCATGTCGTGGGTTGTCATCGCCATAGGGATTGATTGATCGTGACCAAGCGTATTTTCATCGCCGCCCTCGGCACCGAGACCAACCAGTTCGTTCCCTTCCCGACCGGCCGGCGCGCCTACGAGGAGCATGGCGTGTGGCGCGGCGATGCCACCAAGCACGAGCCCACCAGCTTCACCGCGCCGCTGCATGTCTGGCGCAAGGTGGCGGAGAAGCGCGGCTGGACGGTGATCGAGGGCCTGGCGACGTTCGCCGCGCCCTCCGGCACGACGGTGCGCTCCGTCTACGAAGGCTTCCGCGACGAGATCCTGGCCGGCATCGAGGCGGCGCTGCCGATCGACGGCGTGCTGATCAACGTGCACGGCGCCATGGTTGCCGACGGCTACGACGACTGCGAAGGCGACCTGCTTTCGAAGATCCGCACCATCGTCGGACCCAAGGTGGCGATCGGCGCGGAGTTCGATCTGCATTGCCATCTCAGCGCCCTGATGCTCGACAGCGCCGACGTGCTGATAGGGTATAAGGAATATCCGCACACCGACGCGATGGAGCGCGCGGCCGAGCTGTTCGCCATCGTCGCCGATACGGTCGAGGGCAAGGTGAAGCCGGTGATGGCGCGCCACGACTGCCGCATGATCGCGCAGTACCGGACGTCGGTGCCGCCGATCAGCGAGTTCGTCACGCGCATGAAGTCGCTCGAGGGGAAGGACGGCATCCTGTCGGTGTCGCTGAGCCACGGCTTCTCGTTCGCCGACGTCGAGGATGTCGGCACGCGGACGCTGGTGGTCGCCGATGGCGACGAGGCCAAGGCGGACAAGCTCGCCAAGCAGCTTGGCCGGGAGCTGTGGGACAATCGCGAGCGCTACGCCACCAGGTACCTGTCGGTCACCGAGGCGATGGAACGCGCGGCCTCGCACAACGAGGGACCGTTGGTGCTGGCCGACCGCGCCGACAATCCGGGCTCGGGCGCGCCGGGCGATTCGACCTTCGTGCTGCGGGCGCTGGTCGATCGGCAGATCGGCCCGGCGCTGTTCGGCGTCATGTGGGACCCGATGGCCTTCCGCATCGCCGAGGAGGCGGGCGAGGGCGCGACGATCCGCATGCGGCTCGGCGGCAAGTCGGGCGCGGTGAGCGGCGATCCGGTCGATCTCGACGTCACGGTGAAGAAGATCGCCCGCGGTGTGCGCCAGCCCTATGGGCCGGTGATGGTACCGCTGGGCGACATGGCGCTGCTGTCATCGGAGCATGTCGACGTCGCGATCTGCACGCTGCGCACCCAGACCTTCCACGCCGACGCTTTCAAGGCGGTCGGCGCCGATCCGGCCGACTATCGCGTCGTCGTCGTCAAGTCGGCACAGCACTTCTACAACGGCTTCGTCGGGCTCGCGAAGGAGATCCTCTACGTCGCCTCGCCGGGCGCCGCCGATCCCGACGTCACGCGGCTTCCCTACACCAAGCGCAAGACGCCGTTCTGGCCGAAGGTGGCCGATCCCTGGAAGTAACATGCTCTTCTCCCCCTTGGGGGAGAGGAATCTGAGTCGTCAGAGCATCGGCGTCAGCGCCTCGCGCGTAATCTTGCCTTCGACAACCGGCACGACCTCGAACTCGACGACCTCCTGCCAGTCGGCGATCCAGCGCTGGAACAGGGTGACGTCGTCGGCCTCCATGAGCTGGAAGCAGCGACCGAGATCAGCGCTGACGTAGCTCGCCACGAACGTCAGCCCGTCGGGCAGGCCGCGGCCGGCGTCGCGCAGCTTGCGATAGACCGCCTTTCCATTCTGATTCCTGAACTTTTCGATAACCATGAACAGCATATTCGGCCCCCGATGAGTGCGTTAATCTAGCCCGATCGAGTTCAGGGGAACGCCATGAAGATCGCCGTTGTCGGCGCCGCCGGGCGCATGGGTCAGATGCTGGTCCGCCGCATCGCAGCCACCGAAGGCATGAGCCTGGCAGGCGCCAGCGAATCGCCCAACAGCAACGCCATCGGCCGCGACGCCGGCGAGGTCGCGGGCCTGGAGGCCTGCGGCGTGAAGATCAGCGGCGACAGCGCCGCGGCGATCGGCGCCGCGAACACGGTGATCGACTTCACCGTGCCGGCGGCCACGGTGGCCCACGCCAGGATCGCGGCCGAGAAGGGCGTCGCCATGGTGATCGGCACGACCGGTCTCGATCCGGCGCAGACCGCGCTGATCCACGAGGCGGCCAAGAAGGTGCCGATCATGTGGGCGGCCAACATGGCGCTTGGTGTCAACATCCTGCTGGCCCTGGTCGAGAAGACCGCCTCGATGCTCGATCCCGGCTACGACATCGAGGTTCTGGAAATGCACCATCGCCACAAGATCGATGCGCCGTCAGGTACGGCGCTGGCGCTGGGCCGTGCCGCCGCCACCGGCCGCCAGGTCGAGCTGGAGGATGTCTGGCGCAAGAGCCGTGACGGCCATACCGGCGCACGCCCGTCCGGCGAGATCGGCTTTGCCACCCTGCGCGGCGGCGAGGAGGTCGGCGTGCACACGGTGATGTTCGCCGCCGCCGGCGAGCGGCTGGAGCTCAGCCATCGCTCGTTCAGCCGCGAGACCTATGCCGCGGGCGCGGTGCGCGCGGCGCAATGGCTCGCCGGCAAGAAACCGGGGCTCTACGGGATGAAGGATGTGCTCGGCCTCTAGAAGCGCGACATTGCGGGCGGGGGTTAGCGCCCTTTCCGCCCTTTCGGGAAGTCCCCGCGTAGTGGCTTGCAATGGCCCCGCCCGCTATCTGTAGGGCCGCCCGCCGAATTCAGACAGTTACGCTATTTGCGCTACCGGAATCGCCCTCGTGGCGAAGGCCGAGCATGAACCTCCAGGTCCGCATCAGGATCAGGCGCGCATGTGTATGCGCGTAAGCGGGCCTGGAGACCCGCGGTCCCGTGACGCGCCACTGGAGTGTCGGCCTTCTGGTCTCGGATAAACATTGCAAAGAGCGGGAACGCTGCGATGCAGCGCAACGCAGCGACTGTATAACTTAAGTACCGATCAGTCAATAACTTCAGTCCGAGACGGCCTGTTTCGTTTTCAGGAGTTTTTTCGTGCCATAGAGGCCCACTTCTGGCGGGCCCCACCGGCGATCACGCCATTCGTTGTGTCGCCAGCGTCGAGTGCCAGCACTGCCTTCACGCCACCGTCCGGTCGTGGCCGGCTACTCGTCCCACCTGTGCTCGTAGCGCGGGGCGCGCATCTCGGCCAAGGCGGCCTTGAGTTGCTCGGCAACGCGCTCGCGCTCGGCCGGCGCCAGGAAGCGGCCGACCACCGTCCGATTGCCGCGCGAGCTCACGACCAGCCGCTCGGCCTCGCCGAAAAGCTCGACGCGCAGCCAGTAGGCATCGAACCGATGCTGCTCGCGCTCGCCGTCGGGCGCCACGCGGTCGATGATCAGCTCGCGGTCGGTCAGCACCAGGGTCTCGCTGCGCCGGGCATCGAGATAGCTGCGATTGAACAGGAACCAGAGCAGCCAGATGTCGAGGCCCATGAAGCCCATCACCGGCCAGGCGCCCAGAATCAGCATCGGCAGGCCGATCGCCAGGTTGGCGGCGATGGCCCCGCGGATCAGCCAGCGGAAGCCGCTGGGCGACAGGCTGCGATGCGGCACCAGCGAGGTCGCGAAATGGACCGCCGGGGCGTCGGCTGCAGGGACTGGCGTTTCAGTCATGCTAGAAACCTGTATGGCCCTGATGAAGCAAGCCGTCATCCCAGAATTCTTCGCCCGCCTCAAGAAGGCGATACCGGAACCCGAGACAGAGCTGGAATACGACAACGTCTATCAACTGCTGGTCGCCGTGGTGCTGTCGGCGCAGGCGACCGATGCCGGCGTCAACCGCGCCACGACGCCATTGTTCCAGATCGTCAAGACGCCGCAGCAGATGGTGGCCTTGGGCGAGAGGAAGCTGATCGGCTACATCAAGACCATCGGCCTGTTCCGCATGAAGGCCAAGAACGTGATCGCGCTGTCGAAGTTGCTGATCGAGCGCCACGGCGGCGAGGTGCCGCACACGCACGAGGAGCTGCAGGCGCTGCCCGGCGTCGGCCGCAAGACCGCGAACGTGGTGATGAACGTGGCCTTCGGCGAGGCGACCATCGCCGTCGACACCCACATCTTCCGCGTCGGCAACCGGACCGGCCTCGCGCCGGGCAAGAACCCGCTCGAGGTCGAACTAAAGCTGTTGAAGCGCGTGCCCGAGGAATACCGGCTGCATGCGCATCACTGGCTGATCCTGCACGGTCGCTATACCTGCAAGGCACGCACGCCGGAGTGTCCGAAGTGCGTGGTGAATGACCTCTGTACGTTCAAGGGAAAGACGACCGCACTTTAGGCTTGGCCCGCGAGCGGCCCACATGCCGTCCTTACCAGCCGAGTCTCGCGCCAAGGCGGCCGGACCCCGGCTGCGTACTGACTGCACCGAGCGCATTAAACAACCGGCTCGTTGTACCCATCGCTCATCGGCGTCGAAGCTGTGCACTGAACAAAGATGTGGCGCTGTTCTACCGCAGCAGGGGCGTGGCGTTGCCAGCGCGGTGCGGCATGCGGGCGCGCTGCAGTGCGTGCGATCAACGGTGGTTTGCGACCGTCGAAAACGGTTGCCCATTAGACGCGCCCGAGGCTAATACCCCTTCTGGGTGTCCGCTGCATTGGGTGGCGAGGCAGGTTGCAATGCGCTGGTCGGGCCGCCACGCGGAGTGCATGCGCCCATGGCCCGATGCCCCGACAATCTTGCGCTGCCGCGCGCCCAACGCTTGGCCGAGCGGACGTTCGACAAGCTGGAGCGCTTCCTTCAGATCGAGGTAGTGGGCGGTATCGCGCTGCTGATGGCTGCCGCCCTCGCCCTGATACTGGCGAACTCCCCCTTCGCCGAAAGCTACCACGCTCTTTGGCACGTGCCGGTCACAATTGGGATCGGAGACCTCGTTTTCTCGCGGTCGCTGCACTTCTGGGTAAACGACGTGCTGATGACCGTTTTCTTCCTAGCCGTCGGCATGGAGATCAGGCGCGAGATTCATGACGGCGCGCTGAGCGCGGCGAGTCAGGCGGCACTTCCTGTCGCAGCGGCCCTAGGGGGCGTCGTGATGCCAGCCGTGATCTATCTGGTGCTGAACGGCGATGCGGTCCGAAGCCAGGGCTGGGCGGTGCCGACGGCGACCGACATCGCCTTCGCGGTCGGTGTGCTTGCCCTGCTGGGCCGTTCGATCCCTGCCAATGTCCGCGTCCTGTTGTTGGCACTGGCCATCATCGACGACGTCATAGCTGTCCTGATCATCGCCCTTTTCTACTCGGGCGGCCTCGACCCCACCGGCTTCCTGATCGTTTTCCTGGGGGTCCTGTCAGTGCTGGGGCTTCATCGGATCGGTGTCGGCGCGGCCTATGCCTACCTGCTTCCCGGAGGGGCGATCTGGATCGGCATCATGATGACGGGCGCCCACCCGACCCTGGCCGGCGTCGTGCTAGGGCTGCTGACGCCCGTGCGATCCATGCGGATGGCCGCGCCGCCGGCTGACCTGGCGTCCCAGGCGGTCGAAGAGTTGCAGCGGGGCGACCTCCCAAAGGACCTGCATCGCCTGGCTCAGCCATTGCGTCGGCTTCGCGTGGCCCAGCGCGAGATGCTGCCGCCGGTCGTGCGGATTCACAGGTCGCTTCACCTCTGGGTCGCCTACGCCATCATGCCTTTGTTCGCGTTGGCCAATGCCGGCGTAAGCCTGCGCGGCGTGGATATGACCGTTGGGGGCGCACAATTCGTGCTGCTTGGCATTGCCATTGCCCTGGTCATGGGTAAGCCGCTCGGCATAATCGGTGTCTCATGGCTCACCGTGCGCATGGGATGGTGCCGTTTACCGCCTGGGGTTTCCTGGGGTGGGATATGCCTGATCGGCCTGCTGGCGGGCATTGGCTTCACCATGTCCATCTTCGTCTCGATGTTGGCCTTCGCCGATCCCAATCTCTTGGGCGCAGCCAAGTTTGGCGTACTGTTGGGCTCGCTGATCGCCGCACTCGTCGGCATCGGCTGGGGCAGGTTTTACGTCTTGCGCCTGCGCATTATCGGACAGCGGGGATAAATGCAGGGCGAGCGACAGCCGGCGACGCACGGGTCCCTCGCTCACCAGCTCGAGCTCGGGCGCGTTGATGCCCCCAAAGGCGATAGGTGACACCGCCCTTGCTTAGCGGCTGGCGAACTGCCATTGCCACGGCGTTCAACGCCGGGTCTAACGTTACATCGCCGGTCGCCGCGCAAATCAGAGTGGTCCATCCGTTTGGTTGACGTCGGCGCGGGCGTCCAACAGTCGGTCAATGCTTCGTCCATCGTCACCCAGAACGGCTCGCATCAGGGCCGTCTTGCCGCGGCTGTCGGCGTGATTGGGATCGGCGCCGGCCCTAATGAGGTGATCCGCCACCCTGACACGATGATTTTCCGCCGCCCGCACCAGGGCGGTTTTTCCCTTAGTGTCCGGCGTGCTCGACATTTGCCCCAGCCGAAAGGAGCCGGACTGCAACCTCGACGTAGCCGCGCAGTTCTCGAAGTGGTGGCCAGGTCGGCCGCCGGAACAAGCGCGGTGCGTCCTTCGACCGATTGAGATGGTTACTGGCTACGCCGCGCTTTCGCCAGCTTCACCGGAAACGACGCGAAACGAGTCTCAGTGGCCCCATCTTGCGCGCCGCTGCGCACGGCGTGCCCTGATCCGCTCAATAACCGTCGCTGGGTGCGGCTTGGGCTTCGGTGAAACAGTCTTCGGCGGCCTTGCATATCCCGGGTCCTTGGCGATGGCCCCGACCAGTTCTCCAACGTCGCTTGCGGTCAGGGCGAGGCCGGGAGAGGAATCGAGATCGAACTTATCGATCACCTTCTCGGCAGCGGCATAGATCCTCGCCTTCGAGTCCGCCTGAACTGGATCGTCGACGTAATCCAGGCTCATCTCCCACTCATGCTCGCGTTTCCAAGTTTCCAGTATCGATTCTCCGTTTAGCTCGAAGTACAGAGCCTGCGTCAGGTAACCGGCGGCCTCTTCGAGATGTCCGCCGGGTGCTATCTTCCGACGCCGCAGCGAGGCGTGAACGCCCTCGTGGATGACGAGCGCCTGAGCGGTCATGGTGAATGGCTGTATGTTCTCGGGCTTGAAGATTACCCTGACGGTGCCGGTCGGCTCGCCGCACGTATCGGTCCACCCTTGCGCAGGCAACGTCGGGTCGGCCCAGGTCTCGATCTTGTTCACGTCCATGTCGGCGCCGACCTGGCGAAGCGCCATGCCAGTTACGCCAAGGCCGGCGACCGTGTAGTCGACTTTGAGAAAGTCCATGTCGAAGAGCGGCGAGCTGATCGTCACCAGTTCGAATTTCTTGGTGACTCGATACGCCTTATTCCCGAGCTTGCGCCACGTCATGTGGCCTCTCCGGCTGAAGCGGCGCACAGACTGAAATCGTCGATTCCGCCTGTTAGAGTACATTCCGTTTGGCTGGAATCAGCCGAACGGAATGTGCCCGTGTAATCAGCAACGCCACAGCGCGCTTTTCCATTCGACGGGAACCGCGGGCCAGTGCTTGCGTCGATGCGTTTGCGGCGCCCCCCGGCCAAGCCGCTGGTCAGCCTTGCAGTCTCAACAGATAGCAGCCCTGTCGGTGACAGCTTCGCATTGGCTGGCCGACGGCACTTTGCCTCGGCAAGGTGGCAGGCCGCGACGACCGCACCGCCTTCACTCGCCGAGATCGTCAGGCTATCGCAGACTTCCTCTTTGTCTCGCTTGCCGCTTCCATCGAATTGACGGGAGATCGCCATGATCCATTGTCGAGTTCGTCGATCTGCCTCGCAATGGACGCCGATACCGTGCGCGAGAACGGTCCGAGATGGAGGTAGAACGCCAACATCGTCGCCACGGCTTCAAGCGCGCCCGGGTTCTCACGGGCGCAGTCCCGAAGCGTCTTGATGTAGTATCCGATCAGCAGGGGCTGCTCGACGATCACGCACTTGAAGAGGCGCATCAACGCCGCCCAGTCGCCCAGAGCAATGCCGGCGATCTGCCGCGGGGGCTTGCCTCGCCGCGCAGGCCAGAAGCAGCGGAGTTCGCGTGCGACGCGGCTCACCCGTCCGAAGAACGCCGCAGGCGCATAGATCCGGTCGATGATGCTCTTATAATCCGCATAGACATCGCGTCGCGGCCGCAGCGTCTCGAAGTTGAGACCAAGCGTGCATTGGTCGCCACCGCCTCGTTCAGCTGCCCTGTCCATGAGCCACAGGGCAGGGAACATGCGCTTCGCTCGCGTGAGGCGCGCCGTGAGCTGCGTATTGGCCAGGGCGGTAAGCAGGCCCACCATGCAGACCGGTATTGCCGTGTCTTCCACGCACTCGACCATGCCGTCGGCGACGCTGCCTTTCTCGGTATCAAAGCCGACGATGAAGCCCGCGATGACGAACATTCCCGCACGGTAGATCTTGTGAACACTATCGGTGAGGCTTCGACGCGCGTTCTGCTTCTTCCGCGCTGCTACCAGCGTATCGCCGTCCGGGCTTTCGAGCCCCACGAACACGACGAAGAACCGCGCCTCACGCATGAGGGAAAGCAGCGCGTCGTCGTCGGCAAGGTTGATCGATGCTTCGGTCGAGAAGGCAAAGGGGTAATCGTGTTCCCTTTGCCATTCGATGAGGTGCGGGAGGAACGCCTTTACCGCCTTCTTGTTTCCAATGAAGTTGTCGTCGACGAAATCGACATGGCCGCGGTAGCCGGCGCGGTAGAGAGCCTCCAGCTCTCCCAACATCTGTGCTACGGTCTTCACACGTGGATTGCGGCCGTACAGTTCGATGATATCGCAGAACTCGCAATTGAAAGGGCAGCCGCGCGAGAACTGGGTGGCGAAGTACAGATAATCACTCTGCCGGACGAGATCGAAACGCGGCACCGGAGACGTGGTGACGTCGACCTTGAACTTCTCCGCGGTGAACGTCCCTCGCCGCTGACCGGCTTCCCAGGCGGCAATGAATTCCTGGATGACGACCTCGGCTTCGCCGACGACGACAAAGTCTGCCCGGGCATAGAAATGTGATTCCGAGGTCGCATCCGGGCCGCCGACAACCACGACCTTGCCCCGACTCTGCGCCCTGGCGATGAAGTCCAGACAGTCGAGGCGCTGGACGTTCATACCGCCCGTCATGACCAGATCAGCCCAATCGAGGTCGGCTTCAGTGACGTCACTGACGTTCCGGTCAACCAGCCGGCACGTCCATTCCACAGGCAGCAGGGCCGCCACCGTCAACAGGCCGAGAGGGACGGCCGAATGCCGCGCGCCACCGACCCGGCAGGTAGCCTTGTTGTTCCAAAACGTGTTCAGCGGGAACTTCGGCGATACCAGCAGCACGTTGCAGGGCTTGATCGACATGACTCTGGCTTAGACCGACTTGCGTACAATCGAGGGCTGTTCCTGCGGCGGCTATGCCGCTTCGGCCAGGATCTTGTCGCTCTCGTTGTCGACGACGACCGCCGTGCCAAAGTAGCGGATGTCGGGAGCCGCACCGTAGCGCTCGGCGATGTAGCCCTGCCATTGCGGCGTATAGACCGCCTCGGCATCGGCGCGACTGTTCCAGAGATAGACGCCGCCGCCTATGCGGTTCTTGCCGTCGAACAGGTAGTACTTGCGCACCAGGCCCTTCATGCCGCGGTACTTGGGTGCCGATTCCCTGAACAGCTCGGCGGCCTTCTTCGCATCGATGTCGGCGGGAAGCCTGAAGTTCACGATGGCGGTGATCATGCGACTTCTCCCAAGGTTTACACACCAGCCAGCATGGCGAGTTTCAGCTCGCCGCCGCCAGCGCCGGCGTGCCCTTGGTGTCGGCAGCGGCCGGAGCCGGCTCTGCCGCCATGCGATCCAGCGAGGCCGGGGCGGCTTGCACGACGACGGCCGCCCCTTCCTTGGCGAACTCGATGCCCATCGCCGGAAAGACGCTGAACATGCGCTTCACCGCCTCGCGCTGGATGGCGGCGGGGTTGCCGGGCTTCGCCGTGAACTTGAATCGGACCAGCAGGGCGTTGTCGGCGATGTCGGCCACGCCCTGCATCTTGAAGGGGGCGAGGATGTCGGCCTTGATCGCCGGAACTTCCATCATGTCGGCGCCGATCTTCTTCGCCGCCTTGCGCAGCTTCTCGATGTCGGTGTCGCGGGCGAAGCGCAGGTTGAACTTCGTCGTGATCCAGTCGCGGCTGAAGTTGGTGATCTGGCCGAGCTGACCGAACGGGATGGTGTGCACCTGGCCGTTCTGGTGGCGCAGCTTGATCGAGCGCAGGGTGAAGCCCTCGACCGTCCCCTTGGCCTTGCCGCAATCGATGTACTCGCCGACGCGGAAGGCGTCGTCGGACAGGTAGAAGATGCCCGAGACGATGTCCTTCACCAGCGTCTGGCTGCCGAACGAGATCGCGATGCCGAACACCGAGGCGCCGGCGATCAACGGCGTGATGTTCACGCCGAACGATTCGAGGGCGATCATCACCGCGACGATGGTGATCAGGACCGCGCCCGTCGCGCGCAGCAGCGGCATCATGGTGCTGATGCGCGAGGCAGGCGGCGCCGTGGCATCGCCGTCGGCGATCGCTTCGGCGGCCGTCTTGTTCCTGCACGCCATGTAGGGTTCGGTGGCGGACTTGAACAGCTCCCACACGACGTAGGCTATGAACAGCGTGAATCCGGCGGTGCGGGACGAGCGTGTGATCTGGTCCCATTGGGCCTCGTCGGCGAGCGCCAGGACCTGGACGACCCAGCTTTCGGCGATCGTGACGGCGACGCCGATCAGCACGGCGACGCGCACGCAGCGGGCGACGACGTCGGGCAGCTTCGGCATGTCGCTGGCCGGCGTGCGGCCCTGGAGCTGCGAATCGAGGCGACGCACGAAAGCCTGCATCAGGGTTTCGAACATCAGCACGCCGACCACGAGGACGAGGGTGA
>JAEZIF010000250.1 GCA_023416135.1 Pseudomonadota bacterium
GGTGTCGATGACGTCCGCGCGGAAACGGCTCTCGTAGTCCAGCACGTAGTGCGGGATGCCGAGCCGGTCGGCCACGTTCCGTGCGTCGCGGATATCCTGCCCGGCGCAGCAGGCGCCTTTCCTGCCGACCGCCGCCCCGTGGTCGTAGAGCTGCAGGGTCACGCCAACGACGTCGTAGCCCTGCTCGCGCAACAGCGCTGCCGTGACCGAAGAATCGACGCCGCCCGACATCGCGACCACCACGCGGGTGTCGCCCGGCGCCTTGTCGATATCGAGGGAGTTCCTGGCCATGGCCGGGCCTATATAGGCCCGCGCCGACGGCAACAACAGGTCGGCCCGAGCGTTCTCAGCCGATGCAGGACCATGAACCCGCCGTGCGGCGATTCTTCGAGGCTTATCAAGGACGTATGAAACGCCGCCTTGCAGAAGCCGCCGGCCATCGACGTCTCAGGCGCCGCCGCGGCGTTCGCCCGATATTTCGTCGGCAACAACCCCACGCAGGTCTCCGGCGGCCGGAACGGCTGGCTGTTCCGGCTGATTGATCCCCCGCGGCTACAGGTATTACCGCCGGCTCGGCACCCAGCGCATGGAGGTCCGCGACCTCTCGATCACGCCGCTCGACGACTTCCATGTGCTCGCGCGCACGCACTGGTGGTCGAGCTATCACCGTAAGTCAGGCGACGCTGTCGAAATTGAGTTCGACAACATTTACCTGCTGCATGTCGCGGCCGGCAAGGAGCCGAAGATCTTCGCCTATGTCACCGGCGATGAGCAACAGGTCCTCAAGGACCACGGCCTGCTCTAATCCTGTCGGTAGCCGGTGTCGCGCACGGCTTTGGCCACGCCGTTGCGGTTGTAGACGATCGCCACCCGGTCGCCCATCTGCACGTCGCCGTCGTCAAGCTGGGCGATGGTGACACGCTGGCCGTTGTCCTTCTGGACGGTGACCTCGATGCCGCGGCGTGGCGCGTTCTGGTCGACCGCGGTGCCGGCGATGCCGCCCGCCACGGCGCCGAGAAGTCCGCCGACCACCGCGCCACCCACCGAGTTGGTTGTGGCGGCGCCGATCGCCGCGCCGCCGGCGGCGCCGAGACCGCCGCCGATCAGCGTGCCGTCGCTCACGCCCGTATTGCCCCTTCTGACCGGCACCTCGCGGATGGCGATCACGCGGCCGGACTCGCCGCGATAGCCGCCGGCCGGTGCGGTGTTGACGACGCCCGGTTGCACCGCGCCGCTATTCTCGCAGGCGCCGAGAATGCCCGCGAGTGCCAACGGCACAAGGAGGCTGAGCAACCACTTACCGAACATGCGTCGTCGTCCTTCTCTCACTGCGTCGGCTGGTACGTGCCCGACGTATCGGCACTCCGGGCACTCTGGCGCACGACCTGCGCCACGCCCTGGCGATTCTGCACGATCTGTACGCGATCGCCCAACTGGATATCCCCATCGTCGGGCTGGGCCACGGTCACCTGCTGGCCATCGTCCTTCTGAACCGTGACCTCGATTCCGCGGCCCGAGCCGCGATGGCCGTCGGCGATGGAGCCGGCGATGGCGCCGCCCACCACACCGAGAACCGCACCTACGATGCCGGCGCCCAGCGTCTGGCCGGTGATAGCGCCGATCGTCGCGCCGGCACCGGCGCCCAGGAGGCCGCCGATCAGCGGGCCGTTGCCGCCGCCGCTGCCACCGGGCCCGGCAAGCGCAACTTCCCGGACCGAGACGACGCGTCCGCTGTCGCCGATGGCGCCCGAGTTGCTGCCCTGCGCCGGGTAGCTTGGATAGGCACCTTGATTCGGATAGGCACCCTGGTTCGGATAAGCGCCTTGGTTGGGGTAACCGCCCTGGTTCGGGTACGAGGAGCTGACCCGCTGAGCACCACCGTAGGGGCCGCCGCTGTTGTAGGGGCCTGCCTGATAGGGTCCGGGGCCGTAGGGGCCGGACCCGTACGGGCCGCCTCCGTAGGCGCCCTGCTGGGGACCGCCCGACGAATAGACGATGCCAGGTTGCACAGCGTTCGACGCGCAAGCGCCGAGACCTGCTGCCAGCAGCAGCGGCAGCACCAATGAGCGGATCTTCTTGTCCCTCATGAACCCCTCCCGGCCGTATGCTGTATACGCATCGATTTTCGACCGAATTTGGGCGCCAGTCTAATCACGTTCTTCGATCCAGGCCGCCTGAATGGCCTCGAGGATCTTCTCGTTGGAGCTGTTGGGATCGTCCTCGAAATCGGGCAGTTCCATCACCCAGCGGTGAAGGTCCGTGAACCGCAAATTGACATTGTCCACATCCGGATGGCGTTCCTCCAGCTCGATCGCGATGTCCTGGACATCGGTCCAGCGCAACTTCTTCGCCATCTCCCTCACCTCTCCGGGGGTCTTACTTGTCGACCATCATGTTGCGGGTCGCCGCGGGCAACTTGACCACCAGCCCGTCGAGCGCTTCGGTCATGCGGATCTGACACCCGAGCCGCGACGTATGGGTGAGGCCGAAGGCGAGGTCGAGCATGTCCTCCTCGTCCTCGCTGGCGGGAGCGAGTTGGTCGAACCAATCCTTCTCGACCACGACATGGCAGGTCGAGCAGGCCAGCGAGCCCTCGCAGGCACCCTCGATGTCGATGTGATTGCGATGGGCGATTTCGAGCACGCTGAGACCGAGCGGCGCCTCCACTTCCTTGCGCGAGCCATCCTTCAGAATGAATGTCATCTTCGGCATCGTCACTCGCCTACCCGGCTCTCCAGTTCGTTAACGGACTTGCCCGCCAGCGCCTCGCGGATACCGCGATCCATGCGCCGCTCGGCGAACGGCTTGCTGAGCGCTTCCAACGCCTCGGCCGAGGCATTGATCTCGTCACGGTCCTCGCCCGCCATCGCGGCCGCCAAGCGGGCTCGGCCCTGGTCGAGGGCCGAGCGTTCCGCCGCATCGAGCAGCACCCCATCCTTGGACAGGGCGGCGTCGAGCGCCAGGAGGTTCCGTTGGGCTTCGACCCTGGCCTCGGTCAGCAGACGCGCCGTCATGTCGGCCTCGGCATTCTCCATGCTGTCGTAGAGCATGTCGGCCATGTCGTCATGGCTGAGGCCATAGGACGGCTTCACTTCGATGCGCTGCTGCACGCCCGTCGTGCGCTCCTCGGCCGACACGGTGAGCAGGCCGTCGGCATCGACGGCGAAGCTGACGCGAATGCGCGCAGCGCCGGCCGTCATCGGCGGGATGCCCATGAGCTCGAAGCGGGCCAGGCTACGGCAGTCGGCCACCATCTCGCGCTCGCCCTGCACGACGTGGATCGCCATCGCCGTCTGACCGTCCTGGTAGGTGGTGAAATCCTGCGCCAGCTGGACGGGGATCGGCGTGTTGCGCGGCACGACCTTCTCGACGATGCCGCCCATGGTCTCGAGCCCCAGCGACAAAGGAGTGACGTCGAGCAGCAGCGTGTCGCCACCGCTGGTCAGCGCCTCGGCCTGCAGCGCCGCGCCCAGCGCCACGACCTCGTCGGGATCGATGTCGGTGAGCGGCGGTTTGCCGATCATCCTGGCGACCTCGGCGCGCACCAACGGTACGCGCGTCGAGCCGCCGACCAGCACGACGCCCTGCACCTCGCCCGCCGTCATGCCGGCGTCGCCCAGTACATGGCGCGCGATGTCGATCGTGCGCTTCACATGGGCAGCGATCATCGCGTCGAATTCCGGCTTCGTCAGCGCATGGAACGACGGCACGCCCGAAAGCTCCAGGCGGCCCGATGTCTGGTCGCGATCGGTGAGTTGCTCCTTCATGTGGCGGGCCAGAGCCAGCGCGGTTTTCACCGCCGCCTCGTCAACCTTGTCGGCGAGCCCGTCCTTTTCGCGCTCGGCCAGCATGCGCTCGGCGATGGCGCGGTCAAAATCGTCGCCGCCCAGCGCCGTGTCCCCGCCGGTCGCCAGGACCTGGAACACGCCCTTCTCGAGCTTCAGCAAGGAGAAGTCGAAGGTGCCGCCGCCCAGGTCGTACACGGCATATAGCCCCTCGGCGCCCTTGTCCAAGCCGTAGGCCAGCGCCGCCGCCGTC
>JAEZIF010000271.1 GCA_023416135.1 Pseudomonadota bacterium
CCGGAGACCTGGGTATGGACGTCGGCCGGCGGTGCGGGCTTCGAGGTGAGGCCGGCCACCGAGGAGGAGGCGGCGCGCGTGCCGCGCGGCACCGAGATCGTTCTGCACCTGAAGGACGATGCGGCGCGCTATCTGCAGCCGTTCGAGCTCGAACGGGTGATCCACACCTACTCCGAGCACATCCTGTTCCCGATCGAACTCTTGGACGACAAGGGTGAGGCGCGGCAGGTTAATGCCGCCAGCGCGCTGTGGCAGCGGCCGAAATCGGAGCTGAAGGCGGACGATTACACCCAGGCCTATCGCTCGATTGCCATGGCGTTCGACGAGCCTGCGCTCACGCTGCACTACAAGGTCGAGGGGCGGCAGGCCTACGCCGTGCTGCTGTTCGTGCCGACCACGCCGCCCTTCGACCTGGCCGATCCCGGCCGCAAGGGGCGCGTAAAACTCTATGTGCGGCGCGTCTACATCACCGACGATGCCGAGCTTCTGCCGTCCTGGCTGCGTTTCGTGCGCGGCGTCGTCGACAGCGAGGACCTGCCGCTCAACCTTTCGCGCGAGATGCTGCAGAACAACCCGCAGGTGGTGCAGATCCGCAACGGCCTTACCGGCCGCGTGGTGGGCGAGCTCGAAAGCTGCGCCGCCAAGGAGCCCGAGACCTGGAGCAAGATCTGGAGCGCCTTCGGGCCGGTTCTCAAGGAAGGCCTGTACGAGGACCACGAGCGGCGCGGCCAGCTGCTGGCGTTGGCGCGCTTCGTGACGACAGCCGGCGACACGCCGCGCTCGCTCAAGGACTATGTCGCCGATCTCAAGCCCAACCAGACGGAGATCTACTATCTGGTCGGCGAAAGCGCCGAACGCCTGAAGTCGAATCCCAAACTCGAGGCGGCGCGCGCCCGCGGCGTCGAAGTGCTGCTGCTGACCGATCCGATCGATGCCTTCTGGACGGCCATGCCGCAGGAGTTCGAGGGCAAGCCGCTGCGCTCGCTGAGCCAGGGCGATGTCGATTTCGGCCTGGTCCCGCTGCTCGACGACAAGGCCCAGGCCGATGACAAGGCTTCGAGCGACGATGACGCGGCCATCCTGAAGGCGGTGAAGGAGGCGCTGGGCGACAAGGTCTCCGACGTGCGCGCCTCGCAGCGCCTGACCGACAGCGCCGCGTGCCTGGTTGCCGGTGCCATGGGCCGCGATCGCGAGCTCGAGCGTCTGCTGGCGCGCGCCAACCGCGGCAGCGGCGCCAAGCCCATCCTCGAGCTCAACATGCGCCACGATCTCGTGAAGGCGGTCGGTGCGGCGCCGAACGACGAGGCCGCCGAACTCGCCAATCTCCTGCTCGACCAGGCGCATATTCTGGACGGGGAAGTACCGGCCGATCCGGCGGCTTTCGCGCGCCGGCTCAACGCCTTCGTCGTGCGCGGATTGGGGAAGGGCTCATAGTCCTCCCAGCTCGATCACGACACCTTCATTGTCGCGCAGGGCCAACGCGGCCGACACGGGTTCACCGTCGCGATCGCCGTGGGTGGAGAGAACGAGGCGGCCGCGCACTTCGCCTTTCGCGAAGTCGATCTCGAAGGGCTCTCCGCCGAGATTGAGCGCCACGACGAAGCGCTCGCTGCCCAGCACGCGCTGGAAGAGCAGCAGCTCGCCGGCTGCCGCCATCGGCCGATAGTCGCCCACGGCAATCGCCGGATGGGCGCGGCGCAGAGCGATCAGCCGCTTGTGCAGGGTGAAGAGCGATGTCCGGTCGGCGCGCTGGTTCTCGACATTGAGCCGGCGATGGCCGTCGCCCAGCGGCAACCACGGATCGCCGGTGGTGAAGCCCGCCTTGTCCGACGCATCCCACTGCATGGGCGTGCGGCAGCCGTCGCGCCCCAGCCCCAGTCCCGGCACGTTCAGCTCGTAAGGATCGCGCACACGGTCTGGCGGGATCGTGACCTGCCGCATGCCGATCTCATCGCCGTAGTAAAGCGTCGGCATGCCGCGCAGGGTCAGCAGCAGCATCGCCGCCACCTTGGCCTGAGCGTCGCCGACGCGTGAGGCAATGCGCGGCTTGTCGTGGTTGCCCAGCACCCAGTTCGGCCAGCCGCCTTCGGGCAGGGAGGCTTCATAGCGGTCGATCAGGCTGGCGAGATGTCGCGCCTTCCACGGCGCACTCAAGAGAGCGAAGTTGAACGGCAGATGCAGGCCGCCGAGGTTGTAACCGTAGTAGACCGCCAGCTTCTCGAACGGCAGGTTGAGCTCACCGATCAGCAGGCGGTCGGGAAACTCGTCGGTCACGCCGCGCAGCCCGGCGATGACGTCGTGGGCTTCTGGTCGGTCGGCAGTGTAGAGCGGCAGGACCGCCGTATCCGGCGGGTCGCCGTCGCGATAGGCCGGATTGGCGGGATTGTCGTGGAACGCCTCGTCCTTGATCAGGTGGCGGATGGCGTCGACGCGAAAGCCGTCGACGCCGCGCTTCAGCCAGAAACGCACGACCTCGTGCATGGCCTCGCGCATTTCGGGATTGCGCCAGTTGAGGTCGGGCTGCGACGCGAGGAAGGTGTGGAGATAGTACTGGCCGCTCGCCGCGTCGTATTCCCACGCCCCGCCGCCGAACTCCGACAGCCAGTTGTTGGGCGGCCCGCCGTCGGGCGCCGGCTCGCGCCAGACGTACCAGTCGCGCTTTGCCGAGCCGCGCCCAGCACGGCTTTCCTGGAACCAGGGATGCCGATCGGAGGTGTGGTTGGCTACCAGGTCGAGGATCACCTTGAGCCCACGCGCATGCGAGTCGGCGAGCAAGGCGTCGAAGTCGGCCAGTGTGCCGAACAGCGGGTCGATATCGCAGTAGTCTGCCACGTCGTAGCCGAAGTCGGCCATGGGCGAGGGGAAGACGGGCGACAGCCACAGCGCATCGACGCCCAGCTCGACCAGGTGATCGAGCCGTCGGCGGATACCGGCGATGTCGCCCACGCCGTCGCCGTCGCCGTCCTGAAGGGATCGCGGGTAGATCTGATAGAGAACGGCGCGGTGCCACCACGCGGGATCGGCCATGCTCAGCGTCCCGCTCATGCCCTCAGGATAGATCGACGCCCAGCCGGCCACGGCGGCCCAGGACCTCGACCGAGAGGTCGCTGCCGCGGCGGTGCAGCGCCATGTCGACCGCCGCATCGCCGAGCGACAGTCGGCGCAGCGTCACGTTGTCCAGGAAATCCGGCAGCATCGGCTCGTCGAACGCCACTGAGCCGCGCGCCGTGTCGAAGCGCAGGCCGAGGCAGGATTGCAGCAGCGACAGCGGCGTCGCCGCCGCCCAGGCCTGCGGCGAGCAGGCGACGGGATAGAAGGTCGGTCCATGGCCGCGCTCGCGCGGGAAGCCGCAGAACAGCTCGGGCAGGCGGCGCAGGTCGATATAGGCCGAGGCCGCGAACAGGCCGCCGAACAGGCGCGCCGCCTCCCGCCGGAAACCATAGCGCGCGAAGCCCGACGCGATCAGGGCGTTGTCGTGCGGCCACACCGAGCCGTTGTGATAGCTCATGGGATTGTAACGCGCCTCGCCGACAGCGACCGTGCGCACGCCCCAGCCCGAAAAGAACGCATTCGACGACAGCGTCTTGACCACGGCGTGGGCGCGCTCGGGCCGCGCGATGCCGCTGAACAGGGCGTGGCCGGCGTTGGAGGCGCGTACACGGCAAGGCTTCTTGTCGCCGTCGAGGGCGAGCACGTAGGTGCCGAGCGTCTTGTCGAAGAAGGCCTCGTCGAAGCGCTGTTGCAGGCGGCTGGCGCGCTCGCCGTAGCGAGCGGCGGCATCGTCGTCTCCCAGCCTGCGCGCGATCAGTTCGGCGGCTCGCCAGGCGCCGAAAGCATAGGCCTGGACCTCGACCAGGGCGACCGGCCCGTGCGCCAGCGTGCCGTCGGCGTGGAAGATCGAATCGTGGCTGTCCTTCCAGCCCTGGTTGATCAGCCCGGTATCGCGTCGCCGTCCGTACTCGATGAAGCCGTCGCCGTCGCGATCGCCCGACTCGTCCATCCAGCGCAGCGCCGCCAGGATGTTCGGCCACAGCCGGCGTAAGGTCTCGATGTCGTCGGTGCGTTCGAGATAGGCGCCGGCCAGCATGACGAACAGCGGCGTGGAATCGATGCTGCCGTAATAGTGACGGAACGGCACCTCGCCCAGCAGCGCCATCTCGCCCTGCCGCATCTCGTGCAGGATCTTGCCTGGTTCGGCGTCGGCCGCTTCGTCGGTCGTCTCGGCCTGGTGGCGTGCCAGATGACGCAGCACGCCGCGGGCGATCGCCGGATCCAGCCATAGCGTCTGCAGCGCGGTGATGAGCGCGTCGCGCCCGAACACCGTGCTGAACCACGGAATGCCGGCGTAGGGATAGGGGCCGTCCGGCGTGTCCGTGACCAGCATGTAGAGATCGGAGATCGACCGGCGTATCGCCTCGTTGAACGTCGTGTTGGAGCTGCTGATCGTCGCGGCGCGCGAGGCCGAGGTCCGCAGCGTGCGCCGCGATCGCCGCAGCGCCTGCAGGAAGCCCGGCCGTGCCTGGTCCTGCACGGTCTCCTCGGCAGCGCAATCAATCGTCAGGTCGATGTGTCGGGTCTCGCCGGGCTGCAGGACGAGATCGAAGAGCGCGCCATCGACGGTGAGCTTGTCGGGCGGCGTGGCAAAGCTCAGGACCGTGCGGCGGGTCAGGCCGTCGAGGCCGGTGTAGCCCAGCGTCACGGTGCTGTTGTCGATCGAACCGGCGTGTAGCAGGCCATGATGCTCGCGCCGCGTGCCACGGACCTCGAACAGGTCGGCGAAATCGGCAGCGAAGCTGAGCCCGAGCCGCAGCCGTTGCGGCGCGCCGCCGAAGTGGCGCAACGCCAGCCGCTCGTGGCAGGCCGCCTGCCACAGGAAGCGCATGCGGCGCAGATGCACCAGGTCGTGCTCCAGCACCAGCCGTCCCTTCGTGTCGTAGAGATCGGGGTTGGTGAGGTCGCAGGTCAGCATGGCGTTGTCGTCGCGCAGCGTGGAGCTGAGCAGCATCGGCCGCTGGCCATCGAGCAAGACCAGGAAATGCGAGAGGTGCCGCGTGTCGCGGTGATAGAGGCCCTCGGGACTGTCGGGGCCCGCCACCGCGTCGCCGTTGGGATCGAACACGCCGAAGCTGTCGCCGTGCTTCAGCGTGCGGGGCCGGCGCTCCTGCAGCGATGTCGCGGCGGGAATGACGAACTGCGCCGCCGGCATGCCGGGGCCGGCGGGAGCGGGGGCATGGGCCACTTCCCCGGCGTTCTTCATGCCGTATCGTCCCTCATTCGGCGGCGCTTAGCTCGACGGTTTGCCGAGGCCGCGGTTTGCCGCTCTCGAGCAGACGGCGATAGACCGTGACATAGTCGCGGGCCATGCGTGCCGCGGTGAAGCGCTGGTCGAAGACCTCGCGAATGCGCCGGCGGTCGAGGTTGCCGATCAGGCTGACGGCCGACACCGCTTCCTCGATGCTGTCGACCACGAAGCCGGTAACGCCCGAATCGACGACCTCGGGCACCGAGCCGCAGTTCCAGGCGATCACCGGCGTGGCGCAAGCCATTGCCTCGATCATGACCAGGCCGAACGGCTCGGCCCAGTCGATGGGAAACAACAGCGCCGAAGCATTGCCGAGGAATTCCGCCTTCTCGGCATCGCCGATTTCGCCGATGTAGTGAACATTGGCATGGCGGCGCACCAGCGGCTCGATCTCCCCGCGCCAGTAGTCGCGGTCGACCTTGTCGATCTTGGCGGCGATGCGAAGCTCGCGCCCGCTGCGTGCCGCGATCTCGATCGCGCGGTCGGGCCGCTTCTCGGGCGAGATGCGGCCGAGAAAGGCCAGATAGTCGCCGCGGCGCGCGGCGAGCGGCTTCAGCAGGTTCTGCGGCAGGCCGTGATGGATGCGGCCGGCCCAGTTCACTGGCGGCATGGGCCTGCGCTGGTTCTCGGAGATCGATACCAGCGGCGCTTCGCAGAAGGTGCTGTATAGCGGGTGCAAGTCCGCGAGGTCGAGCCGGCCATGCAGGGTCGTCACCGTGCGCCAGGCGAAGTCGCGGATCACGGGGTAATGCAGCATGTCGACGTGGAAGTGCAGGACATCGAACGAGGAGGCCAGCCGGCGCACCTCGTCGAGCATGATCAAGTGAGAGGGGATCGGGTCCTTGACGTCGCTCAGCCGCAGCGCCTTGGGGGCGCACGGCACTAGGCGCGCACGCGTGGCCGAATCGCCGCTGGCGAACAGGGTCACGTCGTGGCCCTGCGCGACCAGTTCCTCGGTGAGATA
Source organism: Pseudomonadota bacterium (assembly GCA_023416135.1). Classification (GTDB taxonomy): domain Bacteria; phylum Pseudomonadota; class Alphaproteobacteria; order Reyranellales; family Reyranellaceae; genus Reyranella. The sequence goes on from JAEZIF010000271.1 coordinate 6,267, forward strand.
CGAGACGATGCGCTCGGTGCCGCCATAAAACCGGGGCGGCACGCTTTCCATGAGAGGCGCAACCTGGGCGATCTTCATCGGGATCCCTCACTCGGCATCCCGCCGGCTCGAGCCCGGGATACGCCACAGATGATGACGCAACGATCTCACCGGGCAATTGGTTGCCGCCGCTGGTCAGGACGGGGTCCTTATCGTGAACGGAATGTCACCCTGAATGACTTTGACCCCCGCCATGGTGCGCACCGTCCAGCGCAGGTGGTATTGGCCGGGCGGCAGGGTCGGCGCCCGGGCGAACAGCACGTTGGGCTCCGACTGCAGCCGCGGTTGCAGATGTTCGACGAGCTTTCCGTCGCGCCAGATCGACAGGCTCGAATGAATGTGGTCGATCGGCCGGTCGAACCGCACGAAGAACGAGCTGCTCGGTTCGCCGATCACAGCCTGGGCCTTGGGTTGGGAGTCCACGACCTGGACGTCCTGCGCCCAGGCAGTTGCCGGTAACACAATCGCGAACAGGCCCATCAGGGCGGCACGCCGGGTCGAGAATTCCATGCAGAATAATTTCTGCAATCATGCAAGGAGTAAAGAGCGGAAGTCACACGACCTTGACGGCAATGTCGCCCGAGACGTCGACATTGGAACGGTCGCCCGAGGCGCGCAGCAGCACCGCGCCCTTGCCGCCGATCTTGGCGTATTTCATCTTGCCCTCGAAGCCGCCGTAGCCCTCGATGCGGCAGCCGTCGAGCAGCATGCTGCCGCCGTTGAGGAAGGCGTCGACCAGGTAGGGCTGCGACTTGTAGGTGCTGGCGCGGCAGGCGAACAGGCGGCCCTCGTTGGCGAGCTTGATGCCGCAGCCGCCGTTGTTCTCGAAGCCGCAGCCCATGGCCATCGAGAAGCCGCCGGTGGCGAGCAGGCCCGGCCCCTTGTTCTCGACGAAGTAGGTCTGCGAGATGTTGAGGTCGCGCGGCTCCTGGTAGGGAATGGTGCTCTGCGTCTCGATGCCGGCATTGCCGTTCTTGCGCATCTGGCCGCCGAAGATGGCGATGGCCGAGACGATGCCGATGTCGCCGATCGAGCCGTTGTTGCGGAAGGTCATGCCGTTGCGGCCGTTGTCGGCGCAGGTGACGGCATGACACTCGCCCTCGAACACGCTGCCGTCGAAATGCAGCCCGTCGCGCGCGAAGTGCTCGATGTCGAGGTTCATCAGCTTCCAGCTGTAGAGCCAGCTGTGGTTGGTGAGGCACTCGAGGCCGATCGCGTCCTGCGCCGGGCTGGCGGCGAGGATCGTGCCGTTCACGATCTTCATGCCGCGCAGGGCGACGTTCTTGGCGCGCGGTGGAATGCGGATGGTGATGGCGCGCTTGCCGGCGTCGTTGAAGTCGGCGATCAGCTTGGCGCCGTTGAGGTCGAGCCCCGGCCCGAGCAGGTTCGACGTGACTTCGATCACGATGGGCCGGCGCAGCCGTACATTGCCGCCGCGCCAGTCGAGCACGTCGCCGTCGGCGAACTTGGCGCGCAGTGCTTCTTCGAAGCCCGCCGCCTGCGTTTCCTTGTTCTGGGCGAGGGCGGGGGCGGCAACGACCGTGGCGCTTGCCGACGCCGCGGCCAGGAACCTCCGTCGGGTCGTGGGCATGCCCCCAGTGTCCCGCGCCGACGGCCGGCCCGGCGAGTGACCGAGCTGTGGCTGACGAACGGACCGGCCCGGAACAAACCGGAGAGCGGACCGTTTCCCAGTTCATGGCCCGCTTTCTCAGGTTTCTGGCCTGGACGGCCGGAGTTTTGTTGGTCCTGGTCGTTGTCGCGATCGGGACCGTGTACCTTTATGTCACATCGGACGACTTCCGCGGCCGTGTCGAAAGCCAGGCCAGCGCGCTCTCGGGTCGCAAGACCACGATCGCCGGCATCTCCGTCGACTGGGGCCTCACCTCGCATGTCCACCTGAGCGGCGTTCAGTTCGCCAACGCCGAGTGGGCCAAGGAGCCCCACATGCTCAAGGCCGACCAGGTCGATTTCGAGATCCGTCTGTGGCCTCTGCTCGGAGGCAACCTGGTGCTGCCCAGCCTGGTGCTGCGCAAGCCCGAGATCGTCGTCGAGACGGGGGACAACGAGCGACTGAACTGGGCGCTGGGCGAGGCGCCGGCCGCCGCCGCCGTGGCCAAGGAAGTCGTCGATCCCGACAACCGGTTCGAGACTCCGCTGATCGGCCGGCTTGAGATCACCGACGGCAAGCTCAGCTACCGCGACCCCAAGCGCAAGCTCGACCTCGACGGCACGGTCTCCACCGCGACCGGCAGCGCCGGCGAGCAGCCGCAGGCGACGCTCGAACTCAAGGGCAAGCTCGAAGGTCAGCCGCTCGCCCTGCGCTTCACGGGCGGTTCGATCGTCATGCTGCGCGACACCGATCAGCCCTATCCGCTCGACCTCGACGTCACCTTCGGCGCCACCAAGCTCAAGGCCAGGGGCACGGTGATGGATCCCTTCCAGTGGACCGGCGCCGACGTCCAGCTCGCACTGTCGGGCTACGATCTCGCCGACATCTATCCACTGCTCGGAATCCCCGGCCCGCCGACGCCGCCCTACAACATCAGCGGCAAGCTGCATCGCGAATCCGGCGTCTGGAAATTCGTCGAGAGCAAGTGGCGGGTCGGCGACAGCGATCTCACCGGCGACGTGCTGGTCGATACGCGGCGCAAGCCCGGTCATCTCACCGCCAAGCTGGTTTCGCAGAAGCTCGTCTTCGCCGATCTGGCGCCGCTGGTCGGCGCACCGCCCGACAAGCCCGGCGGCAACGTCTCGCCGCAGCAGCGGCAGACCCAACGGCGACTCGAGGCGAGCGGCGATCTGTTCCCCAACGTGCCGGTCAAGGTCGAGAAGCTGCGCGCCATGAACATGGACGTGGCGCTCGATGCCAAGCGCGTGATCGCGCCGAGCTATCTGCCGGTCCAGGCGCTCGCCTTCCGCGTCGTGGTGCAGGACGGGGTGGCTACGGCCAAGCCGCTGACGTTGATTCTCCTCGGCGGCGGCCAGAGTGCCGGCGCCGGCAAGGTCGCGGGCGAGCTGGTGGTCGACGCCAAGACGGATACGCCCAAGGTGCGCACCAGCTTGGTGCTGAGCGACATCGAGTTGCGCAACTTCTTCCGCGATTCGCGCTACTTCGATGCAACCTACGGCAAGGTGCAGGGGCGCGTCGTGCTGGCCGGTACCGGCCGCTCGCTCGCCCAGGTCATGTCGACGGCCGACGGCCATGTCGCCGCGGCCCTGGGCGGCGGCTCGGTCTCCAGCCTGATGGTGAGCCTTGCCGGATTGCAGGTTTTCGACGCGCTGATCCTCTATGTCACCGGCGACAACCGCATTCCCATCAAGTGCGCCGTCGGCCGGTTGAACTTCAACCACGGCACCGTCACCTTCGATCGTACCCTGCTCGACACCCAGAAGTCGGTACTGCGCGTGCAAGGTCAGGCCTCGTTGGTTACCCAGGCGGTCAAGGCCGAGATCGATGCCGACGCCAAGCAGTTCGACCTGCTGGACCTGCACGGCGCGGTCATGGTGCAGGGCAAGCTTCGCCAGCCGCAGGTTTCGCTCGGCCGTATTTTCCCGATCCCGACACCGGTGATCGGCACCGCCAAGGACGTGGCCTGCGCGCAGGTCACCCAGCAGCTGTTCCAGGCACAGAACGCCAGGTAAGCGCGTCCGGTACGCCGTCCCGGCGCATCCTGGATCGAGGGGCTGCCCCAACTAGCGACCAAGCGACCCTTCATCGCCAGACCCCACTCAAGGTATAAGGGGATGGACAGGAGCGAGGGCAGCAAGAGGACTGGTCGAGGTGGCAGGTCGGCAGGCGACGAAACGCAAGGCAAAGACGACTTCCAAGGCATCCCCCCGGGGTGGCGGCCGTGCGTTCCGGCCTGCCCCCACCACGGGATTCTGGCCGGGACAGCAGGGCTACGCGATCATTCCCTGGTGGAATCCCCTGCATTGGAACTGGCGGCGCGGCCTGGTTCGTCTGTGGCTGCTCGCCTCGCTCATGTGGGCGGGCTACTGGCTCTACAATCTACAACTCGCCTGCGCCTTCTGGTTCGCTCCCTGGTGCGACGCGCCGGCCCATGTCGACTGGCCCAAGGGAAGCATGGTCCTGGGTCTGGCGATGGTCCTGCTGAGCGGCCCGATTTTCATGCTGGCCATCTGGTGGGTCACCCGCTGGGTGATCCGCGGGCTGCTGGCGCGACGAGCCCGCTGAGCCGGCACGACCCGGGTCGTGTCGTCGCCCTACTTGTAGGACGATATCTCGATCAGGCTTCCATCCGGGTCGCGGCAATAGACCGAGACGATGGTGCCCACGGCGCCGCGTTTGTCGGTAGGGCCTTCGATGATCGCCACGCCGCAGGCGCGCAGGTGTTCGGCCACCGCCCGGGGTGATGCGCCGGTCAGAAAGCAGAGATCGTTGCTGCCGGCCTTCTCGTGATCGGCCGTGAACCACTCCTCCTTGCTGGCCGAGAGCGGTCGGAGGTTGATCTTCTGGCGGCCGAACTTCACCGAGGTGCGCCGGACCTTGCCAGGCCCGGGATCGAAGTCCTCTCGCGTCATGCCGAGCACGCGCTGGTACCAGGCGGCAGCGACGTCGACGTCGTGCACGTTGATGACGATGTGGTCGAGAGCATCGACGGCAAGGGGCATGATGGACTCCTGGACTTTCACTTGTCTTTCACGGGGCGCCCTTGGTCGTCGCCAGATAGTCGACGATCGCGGTCGCGTTGGCAGCGTCGATCGGCGCCTTGAAGGCGTGGATCATCTTGTCGACTTCGGCAGCCCATGTCGCCCTGGCGAAGTCGGGCTGGGTCAGCACCATTCCGGCCGAGTGGCAGGAGAGGCAGTTCGCATTGATCGCGTCCGCCGCCGCCCCGCCGGGGAAGGCGACGTCGCTGGTCGGCAACTCGACCGACACCGACTTCAGGACGAAGCTCCCGGCCGACGCTGTCGCGGAGGCCGCAGGCGGCGGCTCCTTCGGTGCGGGATGGCCGATGATCATCAGCACCACGCCCGCCAGCACGGCGGCGCCAAACCCGACTTGAGCGGCATTGATGGTCATGGCTGCCTCATGCCGCCGTCAGGTGAAGGGTCTCGATGGCGTTGTGCATGAAGCCGCCCGGGTTCCAGTTCATCGTCCTGGGCTGGGCGAGGCCGTCGCTGTTGGTGCATCGGACCATGACCGACACGGGGCCGGCCGACGGCGTGATCTCGGTCTGCCATTGGCGGAAGCTATACTTGCCCTCGTCGCGGCCGAGCGTCGTCGACTGCCAGTTCGCGCCAGCGTCGAGCGAAATGTCGACGGCCCTGACCCCGGTCGCTCCGCCGAAGGCGATGCCGCGCAAAGTCGTCGGCGCGCCGGCCTTGAGCGTCGTGCCCTCCTCGAGGTTGGTGACGAAGGAGCGCGGCACCATCCGGCTGATCGGCACCATCTTCACGCCCGCCTGGCCCGGCGTCATGTCGGCGCCCGGCGTGTCGGGAATGAGATAGGCGTTCCTGGTCCAGAAGTTCTCGTCGGGCGTGTCGATCACTTCGATGCGGTCGAGCATCTTCACCCAGTAGGTCGAGTACCAGCCGGGCACGACCAGCCGCAGCGGAAAGCCGTTGAGCAGCGGCAGTTGCTCGCCGTTCATGGCGTAGGCGATCATGACCTCGCCGTCGCGGGCATGGTCGAGCGCGAGCGACTTCAGGAACTTGGGCGCGCCGTCGACCACCGGCTGTTCGAGCCCGGCAAACCGAACCTGCAGGGCGCCCGGCTTGACGTCGGCGCGGTCGAGCACGTCCTTCAGGCTGACGCCCATCCACTTGGCGTTGCCCATGGCGCCGTTGGCCCATTGCGCGCCGGGCACCGAGGGCTGCGAGAAGCCGCGCGAATTGCCCGAGCACTGGTTTACCGCCGCCAGCTCCACGCGCGGCAAGCCGTCGGCGATGTCCTTGAGGCTGAGGGACAGCGGCTTGTCGACATGGCCGCTCACCGAAAGGCGGAAGCTCGCGACATCGATCTCGGTCGGGATGACCGCCCAGTGCCAGCGCACATAGAACTGGTCGTTGGGGGTGAAGACGCCGCGGTCGAACACCTCGAACGGCGTCTCGAGCAACGGCGGCCGCGTGCGCTGCAGGATCATTGTGGCTTTCTGCGGAAAGGCCGTCGTCAGCGCCCGCTCGCGCGGGCCTCCGGGCAGCGGCAATTCGACGGACGGGTTGGCCCAGGCGGACCCGGAGACGAGGGCGAGGCCTCCGGCTGCCGCCTGTCCGAGGAAGGTCCGTCGTGTCGTAGCCGCCGTGTTGCGCATCCGGATCGCCTGAACATGAGCCAATAAGAAGAACCTCGTTCCTTGTAGCCCATCCCGGCCGATTTGCGGGCTTTCTTAAAGGGAAAGACGACTTGCATATGGAGAAAGTCCCGGCCATGCTCGAGGCATGGACAAGGTCGCGGCGGCCACCCGGGAAATCGGCAATCGCCTGCGTTCGGCGCGGATCGGTGCCGGCGTCACCCTGGCGTCGGTGGCGCGTCAGGCCGGGCTGTCGGAAAGCTTTCTCTCCCGGCTCGAGCGCGGGCAGGCGGTGGCCTCGATCGCCAACCTGATCCAGCTCGCCGAGGCGCTGGGGCTCGGGCTGCATGAGCTGTTCCAGAGCGCGAGCGCTCCGGCCAGGACTCGGGTGGCCGTCCATCGCGCCGCCGGCGGCCTGAAGGACGTTGCCGCCACCGGCTATCGCTTCCGCCACCTCGGCGGCGGCGCGCCGCTCGACCGGCTCGAGGTATTTCATCTGGTCTTTCCGCGCGCCAAGGGCATGCCGGCCATGGTCTCCCATCCCGGCCAGGAGCATTGCTACGTGCTGTCGGGCGAGGTGCTGTTCCATGTCGACGGCGTGGCCCATCGGCTGAAGCCGGGTGACGGAATCCTGATCGATTCGCAATTGCCGCATCGTGCCGAGAATGCCGGCCGCGGCCAGGCGCACGTGCTGATGACCGTGGCGCGTCCGGCCGATGCGGCCGACGTTCCCGACTGGTGGCATCTCGCAACCACGACCGAGAAGGAGAAAGCCAGGCCATGAGCAAGCACATCCCCGACACGGCCATCGCGAATGCCGCCCTCGAGACCGGGCGCGAGGCCTCGCGGCGTGATCATCTGCCCTATCAGGTGCGCCATCTCGACGAGGTCGAATGGGAGACCATTCGCTGGCCGGGCGAGACCGGCAAGATGCTGTTCCATCCCACGCCCGAGCAGCCGACCGCGCCCAACGCCGGCATCCTGCGACTCGAGCCGGGCGCACATCATCCCGAGCACTATCACGGATTCGCCCAGGTCTGGCTGGTCCTGAAGGGCGAGTTCACCATCGATGGTCGGCTCTGTCCGCCGGGCACGATGCTCTATCATCCCGATCCGCATTTCGAGGGCGAGTTCCATACCACGACCGGCGGCGAGATCATGATCGTGCAGTATCCCGGCCCGTCGACCGGCGAGCGGCCGATCTATTCCGGCCGCTTCAACATGACCAAGCGCAAGCCGCTTGCCGACGAACGCGTCGACCTCTGAGGCCGCATGTTACGGCAGGTCGAGCGACTCGAAATTAGCGGCCCTCAGCCCCAGTGCGCGCTCCGCATGGGCTCGGGTGGGCACGACCTGTGTGCCGGTGTCGCCGGCGGCCTGGTACGTGCCGTGCAGGCGCAGTGACGAGAAGGTAGCGGTCAGCGGCGCCACGAGCACGCGCGGCTTGCCGCGGATGGCCCGCCGGTCGTTGCCGAGCTCGGGCCAGTCGCGCAGCTGCAGGCCGAGCTCAGTAACGTCGGTGAATTCGACCAGCAGGACCTTGTTGTCGTGATCGAAGAACGGTCTGGGAGGCATATCCGCATCGCTCGGCATGACCCTCTGATACGACGACAATATCTTGAATAATCAAGCTGTCGGGCGAGGTCGGGCGCCCACGACTTCGGGGCCTGCGGAGGCGGCCACGCAGATGACGGGCCCGCTCATTCCCTTGGCGTATGAAACGGCTGGGTGCGCTGATCGTCGATCTGGCCGGCGACTTCGTCGAGCCAGGCGCGTGCCTCGGCTTCCGTCTTGAACATCCGGGCCGGCCGCTTCGCCGGCGATATGTTGACGAATCGGCGGAAGGCGCTGCGTGCCTTGTCGTCGAGGCCGATGACGGCGAGCGGCCCGCTCTTCAGCGTGGCGGTGTAGGCGCTGAGCCGGGCGCCCATCGCCAACACGTCCTCGTCGCTGTAGATCGGATCGGCCTTGGCGGCGTCGAACAGCTTGCCGTATTGCAGCACGTCGGCTACCGCCAGCGCGTCGAAGTGCTCCTCCATTTCCGGCAGGGTCACGCGCCCCTCGGCGATGACATGCACCAGCTTCTGGTCGTGGAAGATTTCCCATTTGAGCGGCATCGGTGGGCCTCGAAAGCGAGCGTATTGGTTCCAACGGCTGCCGACAAGACCGTGGGAATCCTCCGACGGCATTCGACTATCGGTCCTGACGACCATCGTTACTTCAGCAGTCACGAGAGCGGCCACCACTACAGCGGGCCGCGGGCGACCGACGCAACGCAGACTGGGAACAATTCGCGGTGTCAGGGTTCGCAGGCCTTGCGCAGATCGACAACGTGATTGCCCGGCGGCAACTCGTCGGGTGAGGCGGCGCGGACCTCGGTCGCGCCCGTGTCCGCAAGCAGACATCCATCGATAGCGGACTTGCAGCCGCTCACCGGGCTGCGGCAGGGCGCGCAGGACGCAGACGCGCATGCGCGTCGAACCGGTCACGACGGTGCTGCACTCGAACGGAATCGTCCGTTCATCCTTGTAGGCGACGTCTATTTCCGGGCAGGGCTGGTGGGTCGTCAGCACGATGCTGGAGGCGATGCCGGAGCCGACATTGGCGATCGTCACGGGAAAGATCGGTCCGAGCGGCTTGTTCAGCTCAGGCCGAGGATCGCCTGCGGCTGGTTCGCCGACGCCACCGTCGTCGACAGGATGACCGCCGCAAGGATCGCAATCTTCATCTACACGACGGGAACGCGCCTGGCCGCCAGCATCGCGGGCGAGATCACGTCCATGTCGAGCGGCACGTGCCAGCGCTTGGTGAGCCGCACCTCGGGTGATGCGTTGCCGGTCTTCGCACCGTCCAGCACGAAGCCGTCATAGCCAGTGTCCATGACCTCGTTGCACTTCTGCACATAGACCGGAAAGCCGCCGATATAGGGCATGAACACGCGCGGCCGGCCGGGCACGTTGGCGCCGACGTACCACGAGCTGCAGGTCGAGCGCAGCGACACCTGGCTCACCTCGTTGACGTGTTCGACCCAGGCATCCTCATTCGCGACCCTGGGCTCGAAAGTGCGGGCGCCGCTGTCGCGCATGTGCGCCATCATGTCGACCATCCAGTCGACGTGCTGCTCGATCGCCTGGATCATGCTGGCCAGCACCGAGGGGCTGCCGGGGCCGGTGACCATGAACAGGTTGGGGAAGCCCGCCGAAGCGACGCCGAGATAGGTGCGCGGGCCGGCGGCCCATTTCTCGGCGAGCGTCAGGCCGCCGCGGCCGGTGATGCGGATCTTGTCGTACGAGCCGGTCATCGCCGCGAAGCCCGTGGCGCAGACCACGGCGTCGGCGGGGTAGGTCTTGCCGGCGACCACGACGCCCTCGGCGGTGAAGCGCTCGATCGGCGTCTTCGACACGTCGACCAGCTTGACGTGCGGCTTGTTGAAGGTCGCGTAGTAGTCCGTGTCGACGCAGAGCCGCTTGCAGCCGAAGACGTTGTCGGGGCAGAGGAGCTCGGCGATCGCGGGATCCTTGACGATGCTGCGGATCTTGCCGCGCGCGAAGTCGGCGATCGTATCGTTGGCCTGCTTGTTGAACAGCAGGTCGCCGTAGGCGCCGAGGAAGGGCAGGCCGCCCCTGGCCCAGGCTTCCTCGTAATGCCGTTGTCGTTCCTCTGCCGTGGCCTCGAGCGCCGGCTGGGCGTTGAATGGGAAGTAGAAGCCGGTCGGCCGCGAGCGTGCCTTGGCGCGCAATGCCGGATAGTCGGCCTTCACCCGGGCGACGTAGTCGGGATCGAGCTTCGCGTTGTAGGCCGGCACCGTGTAGGACGGCGTTCGCTGGAACACCGTCAGCGCCTTGGC
>JAEZIF010000375.1 GCA_023416135.1 Pseudomonadota bacterium
CAACTCCTCGGTCGAGCCGTTGACCCCGACGGGCAGGAAGCTCACGGGGCGGACGGCGTTGCCGCCGATGAGGTTCTTGATGATGCCGTCGTAGTCGATGGCGTAGCCGATGGCCTGGCGTGCCAGCTTGTTCTGCAGCGCCGGGTTGGTCGGCGCCTCGACCACGGCCATGTAGATGAAGTCGAGGCTGGTCATGCCGGCGACCGTGATGTTGGGATCATCCTTCAAGGTAGCGATCTGTTCCGGGATGAGATTGAACGCCACATCGACGTCGCCGCGCTGGATGGCCAGAAGCTGCGCCGCGCTCTCGCTCATGTGACGGATCAGGACGCGCTCGTAGCCAGGCGCGCCCTTCCAGTAGTTCGGGTTCTTCACCATCTGGATCTGTTGGTTGCGCTGCCAGCCGGTCAGACGGTACGGACCGGTGCCGGCCGAATTCTCGTTCAGCCATTCGGTCGCCTTGTCCTTCTCCTTGGCGTCCGGCGCATCGGTGCCGCCATGAGCGATCACCTGCTCCTTCTCCAGCACGCCGAAGGCCGGGGTGGCGATGATGGTCATCAACGGCAGCGAGGGATCCTTCAGCACGATGTCCACCGTGTGGGGATCGACGACCTTCACCTCCTCGATGTGCGAGATGTACTGCCAGGGCTGGTCCTTGATGTTGAGCTGCCGGGTGAAGGAGAAGCGGACATCCTCGGCGGTCATCGGCTTGCCGGAGGCGAACTTCACGTCGGGACGCAGCTTCAGCCGCACTGTCTTGCCGTCGGGCTGGTAGGCCCATTCGGTGGCCAGCGCCGGCTTCAGGTTGACTGAATCACCCGGGTCGAAGGTGACCATCCCGTCGTAGGCGGCATGGGTCGGCAGCGGGTTGGAATACTGGTAGACCCGCACCGGGTCGAGGCCGGTGGCATCGCTGATATCCAGCGCGATCACCAGGGTGCCGCGCCGCGCGGCGCTTTGCGCTGCGGCCGGGCGCGCGCCCTGCAGCACGGCTGCCAGCAGGCCGCCGGCGCCCAGGACCATGAATCCACGGCGATCAAATGCAGGTTCCGCCGTCGCGGCTTCGTCGGAACCGGGACTGGTGGCGTCTTGGTCTTTGACAGTCATCGTGTTTCCTCGTCGGTGGAGACTGTCGGCCCTATTGCCCAGCCTCCGATTGTTGTTTGGAAACCGCTAACGATTCCGATGGCCTTCGCAATCTGCACGAAGATTGCCCGCATTGAAACTCCCCTTCCTCCTGCCTGGTCCGGTCTATCCTGAGATGTTCGCCTTACAGGAAGTCGATCTCCCGGCGGTTTCTTCTATCCTGCCGGTAAATGAAGAATCCGCTCCAGGGAGAAAGACCAATGCTGACGACGGACTATCTCATCATCGGTAGCGGCGCTTTCGGCATGGCGTTCGCCGATCAGCTTTTGACCGAGACGGATGCCGACATGGCAATTGTCGACCGGCATCACATGCCGGGCGGGCACTGGAACGATGCCTATTCCTTTGTGCGCCTCCATCAACCCTCGGCCTACTATGGGGTTGGTTCACGCGCGCTTGGCGGCAACCGCATCGACGAATCCGGCTTCAACAGGGGGTACTACGAACTCGCTTCGGGCGCCGAGGTCACCAGCTATTTCGAACGGGTGATGCGGGAGCGCTTCCTGCCTTCTGGTCGAGTGCACTATTTTCCGATGTGCGATCATCTGGGAGATGGCCGTTTCCGCTCCTGCCTCTCGGGTGAAGTGCACGAGATCACCTTTCGAAGGAAGCTGGTGGATGCCACATACTTCAACACCACGGTCCCCTCGACTCACACGCCATCCTTCGAAATTGCCTCGGCCGTGAACTTCGTCACGCCAAATGCGCTGCCGAAGATGGCGCCCAAGCACGAAGACTTTGTGATTCTGGGAGGCGGAAAGACGGCGATGGATGTCGGCGTCTGGCTGTTGCAGATGGGCGCGAAGCCGGAGCAAATTCGCTGGATCGTTCCTCGGGAATCCTGGCTCATCAATCGCGATACGACTCAGCCGGGCGAGGCTTTCTTTCATCGCAGCGCTGGCGGCCAGGCGCACCAGTTCGAAGCAGCGGCGCTGGCCACTTCCGTCGCTGATCTGTTCGAGCGACTGGAGCGGGCTGGCGTGTTGCTGCGCATCGATCGGGCCGTGCGGCCGACCATGTATCGCGGCGCCACCATCTCGACGACCGAAGTAGAGATGCTCCGCACCATCAGGAATGTCGTGCGCAAGGGACACGTGCGGCGGATCGAGCGCGGCGCGATCCTGCTGGAGCAGGGCGCGACGGAGAGCGCGCCGAATGCATTATATGTGGATTGCACTGCGCGCGCGGTTGGCCACCGCCCCACTATCCCCGTCTTCAATGGAAACCGGATCACGATTCAGATGGTTCGCGCCGGCCTCATTTGCTTCAGCGCGGCCTTCATCGCCCATATCGAAGGCGCTTACGATGACGAAGCGGAAAAGAACGAACTGTGCCTTCCCATGCAGGTAGGACGTTCGGATCTGGACTGGCTTCACCTCGCCCTCGCGGACCTTCGAAGCGGTCGGCGCTGGGGAGCCAATAAGGCGCTTCGCCGCTGGGTGTCGGAGCACCGTTTGTCGGGCTCAGGTGCTGGTTCGGCGGATGCAAGCGCGCATGGTCCCGAGGCAGAGCGCATTCGCGAGCGCCTGCGCGAAGCGCGCCCAAGAGCAGAGGCAAACCTGGCACGGCTCGTTGCCGAGCTTGGTTGACCGGCGACAAGTATGGAATGGCAGAAGATTGGTCCTCCGCATGGGGCCAAGCAGCACTTCGGAAGCGCCCAATTCCCGACTTCCATCTCACCGGTTGCGCGGCTGACGCATGCCCCTTGTCGATCACGGCGACGTGGCTCGCGATGTCGAGACAGCCTGCGCCCACCACCGCCACATCGCTCGACGATCGACTACCTGGCGGCTGAAACCGAAAAGTCGAAAAGCTTCTTCTTCACCACGTAACGGGGCACGATCATCTGGCATCGCCGCTCGGGCCTCCAGGCCCGCCTACGCGCATTCACATGCGCGCTTGATCATGAGCGGGCCTGGAGGCCCGCGGTCCCATGAAGACGATTCGTGTAACGCCTACCTCTCGCTGGCCGGGGGGAACTGCCACTTGCCGTCGCGGATCGGCAGGAAATGGCCATTGTCCTCGCCGACCTCCTCGGCGATGCGCCGGTTGGCCTCGTGGTTCAGCGCCAGGATCAGATCGCCATTCCGCTTGGGGTCGACGGCGAGATTGTTCATCTCCTCGGGGTCGTCACGGCGGTCGTAGACCTCGACGTCGTTGTTCGCGAAAAGCTCCTCCAGCGACGCCGGGGTGTTGAACCGGACCGGAGAGAAGTACCGCGAGAAACGATAGCGGCCATCCCAGATGCTGCGGATCGCCACCCGATTGAGGAAGTCCGGCGGATGGCCGGCCAGCATGGCCACCTGCTCCTGCGGCGTCTTCGAGCGATACGACCGGGTGTCGACGGTCAGCGCCGCCCATTTCGGGTCCTGGAAGGACAGCATGTCGAAGTTGTACAGGGCAGAGGGCCGGATCGACTGCAGCTCGGCCCGAGCGGGGTTGAGCAGCCAGGGCGAGAAGTCCCTGCCCTTCAGCCCTTCGGAAGCCCGGGCCCGCGCCGCCGCGTCCTTGCCGGTCAGGCCGATGATGGTCGGCGTGAGATCGAGCTGCGACGTGATGGCCGGGCACTCGACGCCGCCCGGGAATGCAGGATGATGGATCATCAGCGGCAGATGGTTCTGCTGCCAGTAGGCGTTCGTGCCCTTGCCGCGCATCTGGTGATGGCCGCCCAGCTCGCCGTGATCGGCCGAGAAGATCACGATGGTGTTCTTGTCCATGCCGTTGTTGCGCAGCGCATCGAGCAGGAGCTCGACCTTGCGGTCGCAGTCGCGGATGGCGTTGAAGTAATAGTCGCGCAAGGCCCGCCACCGGCGATCCTCGTCCGGCCACTGCCCGACCTGCAGGTCGAGAATCTGCTGGTAGATCTTCTGGGCGACCGGACGGCCGGGGCTGTCGAACGGCTGGTGCCGGCTGGCCGGCAACGGCGAAGCGTCCCAGGTCGCGCGGTAGAGCTCGTCGTCCGGGGCGCGCGCGATCGGCATCGCATGGCTGCGGCTCTGGATGTTCTCCGTCGGCAGGTCGGAGTTGAAGTACATCACGTCGTGCGGATTGACGAAGTTCACGGCGAGATACCAGGGCCGCTTCTGGGTGCGCAGCGTCTCCGCCTCGGTCCTGAGCCAGGTGATGGCCGAGGCGAGCGTCGTGTCGTCATAGCTGTAGCCGCCCAGCGTGCCGTCGATCAGGTCGCCGACGCCGAAGAAGTCCTTGAAGCCATAGGACGCCATGGTCTCGCGATAAGCCTTCAGCGGCGCGTCGATGGCCTTGGCCGAGAGATCGAGATTGGCCGACAGGTGCCACTTGCCCTGGTAGGCGGCGTGGTAACCGAGCTCGCCGAGACGATGGCCGACGGTCTTGATGCCGGTCTGCAGATCGCGCTGCCAGACGTAGTTCAGGTTGTCGGCAATGCCCGTGTGCTGGATGTGCTGCCCGGTATAGACGACGGAGCGGGCCGAGGAGCAGACGCACGAGGCGGCCTGGTGATTGAGGAAGGTGACGGCTTTCTTCTTGATCGCCTCTCGCGCCGGCACCGGGAACGGCCACTTGGGAAAGAAGTGCTCCTGGTCGACCAGCACGAACAGGATGTTGTAGCCCTGCGGCATCGCATCGGCCGGCGGCGGCGCGGCCGGCGTTCCGCCGGTCTGGGCATTGGCCGACATGCCGCCGAGGAGCGTCGTGCCGAGCAGGGCCGCTCCCGACGCCATCGCCGACCGGCGCGAGGGGCCGGATGGGTTGTCTTCGCTGTTCGACATGAGCGACTAACCTTTCATGATTTCAGGCAGGTCGAACTCCCGCCATCCCGGCACTTCCGAGACCTCGGGGAACTCCACGCCGAAAGGCCGCGTGGCGTCGATGCCGACCGTCGAGGAGTAGCCGCCGTCGGTGTAGGGATCGAGCGGCGCGGTGGCGGTACGGTCGACGACGAAGACGTCCTCGCGCGGCTTGACGCGGAACGACTGCGCCCACTCGACCTCGGCCGAGTTGCGGATATCGATGTCGGGATCGACGGCGATGACCCACTTGGGATGCAGGTTGGACGCCATGGCGGCGAGGATCGCCTGCCGGGCCTCGCCCTCGTAGCGCGGCTTGATGGCGATCACGACATAGGTCTGCACGCCGCCCGAGCTGTTGATCGAGAGGTCCGAGATGGTCGGGAACTGGGCCTGGAGCTGGCGCAGGATCGAGGTCTCGAACGGAATCTGCTTCAGGACGTGGTTCTCGGTGATCGGCTTGCCGGTCAGCAGGCCCTGGAAGATAGCGCCCTTGCGGTGGGTGATGGCGGTAATGCGGGCGACCGGCTTGGGCGAGGCCGCTGTGTAGTAGCCGGTGTACTCGCCGAGCGGGCCTTCGATCTTCTGGGTCTTCGTGTCGACCGTGAACTCGATGACGATCTCGGCGTGCGCCGGAACCTTGAGGTCGTTGCTGACGGCCTTGGCAAGCTCGACCGGCGCGCCGCGCAGGCCGCCGGCGACGAACCAGTCGTTGGTCGCATCGCTCGACTGGACCTGGCAGGAGAACATCGTCATCGGATCGACGCCGATCACGACCGCGGCGTGCAGTTCCTTCCCCATCTCGGTCGCGTGGGCGATGTTCTTGCCGAAGCGATGGTTCGACGCCGAGAACACACCCATCTCCTTCGGACCGAGAATCTGGAATCGGTAGTTGCCGATATCGGGAATGCCGGTCTCGGGATTCTCCGAGACGACGATGCCGGCGGTGATATAGGCGCCGCCGTCCTTCGGGCTGTAGGTCGGCACCGGCAGCTTCGTGACGTCGATCGCGTCGCCCGTCAGCACGACCTCCTGGCAGGGCGGCGTTCCCTTGAAATCCACGGGCGCGATCTGGTTGTTGATCCCCTCGAGCACCTTGTCGTGGATCGTCTGCTCGGTCGCCTCGAAGGCGAGCAGCGCCAGCCTGCGGTTGCCGTAGATGCCCGCCACCAGCGGAAACTCGGTGCCCGTCTCGGTGAACATCAGCGCCGGGCCCTGGACGGAACTCGACTTGGCAAGGGCTTTGGCGATGTCGTACTTGAGGGCGACCGGCCGTGCGATGTCCACGAGCTCACCGGCGCTTCTCAAGGCGGTCAGGAAGGCGCGCAGATCTTGATAGGGCATGGTCAGTCCGTCCTTGCGTTGCGCGAGTACACGAGTTGATGCGTCATTTGCTTGCCGACATTCATCGCCACGATATCGAGTCCGCCCT
>JAEZIF010000182.1 GCA_023416135.1 Pseudomonadota bacterium
CCAGGCCGTGGCCGACGTCTCCTTCGCCGTCGATGCCGGTGAGCTTCTGGCCCTGATCGGCCCCAACGGCGCCGGCAAGAGCACCTGCTTCAATATGCTGAACGGCCAGCTCGCGCCCGATGGCGGCATCGTCCGCCTCGAGGGGCGAGACATCGTTGGCCTGAAGCCGCGTCAGATCTGGCGGCTGGGCGTCGGCCGCACCTTCCAGATTACGGCGACCTTCGCCTCGTTGTCGGTGCGCGAGAACGTGCAGATGGCGCTCTACTCTCACGCTGGACGCCTGCGCTCGCTGTTGTCGCGCTTCGGCACGGCGTTCGTCAGCGAGGCCGATGCGCTGCTGGCGCAGGTCGGCATGCTCGACCAGGCCGGGCGTCCCTGCGGCGTGCTGGCCTACGGCGATCTCAAGCGCGTCGAGCTCGCCATGGCGCTCGCCAACCAGCCGCGCCTGCTGCTGATGGACGAGCCGACGGCGGGGATGGCGCCGCGGGAGCGCGTCGCCCTGATGGAGCTGGCGGCGCGGCTCGCGCGCGCCCGGAAGATCGCCGTGCTGTTCACCGAGCACGACATGGACGTGGTGTTCAGCCAGGCCGACCGCATCATCGTCCTCGATCGCGGCCAGCTCATCGCCGGCGGGACGCCGCAGGAGGTGCGCGCCAATCCCGACGTGCGCGCCGTCTATCTCGGGAGCGGGCACTGATGCTCTCGGTGAAGGACCTCCATGCCTTCTATGGCCGCGCCCACATCCTGCACGGCGTGTCGCTCGAGGCGTCGGCCGGCGAGGTCGTGGCCCTGCTGGGCCGCAACGGCGCCGGCAAGTCGACAGTCATGAAGGCCATCATGGGCCTGGTGGCGGCGGCCAAGGGCGAGGTGACGTTCGACGGCCAGCGCATCGAGCGCCTGCAACCCTATCGCATCGCCCGGCTGGGCCTGGGCTATGTGCCGGAAGACCGCCGCATTTTCACCGAGCTCAGCGTCATGGAGAACCTCGCCGTCGGCCTGCAGCCGCCGCGCCCCGGCGCACCGTCATGGACCGAGGACAAGCTGTTCGCGCTCTTCCCCAACCTCGCCAACATGCGCGAGCGGCCGGGTGGGCGCATGTCGGGCGGCGAGCAGCAGATGCTGACGATCGCCCGCACCCTGATGGGCAACCCGCGCTGCGTGCTGCTCGACGAGCCGTCGGAGGGGCTGGCCCCGATCATCGTCGAGCAGATGGCCCGCTCGATCCACGCGCTGAAGGGCGAGGGGCTCTGCGTGCTGCTGAGCGAGCAGAATCTGCATTTCTCCCAGGCGGTGGCCGACCGCGCCTATATCATCGAGAAGGGCCAGATCCGCTTCGGCGGCTCCATGGCCGAGCTGACGGCCGACGCTTCCCTCCGCGAACAGTATCTTTCGGTGTAGAAAAGATGGCCCCGCGTTTCCTCACCGTCGGCATCGACGTCGGCGGCACCTTCACCGACCTCCTGGCGGTCGACCCGCGCTCCAATACCGTCAAGCTCGCCAAGGTGCCGACCACGGTCGGCAACCAGGCCGTCGGCTTCATCGCGGCGCTGGCCGTCGCTGACGCCGATCCTGCCGCCGTGCAGGCCCTGGTGCACGGCACGACCACGACCACCAACGCGCTGCTCGAGCGCAAGATCGCCAAGGTCGGGCTCATAACCACCAAAGGCTTCCGTGACGTGCTGGAGCTCGGCCGCCGCACGCGGCCGCAGCCTTACGGGCTGCGTGGCACCTTCAAGCCGCTGATCGACCGCGAGGTCCGGCTGGAAGTGCCCGAGCGCATGGATGCCGACGGCAAGGTCTTGACGCCGCTCGACGAGACGGCGGTCGGCGAAGCGGCGAAGAAGCTGATCGCGCTCGGCTGCGAGGCGGTCGTGATCCATTTCCTGCACAGCTACATCAACCCGGCGCACGAGAAGCGCGCCGCCGAGATCGTCCATGCGCTGTGGCCCAACGGATACATCACCGCCGGCCACGCCATCCTGTCGGAGTATCGCGAGTACGAGCGCGGCGTGACGGCGGCGGTCAACGCCTCGGTGCAGCCCGTGCTCGACCGCTATCTCACACGCCTGCGCCTGGAGCTCTTGGGCAAGAGCTTCGACCGCGACATCCTGGTGATGCAGGGCAACGGCGGCACCGCGTCGTCGCAGTTCATCGCGCTGTCGGCCGTGAACACAGTGATGTCGGGTCCGGCCTCGGGCGTGATGGCGGCGGCCTATACCGGCCGCGCCTCGGGCCATCCCAACCTCATCACCTACGACATGGGCGGCACCTCGACCGATGTCGGCCTGATCGAGAACGCCGTGCCGACCGTATCGGGCGAGCTCGAGCTGGAATACGCCATGCCCATCCATGTGCCGATGGTCGACGTGCACACGATCGGCGCCGGGGGCGGCTCGATCGCCACGGTCGACGCCGCGGGCATGCTGCGCGTCGGGCCGGAGAGCGCCGGCGCCCGCCCGGGACCGATCTGCTACGGTCGCGGCGGCGCCGAGCCCACCATCACCGACGCCAACCTGGTACTCGGCCGGCTCAATCCCGACCGGCTGCTGGGCGTCGACCATCCGGTGACCCTCGACCACGTGCGCGCGCTGATCGAGCAGAAGGTCGGCAAGCGCCTCGGCCTCGATGCCGAGGCCGCTGCGGCCGCCATCCTGCGCATCGCCAACGACCGCATGGCCGGCGCGATCCGCCTGGTCTCGCTGTCGCGCGGCCACGATCCACGCGACTTCGCCCTGTTCGCCTTCGGCGGCGCCGGGCCGCTGCATGCCACGGCGCTGGCGCGCGAGCTCGGCATCCCGACGGTGCTGGTGCCGGCGCGGCCCGGCATCACCAACGCGCTGGGCTGCGTCGTGGCCGACCTGCGCCACGACTATGTGCGCACCATCAACAAGCCTCTGTCGGCCATCGACGATGCGACGATTTCGGCCGTCTATGCCGAGCAGGCCTCCGTGGGTCGCAAGACCATCGTCAAGGAAGGCGTGCCGGTACGCGAGCTGCGCCGCGTGCTCGCCGCCGACATGCAGTTCCAGGGCCAGAGCCACATCCTGTCGGTCGCCGTCGAGAATGAAAGTATCGGCGTCGAGGGGCTGCGCACGGCTTTTGCCGCCGCCTACTTCCGCCGCTTCGGCATCGAATTGCCGGAGATCCCGCCGGTGCTGGTCAACCTCCATACCGCCGTGATCGGCGTGCGGCCGGAGATCCCGCTCGGCGTGCTCGCCGCCGGCGAGCGTGCGTCGACCCTCAAGGCGGCGCAGGCCGGCGAGCGACGCGTGTGGTTCAGCGACGGCTGGCACCAGACGCCCATCTACAGCCGGGACAAGTTGCCGCTCGATGCCGCGTTCGACGGGCCGGCGATCCTGGAGCAGCTCGATTGCACGACCGTCGTCGAGCCGGGCGATCACGCGACCCTGGACAAGCTCGGCAACCTGCTGATTCGGGTTCGTTCCTCGACGACCTAGTCAACCATGTCAGTCGATCCCGAGCTCTCTCTCGACCTCGCGCGCCGTCGCCACGCGGCCGAGGAGTCGGGCGAAGTTCCGGCACGTGGCGTCGTGCAGATCTGCCGATGCGGCACCGCAGCCATCCTCGACGATGACGCATTGGAAGCCGCGGTCGGCGGCATCGCGCGCCGTGCCTTCGACGCAGGAGTTGGTCGATACGCCGGTGAAGCAGAGCTGGGTGCGTCCCATCGCCTGGACGAGGCGCTCGAAGCCGGAGGAGTGAAACGCACTCATGGTCGTCTTGTTGACCACGGCCTCGCCCGGCAATGGCATCAGCTCGTCCAGGATGCGGTGCTCCTTGGCCCCCTCGGTATTGCCGATCGCCTCGGCGAAGCGGCGCATGCCTGGCAGCATGTCGCCGAAGTCCGGCAGCTCCGATCCGACGGTGAGATAGACCACCGGCAGCTTCGCGCGTCTGAAGGCCACGAGCAGGTTCTGAATCGTCGGCGTCACCACCTGCTCGATGCGGTCGAAGCGGTAAGTGCCCCGGTCCTCGAGGCCCTTGGCCTTCAGCAGCGCGCCGAGGCCGTCGCGGCGCGAGGCGCTGGCATACTGCATGTCGACCACCACCAGCGCGACGTTGCGCCGGTCGAGTTCGAAGGGTGGATTGAAGAGGCTCGCATAGTCACGGGCGGCGGCGTCGGACATCGGCTGGTCGGGCATGGGGCTATCGTTCGGTGAGAGGAAGCATCAGGGCGTGAACAGGTCCATGGCGAAGGGCGAGCACGGATCTTCGGCCTTGACCAGGTGATGGATGGTGAACTCGTAGACCGGGCCGACGGCTATGTCCGATGGAGAGAACGGAAAGGCGAGATTGCCGGCGATGCCCTTTCGGCCGGGATACGTGACATGCAGCGCCGCCGACCGGGTCAGCGCCAGCACCGCCGCCGAGGTCTCGGGATCGTCGGCGACGACCTCGAACACCAGGCCGAGCTCGAACGGCGGCTCGGCCCGCGCCGCCTCGATCGCGCCCATGACGCCGTTGCGGCCGTAGCTGTGGATGGTGAGGCGGTAGCCGTCGGGATAGCGCTCGGCCACGCGGCTGCGGATGTTGGCGACATAGTCGTCGAAGCGCGAGATCAGGATCGGATCGCGCACGCCCGCGATGGCGATGGTGCGATAGCCGACGCGCTCCACGCCCTCGAGCTTGATGGTGTAGTGCGGCGCCTCGATGTAGCGCGTGCCCGAGATGCGCACAGCCCGCTCGCTCTCCTGCTCGAAGCGGGTGGCGTGCAGGTCGATGGCGCCGCCGGGGAACTCCATATGGTACGGATTGGCGCGCTCGTAGAGCGAATGCGCCGCGACCGAGGCCACGGTGCAGACCCGGTCCGGGTTGGGCGATTCGACCGTGAAGGAATCGCGGCGCAGCGTAGCCAGCAGGCCGTCCGAGCCGTGCCGCGGATAGGAGGCGGCGCCGCCGCATTCCAGCAGCTTGCCCATATGCACGGTGAGCCCGCGGTCGAACCCGTTCAGCATGGCGTGCGCGCCCATCATCGCCGGATCGAAGGCGCGGCCGGCGATCACGACCTCGGCCCCCGCCTCTATGGCCCGCATGAAGGGCTCGTAGCCCATCTGGCCGACGATCCGTGTTGCCCGTTCGAGATGGCCCGGCGTCAGCGCCTCGTCATGGTCGAGCGGCGAGATGGCGCCGTCGGCCAGGCGCTGGCGCAGCCAGGCGCGGTCGATCTCGGCGCTGATGCGCGCCGTGCGGAAGCTGTAGCCGCGCTCGTGGCAGATCTCGCGGTAGATCTCGATCAGCCAGTCGAGATGGGCGTCGCCACCCGCCCCGCCGGCGCTGCCGATCAGGACGGGGATGCGATGGGCGTGGGCCGCCTCGAGGATCATCTCGAGATCCTTGCGCACCGACCGGCGGTTGGTGAAGGACACGCCGGCGCCGAGATAGTGCGGGCCGGGATCGATCGATCCGGCATCGACGGCCAGGACGTGCGGCCGGCGCTCCATGCCGAGGCGCATGGACCGTTCGGGGATGCCGTAGCCCAGCATGCCCTGCGGGGCGAAGACGGTGAGGCTGTCGGGGGCCATTACCATGCGATCCGATGCTGCATGAGGGGAACGTGCTGCTGCGCGCCGTAGACGTCGCTATCGCCCGACGAGCCCGCGGTGATGCGCCGGCGCAGCGCGATCTTGACGGCGAAGGCCGGCGCGAAATGGATGACGTCGAGCACGTCGGCGAGCGGGATGCCGTAGAGAGCGGCCACCGCCTCGCGGTCGAGGCCGGCCTGCGCCACGAAGCGCTCGTAGTCGGCGGCCGTCGAGAAGACGATGTCGAGCGTCTGCTTGTAGGGACCGGCGTTCTTGCTCGTCACGAAGGCGGCGACCTCGCCGATCGTGACGGTGTTCGCGGGGGGCGATTGCTCAGGCAAGTTTGTATTTCCAGGCTAGACGTGAGGCAAAGGCGCGGAAGCTCGAATCGGCGAGGAAGCCGATGACGCCGAGCAGGATGATGGCGACATAGGCGAGCTCCGTCGACAGGCTGATGCGGCTGTTGATGATCAGGAAGCCCAGCCCTTCGTTGGCCGCCAGCATCTCCGCGACTACCAGGGTCTGCAGCGAATTGGCCATGCCGATCTGCATGCCGTTCAGGATGTGCGGCAGCGCGGTCGGGATGATGACCAGTCGGAAGGCCTGCAGGCGGCTCGCGCCGAGGCAGCGCGCGGCACGCAGCTGGTTGGGCCGGATGCCGGCCACGCCGGCATAGGTGTTGATCATCACCATGAAGGTCGTGGTGTAGGCGATCAGCACGTACTTGCCGGTCTCGCCGATGCCGAACCAGATCAGGACCGGCGTCAGCCAGGCGATCGGCGGGATGAAGCGGAAGAACTGCAGCGGCGGCTCGAGCAGCCACTGCGCAGCCTTGAACGAGCCCAGCAGCAGGCCGAGCGTGGCGCCCAGCAGGCTGCCGATGGCGAAGCCGACCAGCACGCGCTGGCCGCTCATCAGCAGGTCATGGCCGAGCTTGCCGGTCGCCGCGTAGGAGACCAGCTCGGCGGCGATCCGGCTGGGCGCCGGCAGCACCGCTGGCACGAGGAACAGCCGGGCGCCGACCTCCCACAGCACCATGAGCGTCACGATGCTGGCGGCGCCGCGATAGAAGGATTTCCGGGTCGCGCTCATTGTCGTCACTGGAAGCTGAAGCGGCGCAGCAGGGTGCGGCTGACGAAGACGAAGAGCCGGTCGGCCATCAGCCCGACGATGCCCAGGGTCAGCATGCCGACGAAGATCGAATCGGTCTCCATCCACTGCCGCGAATTGTAGATCAGGTAGCCCAGCCCGGCCTCGGCGGCGATCATCTCGGCGGCGACGACGGTCATGAAGGCGTTCATCAGCGCCATGCGCATGCCGGTCAGCACATAGGTGAGGGCCCCGGGCAGCGTCACCAGGAAGAAAATCTGCCGGTCGCTGGCGCCGAAGCAGCGGGCGGCGCGGATCTTGTTCCGCGCGACCGCGCCGACGCCGATCATCGAGCTCAGCAGCACCACGAACACGGTGGCATAGATGATCAGCGAGATCTTGCTGGCCTCGCCCAGTCCGAACCACACCATGGCCGTGGCGATCCAGGCCGTGGGTGCGATGAAGCGGAAGAAGTTGACCAGCGGCCGGAAGAGATCGCCGACCAGGCGCGAGGAGCCGATCGCCAGGCCCGCAAGCGCGCCGATCACGCTGCCGACGGTGAAGCCGATCAGGATGCGCTGCAGGCTGACGAGGATGTCGGCCTGCAGGCGTCCCTCCTCGATCAGCTCGACGGCCCGCGCCGCCGTCTTGGCCGGGCCGGGAAAGAGCACGGGTGAGTCGAAGCGGACGCTGAACAGCTCCCAGGCCAGCCCGATTGCGGCGGCGGCGACGGCGTAGCGCAGCAGCAGCGAGGCCGTGCCGCGCAGCCGCTTCAACATCGCCCTGCCCATCCGCGCCCGGCTGCCGCCGTCGGCGGCGCCGGTGGCCGGCGCCAGAGCGTTCGAGCTCGAGCTCACTGGCTCGCCTGCTCGCGGCGCAGCACTCGGGTCACCTCTTCGGAGAGCACGGCGTGGATGCGGTCGTAGAGCGCGCCGAAGGCGGGATCGCCGCGGCGGCGCGGGCGCGGCAGCGGGATCTCGATCTCCTCCTTGAGGGCCGAGCCGGGGCCGGAGCGCATGATGCCGACGCGGTCGGCCAGGATGATGGCCTCGCCGATATCGTGGGTGATGAACAGCACCGTGCTCGCCGTCCGCTGCTGGATGGTCGTCAGCTCGTCCTGCAGGATGGCGCGTGTCTGGGCGTCGAGCGCGGCGAAGGGCTCGTCCATCAGCAGGATGGGGCTCTCGCAGACCAGCGCGCGGGCGATCTGGATGCGCTGCTTCATGCCGCCCGAGAGCTGCGAGGGGAACTTGTGGCCCTGCTTGCCCAGCCCGACGAACTCGAGCTGCTGCTCGGCCTTGCGCCGCCGCTCGGCCGCCGGCACGCCCGCGACCTTCAGGCCGAACTCGACGTTCTCCTGCGCCGTCAGCCAGCCGTAGAGAGAATCGTCGCCCTGGAAGATCACCACCCGGTCGACGCCGGGCGCGGTGCCCGGGCCGCCGCCGACCGTGAGCGAGCCGCCATGGGCGTGCTCGAAGCCGGCGAGCAGGCTGAGCGCCGTGGTCTTGCCGCAGCCCGAGGGGCCGAGCAGGACGTAGAACTCGCCCCGCTCGATCGTGAGGTCGAGGCCCTTGAGGATCCAGTTGGGCGCTGCCCCCAGGCCGGAATCATACCGGAAGTCGACCTGGCGGAAGTCGATGTAGGATTGGGCCACCGGCGCCAACCTAGAAGTCGGTGCGCGACGGCGCGTACTTGCGCGCGATGTCGGGGTAGTAGGCCTCGGTCACGAACTTGTCGAGATTGTCGATCTTGAGGTAGCCCTTGTTGATCGCCCAGGTCAGCATCACCTTGTAGCGGTCGTAGTATTCCTTCTTGGTGTCGAACACGCAGTCGACGCCGGCGACCTGCTGGGCGAAGTCGGCCTTGTTCAGGCGGAACTTCTTGGCGCACATGTCGATCGCCTCGTCCTTGTTGGCGTTCGTCCAGTCGGTGGCCTCGGCCAGCGAATTGTAGACGGCGCCGGCGAGCTCCGGATTCTGCTTGGCCCAGTCCTCGCGGAAGGCGGTGAACAGCCACTGGTTATAGAGGTTGTCGTCGCTGGCCCAGGCATAGACCTTGGCGCCCTTGATGATCTGCGGCAGCTTCGAGAGCCAGGGCTCCCAGCCGAAGAAGCCGTTGAGATCGCCGCGCTGGATGGCGGGGATCCATTCCGCCGGCTGCACGGTGATGATCTTGACCTCGTCCGGTCCCGTGCCCTCGCGCAGATTGTGCTTCTCGAGGAAGCGCGACAGCAGGTAGTCGGCGCCGGTGGTGCGGATGCAGGCGAAGGTCTTGCCCTTGAAGTCGGCCGGCTTGTCGATGCCCGGGCCGACGCCGATGCCCTGGTCGCGGCGCGCCACCAGGCTGCGCGCGACCGACACGATGCTGCCGCCGCTCAGGCGCGGGCGGGACATGTTGACCTCGCTGCCGATGCAGATGTGGCCGTTGCCCGCGACGACGGCCTCGACGCCGCCCAGACCGCTCTCGAAGATCTTGTACTCGCCGTTGACGCCGTGCTTGGCGGCGATGCCCTTGTCGACCCAGGGCACGAAGGCGAGGAACGGCGCGCTGAGGCCGATGCCGAACAGGACCTTCGAGTTGTTGCCCTTCACCGCCGGCGCCTGGCCGAAGGCGGGGCCGGCCGCCAGCGACGCGGCGACGCCGCCCGCCCCGGCGATGGCCTGCCGGCGCCCGATTGTCGTGACCTTACGATTCTTGCTCATGTGAACACCCCACTCGTGTGATTGGAACTCGACGTGATGCGGCTCACGGCATGTAGCCGCCGCCGTTGGCATGCAGCACCTGGCCGGTGATGAAGCGGGCCTTGGGCGACGCCAGGAAGACGATGGCGTCGGCGATCTCTTCGGGCGTGCCGAGGCGGCCGAGCGGCAGGGCGCGGCCCATCGCGTGCAGTTCATCGTCGCTGTGCTCGTAGCGCGGCTGGGCCGTGTCGGTGAGGCCGGGCGCGACCGCGTTGACGCGGATCCCGTGAGCCGCAAGCTCGAGCGCCATGGCGCGCGTCATCGACACGACCCCGCCCTTGCTGGCGCTGTAATGCACGCCAAGCTTCGCGCCGCGCAATGCGCCGGAGGAGAGGTTGACGATGGCGCCGCCGTGGCCCTCCGCCACCATCTGGCGAGCCGCAGCCTGAGCGCACAGGAAGCCGCCCTTGAGGTTGATGTCGATCAGGTAGTCCCAGTCGGCATCGGTCATGTCGAGGAACTTCACGCGTGGGAAGACGCCGGCGTTGTTGACCAGGATGTCGATACGGCCGAGCCCGGCGACGCATTCCCCGATCATGCGGCCCGCATCCTCGCGCCGCGCGACGTCGCCCTGCACGATCATCGCGCGACGTCCCGCTTGGCGGCAGATCTCGGCGCCGGTCTCGGCGCCTTTTTCGTCATCGAGGTAGTTGAGGGCGATGTCGGCGCCCTCGCGCGCCAGCGCGACGGCGGCGGCCCGGCCGATGCCCTGTTGTGCGCCCGTCACGAGGGCGACGCTTCCGCGCAGATCCATGTCCGCGACTCCAAGTATCCAGCGGCGACATCGCCTGCCGTATGCTTCGACGTTAGCGTGCCGACAAAACGGGTCGCAACCGATTTATACGTACAATTCCGTTTTTTATACGGACAAATGAATTGACCGTTGCTCGCCCACCGTGGCAATTCTCGGGCCACACGCCGCCGATGGAGGATGATGACCCGCACGTTCGTCCCGATCTATGCCCGTATCCTGGACACGCTCCGGCAGCGTATCGCCGAGGGCGCCTATCGAGTCGGTGAAAGCCTGCCGACCGAGGCGGAGCTGGTGCTGGAGTTCAACGTCAGCCGGCAGACCGTTCGGTCTGCGCTGCAGAACCTGGTGGCCGAAGGAATCGTCGAGCGCACGGCCGGTCGCGGCACATTCCTCAAGCGCGGCGGCGCCGATGGAGGCGAGTGGAACATCGGGGGCATCGAGGACATCATCGATATCGGCTTTTCCGGCGCCTACGCCGTGAAATCGGTGCAGACGGTGACGGCGGCGCGCAATGCCCGCATCGCCGGCGTGCTCGACATACCGGCGAACGGCCGCATGCTGAACGTACGCGCGACTCGGTCGACCAAGGAAGGGCCGTTCGCCTACTCGAACCTGTACTTTCCCGAGGAGATCGGGGAGCGCCTGCCGCGCCATCTGTTCGACCAGCGGCCGCTGGTTCTGCTGGTCGAGGAGTATTGCGGTATCCCGGCCTTCCGGAGCCGCCAGGTCGCCTCGGCGACCCTCGCGGATCGCGGCGTGGCGAAGGTGTTGGACGTCGAGGTCGGCGAACCGCTGCTGGTGCTCGAGCGCACGCACTTCGCGCGCAGCGGCCGGCCGTTTCAGTTCGCGCGGGTTCTCTATCGAACCGATCGCTACCAGCAGGTGGTCTATTTCTCGCGGCGCGACGAAGGGCCGTACCGCACGCCCCAGCAGCGGGCCGCACAGATGGAAGAGGTCGCGGAGCCGATGGTTCGGCGCCGCGCCGCGAACAGCAGAGGAACGAGCTGACATGGAAAGAAGCAATGGCGCCCGCCTTCGGCAGCGGATCGCGCGCGGCGATCTGCTGCTGATGCCGTCCTGCCCCGATCCCTTCGCGGCGCGCATCGCCGAGGAGGCGGGGTTCGAGGCGGTGGCGCTCGGAGGCTATGCGATGGGCGCGGGCACGACGATCACCGAGCCGTTGCTCACCATGAGCGAGGTTGTGGAGCTGGCGCGGCGAATCACCCAGGCGATCGAGGTGCCGCTGATCGTCGACGGCGGCGCGGGTTTTGGCGATCCCATGCATTCGATGCGGACGGTGCGCGAGCTCGAGCATGTCGGCGTCGCGGCCGTCCATATCGAGGACCAGGTCTTCCCCAAGCGTGCCCACTATCATCGGGAGTATCGCGAGCACATCATCCCGGCGGACGAGATGGCGACCAAGATCTCCTACGCCGTCAAGGCGCGGCGCGACCCGAATTTCGTCGTGATTGCCCGAACCGACGCCATGCAGACCGACGGCTACGCCGAAGGCGTGCGGCGCGCCAACCTTTTCGCCGAGGCCGGCGCCGACATGGTCATGATCTTTCCAAAGACCTTGGACGAGGCGGCAAGCGCGCCGCGCGACTGCAAGTCACCGCTGATCTACGTCAACAGCACCGGCAACCGCACGGGCCGGCCGATCCTCACCACCCGGCAGCTCTCCGAGTTCGGCTACGCCGCGTGCATGGATGCGATCAGCGTCGTCATCGCCCAATACATGGCCGTGCGCGACGTCATGCTGCGCTTCCGCCAGTCGGGCCTTGCCGGGATCGACGACGCGGCGGCGCGCGAGGCTCGGATCGGCATCGAGCGTCTGATCGGTCTCGAGACCTACTACCGCATCGAAGAAGAGACCGTGGAGCGGGCGCGCGCCTGACCGGTCGCAACGAGGAGTGGGACGATGGCTCGGTTGGAGGGAAAGACGGCTCTGGTCGTGGGCGCCGGCGGCGGCATCGGCCGCGCGAGGGCGCGGCTGCTGGCGAAGGAGGGAGCGGGCGGCGGCGGCGCCGATCTCGACGGCGCCGCGGCCGCTGCGACGGCCGAATCGATCACGCAGGCCGGTGGGCGCGCCACCTCTCTGGCAGTCGACGTGACCGCATCGACGGCGGCGGAAACCCTGGTGAAGGCGCCGCTCGACGCCTTTGGCGCCCTCGATGTGTTCGTCTACAGCGCCGGAACGACGGCGACGGCCAGCATTCTCGATCACAGCCGCGCCGACTGGGACCGGGTGCTCGGCGTCAATCTCACGGCGCCCTTCGTGATCGGACAGGCCGTCGCCCGCCGCATGGTCGAAGGCAAGAAGGGCGGCGCCATCGTTTTCGTCACCTCCCAGCTTGCCCATGCGGCGGTACGCAACAAGGCTGCCTATCTCGCCTCCAAGGGCGGCTTGCGGTCGCTCACCATGGGCATGGCGCTCGACCTCGCGTCGCACGGTATCCGTGTCAACGCGGTCGCGCCGGGGCCGGTGCTGACGGGCTTCACCGAGCGCCGCTTCGCCGATCCTGCCATGAAGCAATGGACGGTCGACCGGATCCCAGCCGGCCGGCTCGGCACGCCGGAAGATCTCGCCGGCGCCGTCGTCTATCTTGCCAGCGACGAGGCGCGCTGGACCATGGGCACGACGATCGTGGTCGACGGCGGTTACCTGGCGGAGTGACCAGCCCGGGATCGCGCGCTGCGCGATCACGATGCATGGAGGGGCAGGGACGATGGCTCATGTACGCGATCTGGTCGGATATGGTGGCGAGCCGCCGCATGCCCAGTGGCCGGGCGACGCGCGACTGGCTGTCAACTTCGTCCTGAACTACGAGGAAGGGTCGGAATACTCGGTCGCCAACGGCGATTCCTTCAGCGAGACGACGCTGACTGAAGCCGGCCCGCCGCGCAGCATCAAAACCCGCGACCTCGGCGCAGAATCGCTGTTCGAGTACGGTGCGCGCGCCGGCTTCTGGCGTATCCATCGGGCCTTCACCGAGCGCGGCCTGCCTCTCACGCTCTATGGCTGTGCCATGGCGATAGAGGCGAATCCGGCTGCCGCTGCGGCGATCCGCAAGACCGACTGGGACATTGCCGGCCACGGATGGCGCTGGATGAATCATTTCGATCTGGAGGAGGAAGAGGAGAGGGCGCTGATCGCCAAGACGGTAGCATCGTTCCAGAAGTCGGTCGGTCGTCGACCCTACGGCTGGTATTGCCGCTATGCGCCCAGCGTCAACACGCGGCGATTGCTCGCCGAGGAAGGCGGCTTCCTCTACGATTCGGACTCCTACGCCGACGATCTTCCCTTCTGGATGAAGGTCGCCGGACGGCCGCACCTCGTGGTGCCGTACAGCATGGCCACGAATGACCAGATGTTCTATCGCGGGAACGTGGCCAAGGCAGACGACTGGCTGCAGATGATCCGCGATGCCATCGACGTGCTCTATCGCGAAGGCGCGTCACGTCCCAAGATGATGTCGATCGGACTGCATGCGCGCATCATCGGCAATCCGATACGTTTCGTCGCCTTGGAGCGGCTGCTCGACCATGTCTCGGCCTTGCAGGGAGTCTGGATTGC
>JAEZIF010000191.1 GCA_023416135.1 Pseudomonadota bacterium
CGGCCGGCCTCGCGGGCGGCGCGGCCCTCGGCCCAGTCCATGATGGTGAGGTTGGTGCCCTTCCTGGCCCACGGCTCGAAGTCGACCTTGCCTGGCGAGCTGGTGCCCGGATAGAGCACCAGGCCGATAGCGTTGGTACGGGCCAGCGGCATCAGGGCGGCAGCGCCGGTCTTGTCGCAGCCCGAGATCACGATCATCGCATCGCCGTGATGGGCGTAGTGGCCGATCTCGAAGCAGTCGGCGGCGACGTCGCGCGACAGCAGGCTGTAGCCCGCTGTCGGCGTGCCTTGCGTGAGCGCGTCGGACACCGCCGGCGCACCGACCACCAGCCCCTGCCCGCCGCGCGTCGCGATCAGGTCCACCAGCAGATCGGTGATGGCGCGCACGCGGTTGTTGCAACGATGGGCGTTGGTCCAGGCGCTGGCGATGGTGACGACGGCGGTCGCCTGGGCGGCGCGCTCGGGATCGAAGCCCGCCGCGCGGACTTCGACTCGTGATTTCTTCCAGTAGGTGCTGCTGTCCTGTGTCATGCCGGCACGTTAGCCCGGCCCGATCACCTCGTCATGTCAGCGGCGGCCATCTCCGATTCGATGAAGCGAACCGCATCGCCTACGGTGGTCAGTCGGGTCGCGACGCGATTGGGGATCGCGATGGCGAAACGTTCCTCGCAGGACATGACGATCTCGACGACGTCGAGGCTGTCGGCGCCGAGATCCTCGGTCAGCCGCGCTTCGTCGGTGAGACGCCGCTCATCGGCTCCGAGATGGAAGACGAGGATATCCCTGACCTCTGCCGCTACGTCGCTCATGACACGCTCCCAAGCACCGCCACTACACGGGAGGTAACGTCGGTCCCCATGGCGCGGCCCTGTGTCCAAGATGGAGCCGGCGCCAAGCCGCAGATGCCGTGACGTTTCTGCCACACAGCACTCGGCTGCAGCGGCCATCGGCTCGCTGTCGGTCGTCATACGCGCCACCGAAGGGCGGCTCTGTGGCAAACGCCACCAAGCTTCGTTGGAACGACCTTACGAGTCCGCGGTGACTCGTCGCATGGGAGGTCCGACGCGAGCCGCTCGCCGAAAGCCGGCTACCGCCGCGTCGGATCGTCCGAGACCTGCACCAGCAGCTTGCCGAAGTTCTTGCCCTTGAGCAGGCCGATGAAGGCTTCGGGGGCATTGTCGATGCCCTTCACGATGTCCTCGCGGTACTTGAGCTTGCCCGCCTTCACCAGCGGCGGGACTTCCTTCCGGAAGCCGTCCATGTCGGCGAAATGGTCGGAGACGATGAAGCCGGTGACGGTGGCGCGCTTGATCAGCAGCAAGCGCCAGTCGGGACCGGGGCTGGGCTGCATCTCGTTGTAGTGCGCGATCAGCCCGCACAGCGGCACGCGCGCGAAGTCGTTGAGCTGCGGCACGACGGCGGCCTGCACCGCACCGCCGACATTCTCGAAATAGACGTCGATGCCCTTGGGCGCGGCGGCGCGGATCTCCTTGAACAGGTCGGCGCCGGCCGCGCGATAGTCGACGCAGGCGTCGAAGCCCAGCTCCTCGACGACGTAGTCGCACTTGTCCCTGCCGCCGGCGATGCCGACGGCCCGGCAGCCATGGGCCTTGGCGAGCTGACCGACCACCGAGCCGACCGCGCCCGAGGCCGCCGACACCACCACCGTCTCACCCGCCTTGGGCTTGCCGATCTTCATCAGGCCCCACCATGCGGTCATGCCCGGCATGCCGAGCACCGACAGCGCGGCCGACAGGGGTGCGGCGTCGGGATCGAGCTTCATCGACATGGCGCCGTTGGACACGGCGTGGCTCTGCCAGCCCGAGTATTCGACGACATAGTCGCCTTCCTTGAAGCTGGGGTTCTTCGACTTGATCACCTGCCCGACCGTACCGCCGACCATGGCATCGCCGAGATTGACGTTCGCGGCATAGCCCTTCGCCTCGGCCATGCGGCCGCGCATGTAGGGATCGAGCGACAGCCAGATGGTGCGAGACAGATACTCGCCGTCCTTCGGCTCGGGGATCGGCGCATCGACGACGTCGAAGTTGGCCGGCGTCGGCTCGCCTTGCGGCCTCGACTTCAGCAGCACGCGGCGATTGGTGTCGGTCATTCTCTGTCTCCGATCGTTTGCGGCGGGACGTTTGCAGCCCGCGTCCGTTATCGCATGCCGGCAGGAGTCGTGTCTCGAAGCTCTCTCCCATTCTCATTGCCCTCGTCGTCGCCACCTTGGCCGCGGCCCGGACAAGGCCATGCACGGAAGGGGCAACGACAACGCGCCCGGCCAAGGCAGGGGCAGGGGCAGGGACGGCGCCAGGGTGGGCGCGGCAACCAACAGGCGGCGCCCAACTTCGTGGTCGCCGATCGCGAGCCGTGGTCGGTCGGCCAGCCGCTTCCCGGCTTCCGGCTACCAGTATGTGCGGCTCGCCAACGACATTCTGCTGATGGCAATCGGCGCGCGCATGATCACGGCGGCGATTGCCGATCTCGGCGCGATGTAGCTTCCAGGAATAATTCTGTCATGGCGTCGATCGTGAAGGTCGAGGCTACGCGCTCGCGACCCGCCGATCCCAGGCGTCGGCGCAGATCGGCATCGAGCACGAGGCGCTCGAGGTTGCGTGCCAGGTCGGCTGCATTGCCCGGAGCGAACAGCAGGCCGGTGCGATCGTCCTCCACGATCTCCGGAAAGGCGCCCGAACGGGCTGCCACGACCGGCAGGCCGTAGGCTCCCGCTTCCGCGACCGTCAGGCCGAACGGCTCGTCGACGGCCGGCGCGACCAGGATGTCGATATCGCCGTACAGCCGGTCACGGTCGGCAACATATCCCGTCCAATGCACCTGCTCGGCCAGGCCGAGAGCTGCGATACGCGCCTCAACGGCGTCGGAGAAGCTGCCGCCTCTCGTGCCGACGATGGCGAGCCGGCAATCGACGCCACGCCGCTTCAAGAGCGCGCAAGCCTCGAGCAGCACCATGTGCTGCTTCTGCTCGACGATGCGGCCGACGATGGCGAGCCGCGGCGGTGTCCGTTGCACGAAGGACGCCGTGGCCGGCATCGGCACGCCGTTGAGCACGACGGCAAGCTTCGCCCGATCGACGGGTGTGCTGAGGGCGCAGTCGGCGACGAACTGCGAGCAGCACAGCAGGCGATCGAGCCGGCGGTCGAGCAGACGGCCGGCCCAGCGATGCCGCATCAGCCGCTCGGGCGGCGATTGCAGGAAGAGCGCGCGCCGGGCCCGAAAAATAGAGGCCGAGAGCAGCAGCGTCTGGACGTCGGGCGAGATCACCCAGTCCGGCCGCACGTCGGCCGCGACGGCGCGGAGCTGGCGTCGCGCCCCGGGCATGCAGCGCAACGTGTGCCAGGTGAAGACCGGATTGGTGACATAGAACCGGCCGAGCGACACCTCGTGGTGCGGGATGCCCGCCTCGTCCAGAAGACGCGGCACCTCGCCATCGGTCCAGCCGCTGACGATCGCCGTGGGCTGGTGCCCGCGCGCGGCGAGGCCCTTCATCAGCGACAGGAATGCCGTTTCCATGCCGCCGACGGTCCAGCCGCCGGTGAAGAACAGGAACCTCACGATGGCTCGTCGATCAGACGGCCCAGCAGCTCGCCGAGCGTCGCCGCCTGCTTGCCCGACAGGCGCCGGCCGATCGCGGCCTCGATGGCACGGGCATAGACCGGCCACATGCGCCGGCGCATCGCGCGTCCGGCGTCGGTGATGGCGACGAGATGGCCGCGCCCGTCGTCGACACAGGGCCGCCGCTCGACGTAGCCGGCGGCTTCGATGCGATCGACGAGGCGCGACAGGTTGTATTGCGCCAGCAGCATGGCCCGCTCGAGTTCGAAGGGCCGCAGGCCGTCCCTGCCGGCGCGTTCGGTCTCCAGCAGGACGTCGTACCAGGCGAGCGGCGGCAATCCTGCCGCCTTCAATGCGCCCTCGACCGAACCAAGCATCCGGTGCTGCGCCTTCATCAGGCGCGCCCATGCCCGGATCGTCGCCTCGGCCGGCTTGTCGCTCATGAGAGAAACCTAGCGGCGCTTGATTCTCTATGCAACTGCATCTATTTATATGCGTCTGCATTCATATGGAGAGACCATGTCTCCCTCCCTGACCCTCGTCAGCCATCACCTCTGCCCCTACGTGCAGCGGGCTGCCATCTCGCTGGCCGAGAAGGCGGTGCCGTTCGACCGGGTCCATGTCGATCTCGCCGACAAGCCGGCCTGGTTCCTCGACCTCTCGCCACTCGGCAAGACGCCGGTGCTCAAGGTCGACGACCGCGCCATCTTCGAAAGCGCCGTGATCCTGGAATATCTCGAGGAGACACGGCCGCACCCGCTGCATCCGGCCGATCCCCTGAAGCGCGCCGAGCACCGTGCCTGGATCGAGTTCGGGTCGGCCGTCCTGAACGACGTCGCCGGTTTCTATTCGGCCAAGGACGAGGCCGCTTTCACGGCGAAGGCCGAGGCGCTGGTGGCGAAGTTCGCGCGGATCGAGAACCATCTGGGAGAGAGTCCATGGTTCGACGGCGGATTCTCGCTGGTCGATGCGGTGTTCGGGCCGGTGTTTCGCTATTTCGACGTGTTCGATCGTGTTGGCGACTTCAGAATCCTGGGAGGCAGGCCCAGGATCGCCGCCTGGCGCAGGGCGCTCGCGGCGCGGCCGTCGATCGCTCGAGCGGTCGGCGCCGACTATGAGCCTCGGCTGGAGCGCTTTCTCGCTCGGCGCAATTCACACCTCTCGACCCTGATGCGCTAGCCGGTTAAGACCGGTGCAATGAAACGGACATATCTCTGTCTGCCCGGCGCCTGGATGGGCGCCTGGTCGTGGCAATTCGTGCTGGAGCGCCTGCACGCCGCCGGGCACGACGCGCGGGCCCTGCCCTTTCGCGGCGTCGGCGAGCGCGCGGCCGAGCTGTCGCCGGAGCTCGACAACGACGTGTTCGTCGCCGACACCGTGGCGGCGCTGGAGCGGGACGATCTTTCAGACATCGTGCTGGTCGGCCACAGCTTCGGCAGCCTGATCGCCAGCCTGGTGACCGACCGCGGGCCCGAACGCATTGCACACCGGGTGATCATCGACGGCGGGATCGCCCAGGACGGTCAGTCGATCTTCGGCCGCATCCCCAGTGAGATCGTCGCCAAGCGCAAGAAGCTGGTGACGGTGGTGAAAGGTACCGAGGTCCTGCCCTTCGCTCCGATCGGCAGCCTGATCATCGACGATCCGGAGCTGGCGGCATGGACGCACCGTCGGCTCACACCGCATCCGGTGGCCTGCTACACCAAGCCGATCCGCCTGAACAACCCCGCCGGCAACGGCCGGCCGATGACCTACATCGCCTGCACCAAGCCGCGTTATCCGGTGTCGGCCGGCATGCACGAGAGGGTCCAGGCGATGCCGCACATCCGCTATCGGCCGATCGAGGCCGGCCACAACTGCATCATTTCCGCCCCCGATCTGGTGGCGAAGGAGTTGCTGGAGGTGCCGCAGTGAGCGAACAGCTCATGATCCTGATCGCCGGGCCCTATCGCTCCGGCACCAACGACGATCCCGCGCTGATCCAGCGCAACGTCGACGCCATGGAGGAGACGGCGCTGAAAGTGTTTCGCCGCGGCCATCTGCCGGTGCTCGGCGAATGGTTCGCCCTGCCGCTCCTGAAGCATGCCGGCTCGAAGAAGACCGGCGATGCGGTGTTCGACGAGATATTCCATCCCGTGGCGCGCGAGCTGGTCGGCAAATGCGACGGCGTGCCGCGCATCGGCGGGCCGTCGGCGGGAGCCGACGACATGGTCGCGACCGGGGAGCGGCTGGGCAAGCGCATCTTCCGCGACCTGTCGGAGATCCCCGAGCGCAAGCGCTGAGCGATGCGCAGCCCGTTCGCCATGGCGGTCAACGCGCTCGGCATCACCCAGATCACGGCGTGGGGCACCAGCTTCTATTGCCTGGGCGTGCTGGCCAAGCCGATCGCGGCGGAGACCGGCTGGGCCGTCAGCACGATCTTCCTGGGATTCAGCGTCGCGCTGGTGACGATGGGCGTGATCTCGACGTCGGTCGGCCGGCTGATCGACCGGGTGGGCGGTCGCATCGTCATGTCGGCCGGCACGGTGATCGTCTCGCTGGGGCTGCTCGCGCTGGCGCAGGTCCACGACGTCGCCACGTATTTCGCGGCCTGGGTGGTGGTGGGCATTGGCATGCGCTGCTGCCTTTACGACGCCGCCTTCGCCGCCCTGGTGCAGGTCGTGCCCGGTCGCGGGCGTCTGGCGATCTCCTATCTCACGCTCTACGGCGCCTATGCCTCGACGGTCTTCTGGGTGATCGGCCACTACCTCAACGAGGCTTATGGCTGGCGCGGCACGCTGATGCTGTTCGCCGCGATCAATCTCGTGATCTGCCTGCCGTTGAACTGGCTCGGCCTTTCCCGACGCGAAACAGGAGCGGCAGCGCCGACGGCGAAGAGCGCCGCGTCGCCGTCCGAAGGACCCGCGCTGGAAGGCCGGCAGCGCCTTGTCGGCATCGCCCTCTTTGCCCTCATCATGTCGCTGAACGGCTTCGTGTTCGGCGTGATCTCGCTGCAGCTCGTGCCCCTGCTCGAGGCGGCCGGACTGGCCGGCGCGGTCGCCGTGTGGGTCGCCTCCCTGAAAGGCCACGGCCAGTTCGGCGGGCGGCTGGTCGAGATCTTTTTCGCCAAGAACCTGAAGGCCATGACGGTGGCGCGTATCGCCATCGGCATCCTGCCGCCCTGCCTGGTGCTGCTGATGCTGGCGCAGGGCGAGCTGTGGCGGCTGGTCGCCTTCACCCTGCTGCTGGGCGCCTCGCAGGGCGTGATCACGATCGTGCGCGGCGCCGTGCCACTGGCGATGTTCGGCGCCGAAGGCTACGGCGCCGTTCTCGGCCTGATCGCCACGCCGATCCTGCTGGTCAATGCCTTCTCGCCGGCGCTGTTCGCCCTGATCGTCGACCACATCGGCTGGCACAACGGCTTCTATGTGCTGTTGGCCTGCTCGATCCTGACCTGGATCGCCATCGAGCTGATGTCGCGCTGGTACGAAGGCGCGCGAAACCCGACTTTGCCCGCCGGGGACAGGGCAAGTTGATCGGGGGAGGACGCGACGAGATTCTTCTCGCCCGTGGCCGCCGTGCGGCCAGCCACCCGGACATGGCTGCCTTCTTTCGCAAAGCGGCGGCTCGGACGAGCTTGCGGTGCGGGTGGCGGCTTCGCTACGGTCCGCCCGCATGAAATCACCACCCTACCCCATGATCGAACTCGATCTGTCGGCGCCGCTTGACCAGCATCGCGCCACCGTCCTGCCGGACTGGATCGACTGGAACGGCCACATGAACGTCGGCTACTACGTCGTGGCCTTCGACAAGGCGACCGACACGCTGTGCAACCAATTCGGCTGCAGCTGGGAGTATACGCGTGAGAAGATCGGCATGACCTTCGTGCTCGAAGCCCACGTCACCTACGACCGCGAGGTCAAGGAGGGCGATCCGCTGCGTATCACCACGCAGATCCTCGACCACGACGCCAAACGGCTGCACTACATCCATTGCATGTACCACGGCAACGAGGGCTATCTCGCCGCCACCAACGAGCTGATGCTGATGAATATCGACTTCGAGACGCGTCGCTCGACGCCATGGCCCGAATGGGCGATCGAGCGGCTCGACAAGCTCGGCGCCGCGCACAGGACCCTGCCGGCGCCACCGCAGGCCGGCCGTCTCATCGGTATCAAGAGGAAGAAGTAGCGTATGCTCGAGTCACTGCCCTACGAGTTGCCCGAACTGGTGACACGCGCGCCGCTCGATACCCACACCTCGAAGGTGCTGCCCGAATGGGTCGACTGGAACGGCCACATGAACGTCGCCTTCTACGTCACCGCCTTCGACCAGGCCTCGGGTGCCTTCATGCGCAACATGGGCCTGGGCCGACGCTACGTCGACGGCAAGCTCGGGATGACCTTCGTGCTGGAGACCCACGTCACCTACGATCGCGAGATGCGCGAGGGCGCGCCGATGCGCTTCACGACGCAGCTCCTCGCGCGCGACGCCAAGAAGGTCCACCTGTTCCACGAGATGCACCATGCCGAGCAGGGCTATCTCGCGGCGACCAACGAGACGATCGTGATGAACATCGACTACGCCAGCCGCCGCTCGGCGCCCTGGCCGGTCCCCGTGGCGGCGCGGCTGGAGGAACTGTGGCAAACGCACAAGGACCTCTCGCGGCCGGCCAAGGTCGGCCGGGTCATGGGGCTGTCTCGAAAGAACTGAGGGTTCGGCGATAGGTGGTCGGCGTGATACCGGTCGCCTTGTGGAAAGCCGCGGTGAACGAGCTTGTTTCGCAGTAGCCGACCATCCGGCCGATATCCGTCACCGAAGGCGTGGGCTCGGCCAGCAGGCGCTTGGCATGCTCGATGCGACGGTTGCTGTGATAGCGATGCGGCGGCAGGCCAAGCGATCGCTTGAAGGCGCGGCAGAAATAGTACGGACTCAAGCGAGCCAGTTGCGCCAGCGTCGCCAGCGATATCGGCTCGGCGAGATGCTCTTCGATGTAGGCCGTGACGGCGCGCTGCTGCCAGGCCGCAAGACCGCCCTTCACAAGCACCTCGCGCGCGATTCCATAGTCGACAACGGGCATGGATTCGACCTCCGACGTTCGGGACGACGACAGACTATTCCTTCACAGGGTCACTTGGCGGATCACAAAGGTATCGGGCGCACATACCTTGGTTTGGCGCAGCGTTCGGCCAGACAGGGCTTCGCCGCCGGGC
>JAEZIF010000041.1 GCA_023416135.1 Pseudomonadota bacterium
ACCGGTGGCGCCCGCGACGACGCGCGCCGATGGCAGCACCTGCCGGCCGATCGAGCTCACCGCCACCAACAACGGCCAGACCACCACCGAGACCACGACCTTCTGCAAGTCGGCGGGCTCCAACGAACTGAAGCCGGTTTCGGTGTAGGCGAACCCTGCGGGCGTATTCCGTCCGGCTGGAAGCAGCCGGACGGAATGTGACCTGCTGCATGGCGGTATTCCTGCGGGAGCCGTGCGTAAATCCTGGTCCTGCCTTGAGGATAAGGTCACTGGCGTGGGCATCGAAGCGCCACAATATGACGGCATGCATGAACGGATGAGAGTCGCCGGAATGTGGGACTTCGAGAAGCGCTGGGTGTCATGAACGGCAAGCAGTTCCTGGAAATGCTGGCGCGCCTGCCGGCGCGGGTCTGGCTCCAGGCAATTCTTGGCCTGATCGGCTTCGTCGTGCTCGCGGTGTTGGGCTTCGCCGTGATCGCGGGCGTGGCGGCCGCGGTCCTGGTGGCGATCCTGGTCTTCAAGGCGCGTCAGTGGCTGAGGAGCCTGTTCACTGGCCGTCCGGTGCCCGGACCGCCGGAGCGTCAGGACCGCAAGGTGATCGACGTGCAGTACGAGATCGTCGACCGCAGCAAGGACGACGTGAAGCGGTAACCGGCGGAGCGCTTGCTCGGAAGTCCGCGCTTCAAGACAGCAGCTCCACTGGAAGCCGTCGATCACGAAGTGCTGGCCGGTGATGAAGCAGGGTTCCGAGGTGGCGAGGAAGGCCACGAGCTGGGCGACGTCGGCGGGCGCGCCGAGGCGATTCAGCACGATGCCCTTTTTCATCTCCTCGCCGGGCGAGCGGGTCAGGCTGTTGCCGAGCTCGGTTTCGATCACGCCGGGGCAGATCGCGTTGATCATGATCTTGGGGCCGAGCTCCTTGGCAAGCGAGCGCGTGAGACCCAGGATGCCGGCCTTGGCGGCTGCATAGGCATGCTTGCTGACGGCGCTGGTGACGCCGCCGCTGAGCGCATTGAGCGACGAATGCTGGCGATTCGCCCACCGGCCTCCTGCTTCAGCATGACTGGCGCCACGGCGTGGATGTAGTTGAAGCAGCTCTTCAGGTTCACCGCGATGGTGCGGTCGAATTCCTCCTCCGTGATCTCCAGGATACCCTTGGCGTTGGAAGCGCCGGCAACGGGTCCACATGTCGCTTTCGTTCCGTCCCCTGAGCCATGCCCTCGGCGCCGAGGTACAAGGCGTCGATCTCTCCCAGTCGCTCAGCAACTCCGAGTTCGACCAGATCCATCGCGCCTTCCTTGAGCGCGGCATCCTGCTGTTCCGCGACCAGAAGATTACGCGCGAGCAGCACATCGCCTTCAGCCGTCGCTTCGGCGAGCTCGACCGGCACGACAATCTGCCGCGCGAACGCCATCCCGACTATCCCGAGCTCTTGCTGGTCACCAACATCCCGGAGCAGGACGGCAAGCCCTCGGCCTCGAAGTACACCGGTCAGCAGTGGCATTCCGACATGTCGTTCACCCTGGTGCCGTCGCTGGGCTCGCTCCTGCGCGGCATCGTCATCCCGCCGGTCGGCAGCGACACGATGTTCACCAACATGTATCGCGCCTACGACACGCTGTCGGACGGCATGAAGGCGATGATCGAGCCGCTGCATGCCATCCATACCGGCCGGCGCAAGGTTCTGGACACCAGCTCCGAGCGCGAGAAGGAGCAGACCAAGATCAATCCGCCGATCGCCCAGCCGGTCGTGCGCATCCATCCCGAGACCGGCAAGACGTCGCTTTATATCGGCGAGAAGGTCTCCTGCTTCGTCGGCATGACGGAGGAGGAGAGCAAGCCCCTGATCGACTAACTGGTGAAGCACGCCACGCGGCCGCAGTTCGTCTACCGCCACCAGTGGCGGCAGGATGACATCGTGCTGTGGGACAACCGCTGCACGATGCACATTGCGCTCGGCGACTACGAGGAGGGCGAGACCCGCTATCTCGAACGCACCACGGTGAAGGGCACACCCTCGGGCTACTACCTGCAATGAAGCGCTCGACTTTCTTGCGCGGCGCTGCGGCGCTGGCGCACATCCCGTTCGCGCCGGGCGGCACGACCGACCTTCTGGCGCGCGCCGTTGGCCAGCATTTCTCGCAAGCCTGGGGCCAGCCGGTGGTCGCCGACAACCGCGCCGGCGCCAACGGCGTGGTGGCGGGCGAGATCGTCGCCAAGGCTGCGGGCGACGGCTACACGCTCTCGGTCGTGGCGATGGGCCACGCCATCAATCCACTGATCTACAAGAAGCTGCCCTACGACGGGACCGCGGATTTCACGCCGATCAGCCTGATCGCGACCTTCCCGCAGCTCGTGCTGGTGAAGCCCGCGCTCAAGGCGCAGACGCTGCCCGAGTTTCTGGCCCTCGCCAGGAGCTCGACCCCGCCGATTACCTATGCGCAATCCGGCCCAGCTCGACCTGATGGCGGGCAACGTCGACATGATGATCACCCAGCCCAACTCCAAGGACCTCGTGACCACGGGCAAGATGCGGGCGCTGGCCGTGAGCTCGGAAAAGCGCAGCAGCTTCTATCCCGAGCTGCCGACGGTCGATGAGGCCGGCGTGAAGGGCTACCAATCGGTCGCCTGGTATGGGCTTGTCGGCCCGAAGGACATGCCGCCCGACCTCGTAAAGAAGATCGCCGACGAGGCGGTACGCGCCGCCGCCACCAAGGGCGCAAAGTCGATTGTGGCCCAGCAAGGCGGCGACAGGTCGCCAGTACGCCGGCCGCTTTTGCAGAGTTCATCCTGGCTGAACGCAAGCGCTACGAGATCATCGTGCGCGAGTCCGGCATGACGGTGGAGTAGGGCTGCCCGAAGTCTTCACTTTCCGTTTAGAATGGCATGAGCGCGCCTGAAAGGCCGCACTTCGTCGAAAGGAATTTTTCGGTCACCGCCGCCGCAAGCAATCGCTGCGGTTGACGGCACCCCCCGCGGTTGGAACAGTCGCTCCTCCTCTTGAGGCAAAGGAGCCCCGCATGGTCGCGTCCCGTCATCCCGAAACGATTTCGCTGCATGCCGGCTGGCGTGCCGATCCCTCGACCGGCGCGGTGGCCGTGCCGATCTACCAGACGACGTCGTATCAGTTCCGCGACACCGAGCACGCCTCCAACCTGTTTGCCCTGA
>JAEZIF010000064.1 GCA_023416135.1 Pseudomonadota bacterium
TCGAGCCGCCGGGCGAGTGCCGCGAGAACCACTATGTGATCAGCGAGCTCGCCAAGCGGCTCGGGGCGAAGCACCGCGGCTTCGACATGACGCCGTGGGAGATCATGGACGAATCGCTGCGCGAGTCCGGCATGTGGGACGCCGAGACCAACTGGCGCAAGGGCGGCCAAGACTTCCATCTCGGCTTCGAGACCTCGCACTTCCTCGACGGCTTCGCCTGGCCCGACAAGAAGTTCCGCTTCAAGCCCGACTGGGCGGCCTACGGTCCGCGCGGCAAGGAGATGCCGACCTTGCCCGACCATTTCGACGTCATCGACAACGCGACGGCCGACAAGCCCTTCCGCATGGTCGCGGCCCCCGCGCGCACCTTCCTCAACTCGACCTTCACCGAGACGCCGAGCAGCCAGAAGCGCGAGGTGCAGCCCATGGTGATGATGAATCCCGAGGAATGCGCGGCGCTCGGCTTCGCCGAGGGCGATCGGCTAGAGATCGGCAACGAGCGCGGCAAGACCATCGTGCGCTGCAAGCCGCGGGCGGGTCAGCAGAAGGGCGTCGTCGTGGTCGAGGGCATCTGGCCCAACCGCAACTTCGAGACCGGCATGGGCATCAATGCGCTCACCTCGGCCGATCCCGGCTGGCCCAACGGCGGCGCGGTGTTCCACGACACCGCCGTCTGGATCCGGAAGCCCGCATGACGGCCGACACCTCAAATTCCTCTCCCCCGCGAGGGGGAGAGGAGCATGAAAACCATGAGTGAACATTTCCAACCCGCCCCCAATCCCAGCATCGCCCAGGCGCAGGCCCCGTCCGCCCCTGAGCGCGCCCACGTGCTGGTGATCGGCAACGAGAAGGGCGGCTCGGGCAAGTCGACGACCGCGCTGCACATCGCGGTCGCGCTGCTTGGCGAGGGCATGAAGGTCGCCACGGTCGACCTCGATGCGCGCCAGGGCACGCTCGGCCGCTACATCGAGAACCGTGCGGCCTATGCCAAGCGCAAGGACGTCGACCTGCCTATGCCGATCCACGCCGCGGTGCCGCTCTCGACATTGCCGGACCGGAGCGAAGCGCAGGCCGACGAACGGGCGCGTCTCGAAGCGGCGCTGGAGCAGGTCATCGAGGCGGTCGACTTCGTCGTGATCGACACGCCGGGCAGCGACACCTATCTGTCGCGGCTGGCGCATACCTGGGCCGACACGCTGCTGACGCCGCTGAACGACAGCTTCATCGACCTCGACCTGCTGGCGCGCGTCGATCCCGACACGCTCAAGATCGTGCGACCGTCGATCTATGCCGAGTCGGTGTGGAAGCAGCGCCAGTTGCGGGCGGTGCAGGGCGGCCGGCCGGTCGACTGGGTGGTGATGCGCAATCGCCTGTCGTCGCTGGCCGCGCGCAACAAGCGCGACATGAGCGCGGTGATCGAGGCCCTGTCCAGGCGCATCGGCTTTCGCGTCGCCGCGGGCCTGAGCGAGCGCGTCATCTACAAGGAGCTGTTCCTGAACGGCCTGACGCTGCTCGACCTCAAGCGCGGCGGTGCCAGGAGCGGGCAGGGCCCGTCGCTGACCCTCAGTCACGTCGCGGCGCGTCAGGAGGTCCGCGATCTCGTGTCGGCGCTCAATCTGCCGCGGCGAGATGCGGACGCGCCATCGGCTGAGCCCGCGACAGAAGCAGCCACGCCAGACCCGCAAGTTGCAGAGTGAAGAGGGCGCCGAAGGCCCAGGTGTAGCCGTCGGACGCGTAGCCGGCCGCGGTGCGCGGCCACAGATCGACAATCTTCCCGATCGCCCATTGGCCGGCGAAGATCACCGAGAAGACCACGAGGTTGCTCGATGTGCTGACGCGGCCGGCATAGTGCGCCGGAAAGGAGGCGACCATCAGCGGCATGTACTGGATGGGACAGGCGCCGAGGAAGCCGAAGGCGATCCATGCCGCGGCCGGATGAAAGGCCGGCACGAAGGCGATCCAGCCGCAGACGGCGGCGAACAGGATGCTCATGAGGCCGGCCGAGGCGAAGTTGCTGACGCCGACCCGGTGCAGGGCGTTGGCGATCACGCCGCTCATGGCGAAGCCCAGCGTCGTGGCGGCCGCGGTGTAGAGCTGGATGTCGGCGCGCACC
The DNA here is from genome assembly GCA_023416135.1 of Pseudomonadota bacterium. Taxonomy (GTDB): domain Bacteria; phylum Pseudomonadota; class Alphaproteobacteria; order Reyranellales; family Reyranellaceae; genus Reyranella. Next base: position 2,114 of record JAEZIF010000064.1, read on the forward strand.
TCCTTGTCGGCGAAGCCGCCGACGTCGCGCAGCCACGGCCCGATCCACAGCGAGATGCAGGCGATGAAGGCGAGCTGCTGGATGGCGAGCAGCGGCTGGATGCGCCAGTAGAAGCCGTCGGTCAGCACCGTGCCGGTGATGCGGAACTGCTCGGCGAGCGTGCCGGTGGCGCGGGGTCCGGCGCGCTCGGGGACGACGACGAACAGGATCGCCGACGTGGCGAGGCAGAAGCCGGCCAGCCAGAAGAACAGGCCCTGCCAGCTCACGACCGACAGCGACCATTCGACGGGCAGCGTCGCCGCCATCGAGCCCAGGCCGCCCGCCATCATGTGGAAGCCGGTGATCAGGCCCCAGCGCCGGGGCGGATACCACAGCGTGATCGCCTTGATGGCGGCCATCAGCCCGCCGGCAAAGCCGAGCCCGATCAGCGCGCGCGCCACGATCAGCTCGCCGAGCGACAGGCTCAGGCCGAACAGTGCCGAGCCGGCGGCGGCCATCGCCAGCAGCACGACCTGCACGCGGCGCGGCCCGTAGCGGTCGAGCATGACGCCCAGCACCGGCTGGCAGCCGGCGAAGAACAGGAAGAAGGCCGAGGTCAGCAACCCCAGATCGCCCGCGGTGATGCCGATGTCGCGCTCGAGATAGGGGAAGATCACGGCGTTCACGCCGCGGAAGATGTACGACAGGAAATAGGCCAGCGCGAACGGCAGGAAGACCCGCAGGAACAGCGTGGCGAAAGTCGGGGCGTTTCCGGTCATTGCTTGTTTGGCCTCAGGATACGGCGCTATTCGCCGGAGGCAATCGTCATCGGTCGGCTAATTGCGCCGCATCTTCGAGAGTTCGCGCGCGACACGGCCGGCCACGATCTCGGTGCCGCGTTCCGTCCAGTGCCCGTCGGTCAGTCGATAGGTGCCCGGCACGCCGCCGAGATCGTCGCGCAGATCGAAGAACGGAACGGCGGTCTGGCGCAGCTTCACGGCCAGACGACGGTGGCGGGCGTCGGCGCTGAGCGAGGGGCTGAAATACTTGGGCCATGCCCGCCAGAAGTCGACATAGGCGGGATCGGCCGTGCCGACCGGGATCAGGGCGACGGCGAGCTGCACGCGGTTCTCCTTGGCCAGCCGGTCGGCCGCGACCAGCCAGCTCAGCGTCTCGTCGACCGCCGACGTGCCGTCGAGCCGGTCGGCTTCCTCGGCATCGCGCGGCATTGTCCAGGTGCCGGTCTCCCAGTCGATCATGCCCGACAGCAGCCAGCCGGCGAGGAACTCGCGGTCGGGCGGCGGCCTGGTGAAGGCCGACCAGAACCTGTTGCCGTCACGCGACAGGATCTCGCGGATCGTCTCTTCGCCGAGCCGCGGATAGTAGTTCTGCCTGACGTGCTGCGTGATCCGGTCGAGCCGTTCGTCGGCCGGCAGGTTGACCCACTCGTTGAGCCTCTCGAATTCGCCGTCGATGGCCTTGTTGTTGCGCCCGAACTCCGAGAGGCCGAGGCGGTTGACCGTGAGCCAGGTCGTGCGCGGCGCCGGGCCGGCGAGCAGGGAGGGCAGCGGCAGCTCGGCGATCGGCGGGCGCATCCAGCCGCCGAACGGCGTCGAGACGAAATCGTTGCCGGCGTAGACGGCGAGCACGATGGCGTCCGGTTTCAACGCCAGCGCCACGTTCTTGATGCGATAGTAGTAGTGGCGCGGCCCCGTCGCCGAGACGCCGAAATTGATCGCCTCCATGTCGGCCTGGCCTGCCGCGGCGAAGCGTTGCTCGACGCGGGCGGCCAGAGGCTCCTTGAGGAAGGCGCCTTCCAGGAAGCTGTCGCCGACCAGGACAGAGCGGAAGCGCACGTTCGCTGGACGCTCGAACGTGCGCGGCCGGTCGCGCAAGCCCCAGTCGTTGTAGGCGACGTCGCCAGACGACGTGACCTCGATCGGCCGCAGGTCGCGCGCCGGCCAGGAGGGCACGACGAACGAGGCGATCGCCTCGCTGCCCGCCAGCGCCGCGCCCATGAGCAGCAGAACGTAGACGGGCCAGAAGAGGCGTTGGGCTTTCACGGCTTCCCTACGGCGCGGTCAGCAGCCCTTGCCCTTGGTGCGGCAGAGCTCGTCCAGCATCGGCACCAGGCTCGGGATCATGCCCTTGGCGAAGATGATCTCGGCTTTGCCGTTGGGATGCGGGTCGGGCACCGTCACCCACAGGCTCGCCGGATCCTCGTTCTCGACGGTGGGCAGCAGGTCGACGAACGGCATGCCGTCCTCTTCGACGACGGCGCGGACTTTGGCGGTGATGTCGGCGAAAGGATAGGGCCTGAAGCCCCGCAGCTCGGGAATGTTGAAGACGATGATCCTGGCGCCGATGTCGCGGGCCGTCGTGGCGAAGTCGCCCAGCGCCTTCTGGGTCTGCAGCCAGCCGGCGGCCTTGGGCTCGTAGAGGTCGCGGTAGTAGCGCTTCCAGTCGGGCGCCTCGCCGAACTGGCGGAACAGCGAATCGAAGCGGTAGCCCGCGACCACCCAGGCCGCCGAATTGTTGCTGAGCCAGCCGGTGTCGGAATAGGACGGCATCGGCTCGGCATCGTTGAGGAAGTAGGCGAGCACGATGATGTCCGGCTTGAGCGGCGCGCCGACCTCGCGGAACAGCGTCAGCTCCTGCAGGGTGTTGTAGTTGCCGACGCCGAGATTGAAGCCGTCGACCTTGCGGCCGGACTTGACCAGGCCTTCGATCACCTGATGTGCGAAAGTCTCCCTCTCGGCGACGCCCCAGCCCATGGTGATCGAATCGCCGACGAAGGCGATGCGGGCGACGCCGTCGGCGGCCTTGTCGGCGATTTCCGGCCCGCGCAGGCCGCGGCTGTCGGTCCGCACGTCGACACCCATCAGCCTGGCCTCGGCCTGCGGCCGGTGGCGATGTCCGAGGTCGGGCCGCGTGTCGCGCGTCTTGACCTCGCGCGCGTACTTCCACATTTCGAGTTCGTACAGCATGCCGTCATCGAGAACGAGGCGCGTAAGGCCTTCCACCGCGAATAGACATAGCATCGACGCTACGAGGATCAGCAGCAGATTCAGCGCGACTTTCATTGGACCGGTTCGGGCAGTTTCTGAGGTCGAGGTCTCGGGGGGGCCTGATTTGCGGCGGTCCTAATAGCGTGTCCGGCGGTGCCCGTCACCGCGCCAAAATTGCCCGCCGCTCGCACAAACATTTGACAAGGGCAGGCGTCTTTCCTTGCATGTCGCGGTGGCCAGGAAATCGGAAGTAGGACCGACCAAGGGCACGGCGGCGACCTCGTCCGCGGTGGATGCCTTCACGCGCGAGGTGGCCAACCTGCCGCCCCGGACGGCCGCCGGCGGCCGCGGCCGGCTGCTGTTCGCCATGGATGCAACGGCGAGCCGCGAGCCGACCTGGGACGTGGCCTCGACCCAGCAGGGCGAGATGTTCGTCGCCGCGGGCGAAGTCGGCGGCCTGGAAGTCCGGCTGGCCTTCTATCGCGGTTTCGACGAGTTCAAGGTCAGCCGCTGGACGTCGGACGGGCGGGAACTCGCGCGTTTGATGGGCGCGGTGCGCTGCCTGGCCGGCCGCACCCAGATCGCCCGCGTGCTGCGCTACGCCGCCGATCAGAGGCGCGAGAGCCGCCTCGATGCCGTGGTGTTCGTCGGCGACTGCTGCGAGGAGGATGTCGACGCGGTCGGTCACGAGGCGGGCCAGCTCGGCCTGCTCGGCCTGCCGGTGTTCGTGTTCCAGGAAGGCGATGACCGCGTGGCGTCGCGCCTGTTCCCGCAGATCGCCAAGCTGACGCGCGGCGCCTACTGCAAGTTCGACCGCTCGAGTCCCGAGCAGCTCAAGCGGCTGCTCGGTGCGGTCGCGGCCTACGCGGCCGGCGGCCGTGCAGCCCTGCTCAAGTACGGCAAGGAGCAGGGCGGCGCGGCGGCCCTGCTGACCCATCAGATGAAGTGACGAGGAGGCTCGCTGCCAGGGGCAGATCAGGGCCCGAGGGCGCCCATCAAGCGTGCCGTCCAGCGGCCGGGCAGCGTCGTCCCGAGCCAGACAGCCGCTTTGGTGCCGATGGGAAAGGCGATGCGCGCGTCGTCGCGCTCGAGGCCGCGCCGGATGATGGCGGAGGCGCGTTCCGCGCTCATCAGGAACGGCATCGGGAAGGGCGCGTTCGCGGTGATGCGGCTGACGACGAAGCCGGGGCAGATCACGCTGACGCCGACGCCGCTTCCCTTCAGCACGTAGCGGATGCTTTCGCCCCACACCCGGACAGCGGCCTTGCTGGCGTTGTACGAAGCCGAGTAGGGCAGGCCGATGAAGCTTGCAAGCGACGCCACGACGCCGATCTGGCCGTGCCGGCGGGCCATCATTCGTGACAGCAGCGGCTCGACCGTGTTCAGCACGCCGCCGAAATTCACGTCGATCGTCTGGCGGATGATCGAGAAGTCATGGAGCGAGGAGTTGTCCTTGTCGATCGACACGCCGGCATTTGCGATCAGCAAATCGACGGGATGGGCATCGTCGAAGGCGGCTAGCCACACGGCGAGGCGCTCGCGGTCGACCACGTCGATCGTGGCGGCTACCACCGTCGCTCCCTTCGTACGACAGGTGGCGGCGACGGCCTCGAGCCTGCCGGCGTCCCGGCCGGTCAGGGCAAGCGCCACGCCGGGTGCCGCGTAGTCGAGCGCCAGTGCCTCGCCGATGCCGCTCGATGCGCCGGTGATGACGATGCTGGAGAAGCTCTTCATGGGATAACCTTGGGGCGGAGCGCGTTGTATGCGCGTGGGGCGGATACTAGAGTGCCTCGCCGCAGCGCGGCCAGTGGAGTGGATGTCGGAGTGGTTTTTTGATTGCAAGCATGACGGGATACGCCCGGGCGCAGGGATCGGATGAGCGACGGCGCTGGGTCTGGGAGGCGCGCAGCGTCAACGGCCGCAACCTCGAGATCCGCTGCCGGGTGCCGCAGGGTTTCGATCGGCTCGAGAATCCTGCACGCGCCGCCATCGGCAGCCGGATGAAGCGCGGCAACGTCTCGCTTACCCTCACCATCGCCAGCGAGCATCAGAGCAAGCCGTTGCGCATCAATCGCGCCCTGCTCGCCGAGCTGGCCGGCCTGGTCGAGGAGGTCCGCAAGGGCACGGGCGCGGCCGCGCCGCCGGCCGACGGGTTGCTGCGCGTGCGTGGCGTCATCGAGGAGGAAGACACCGCCCAGGAGAACGACGCGGCGCTGGCTGTCATCGACCGTGCGCTGTCCGGGACGCTGGACGAGGCCCTGAAGGCGCTGGCCGCCGCCCGTGCCGCGGAGGGGCGCGCCCTCGCCATCGTGATCGATCGGCACATCGGCGAGATCGAGGAGCTGTGCAAGCGGGCCGCCGACCGCGCCGCGCCGCTGGGCGGCACGGTGCGCACCCGCTTCGAGTCCCAGCTCGCCGAGCTGCTGGAACGCGCGCCGCCGCTTTCGGAGGAGCGTTTCGCCCAGGAGGTGGCGCTGCTGGTCGGCAAGGCCGACGTGCGCGAGGAACTCGACCGGCTCGCCGCCCATATTGCCCAGGCGCGCACGCTGCTCGCCGAGGCGCGGCCGGACAATCCGGTCGGCCGCAAGTTCGATTTCCTCTGCCAGGAGTTCAATCGCGAGGCCAACACGCTGTGCTCGAAGTCGGCCGACATCGAGCTGACGCGCATCGGCATCGATCTGAAAGGCGCCATCGAGCGCCTGCGCGAGCAGGTGCAGAATGTCGAATGACGCCGTAGTCCCGACGATCCAGCGGCGCGGGCTGATGCTCGTCCTGTCCTCGCCGTCGGGAGCCGGCAAGACTACCCTGTCACGGCAGCTCCTGGAGAACGATTCGCAGATCCAGCTCAGCGTTTCGTGCACGACACGCGCGCGGCGGGCGAGCGAGAGGGACGGGGTCGACTACAAGTTCATCGATACCGCGACCTTTCGCGACATGATCGATCGCGGCGCGTTCCTCGAGCACGCGCGCGTGTTCGACCACTTCTACGGTACGCCGAGCGCGCCCGTGGAGGCGGCGCTTAGCGGGGGCCGCGACATGCTGTTCGACATCGATTGGCAAGGCACGCAGCAGCTCAAGGAGAAGGGCCGCGACGATCTCGTCACGGTCTTCATCCTGCCGCCCTCGACACGCGATCTTGAAAAGCGGCTGATCACACGCGCCCAGGATTCGCCCGATATCGTCGCGCGACGCATGGCCAAGGCAGCCGACGAAATGAGCCATTGGGCCGAGTACGACTACACCATCATCAACCGCGACATCGCGACCAGCTTGATTCAGCTGAAGTCGATCCTGACGGCCGAGCGGCTGAAGCGCGAGCGTCAGGTTGGCCTGTCGGACTTCGTCAAAGCGCTGCGCGAGGGGCGATGATCGGCTTGCCGATTCCCGTCTGGCCTTGCGAACGCAGCACGAGCTGCGAAGGCGTGTAGGGCCGGCCTGAGAATTCGGCGATCAGGCGATCGCTCGCGGTCTCGATGGTCTCCTCCAGGCGACGCATGAAGGTCTGCTTGTCGAGACCGGTCTCGATCGCCGGCAGGAACTCGATGGCGCAGCGGCCGGCCTTCTTGCGCCAGTCGCGGCGGTTCCACAGCAGTCCGAGCGAGGTCGCGACCGGCGTCACCGGCAGGTGGAGGTCGCGATAGAGATAGTAGATGCCCGAGCGATAGCGCTCGCGCTCGCCCGGCTCCATCAGGTTGCCTTCGGGGTAGATCGCGATATGGCGGCCGCTGTCGTAGGCACGCTTAGCGAAGCGGGCGAGGTTCTCGCGCTCCTTGCCGCCGCCGCAGGTGTCGACGCGGATCATCTGCAGGCGATAGAGGATGGCACCGATCAGGGGCATGCGGAACAACTCCTGCATGGCCACGAAGGTGATGTCGGGAATCTCGGCGGCGAGCAGGATGCCGTCGCTCTCGCTGTGATGCTTGTTGGCGAGCAGTGCAGGGCCGCGCGTGGGGATATTGGCGCGGCCGCGGATCTCGACCGCCATGTCGCCGATCCAGCGCATCGCCCAGACCACGGTGCGCGCCCACCAGTGCAGCAGGGTGCGCAGCACGACCGGCGTGGGTATCGGCACCAGCAAGATCCCGACCACCGCGGTCAGCAGCGTGAAGACGTAGAAGAAGGTGTTGAAGGCCAGCGAGCGGATCATGGCGCAACCATAAATGAGTGAGCGCTCACTTGTCAAACGCCTCGGCAAGGCGTCCGAAATCGGCGACGGATAGCTCCTCGGCCCGGGCGGTCGAGGGAATGCCCAGCCTGTCCAGGACGTCCGACGGACTGGCGAAAATATTGCCCAAGGAACTGCGCAGCATCTTTCGGCGCTGGCCGAAGGCCGCCGCGGTGACCTTCTCCAGGGGGCGCAGATCGGCCAGGCGTCCCTCGGGCCTCGGGCGCAGGCGCGCCACCGAGGACACGACCTTGGGAGGGGGGACGAAGGCCGATGGCGCCACGTCGAACAGGCGTTGAACCGTACAGACGTGCTGGGCGAGGACGGAAAGGCGGCCATAGTCCTTGCTGCGGGGCGCGGCCGCCAGCCGGTCGACGACCTCCTTCTGGAACATCAGCACCATGTCGGCGATCTGGTCGGCCCGATGCAGCCAGCTCACCAGCAGCGCCGTCGACACGTTGTAGGGAAGGTTGGCGACGATCCGCCGAGGCGCCGGCCCCAGCACGGCGAGATCGATCTTCAGAGCGTCGGCTTCCACGAGCTCGAGCCGGCCGCCCGCGGCCGCCTGCAGTTGCTGCAGGGCGGCGATGGCTCTCGGATCGATCTCGATCGCGACGACCCGGCTGGCGCCTTCGAGCAGCAGCGCGCGCGTCAGCCCGCCCGGACCAGGCCCGACCTCGACCACCGTGCCCTGATCGAGAGGGGCAGCGGCACGCGCGATACGCCGGGTGAGGTTGAGATCGAGAAGGAAGTGCTGGCCCAGCCGCTTGCGGGCATCGAGGCCGTGGGCCGCGATGACCTCGCGCAGCGGCGGCAGACCGGCGAGATCGTCCACGGCGGCCGCGCCGCCTAAGACCGGCGGCGGCGGGCCATGTCGTCCGCCATGCGCAGCCCGGCGATGAGGCTCGTCGGATCGGCTCGGCCGGTGCCGACGATATCCAGCGCGGTTCCGTGGTCGGGCGAGGTCCGAACGAACGGCAGGCCGAGTGTCACGTTGACGCCGCCGGCAAAATCCACCGTCTTGATCGGGATCAGTGCCTGATCGTGATACATGCACAACACCGCGTCGTAGGTCGCGCGCGCTGTGGCATGAAAAAGCGTGTCGGCCGGCGCGGGGCCGCGCGCGTCGATGCCGTCGCGCTTCAGCGCCTCGATCGCCGGCGCGATCACGCGGATTTCCTCGTCGCCCATCGAGCCCTGCTCGCCGGCGTGAGGATTGAGGGCCGCAATCGCCAGCCGGGGACGGTCGATGCCGAACAGGGACTTCAATCCTGCCGCCGTCAAGCGACCGGCGCGCATGATCTTGTCGATGTCAAGAGTGCGCACCGCCTCAGCCAACGATAGATGAATGGTCACCGGCACGACACGCAACTCCGGGCAGGCCAGCATCATGGCGACGTCGACGCCTCCTGCCAGCTCGGCGAGATATTCGGTGTGGCCGGGATGGCGGAAGCCCGCATCCTGCAACGTCTTCTTCTGGATGGGATTGGTCACCAAGCCCGCGATCTCGCCGCGGAGCGCCAGCTCGACGGCGCGCTCGATGGCCTCCAGGGTGGCGAGCGCATTGGCCGGGTCGGGCCGGCCGGCCTGCACCGGAGCGCGCAAGCGCACCGGCAGCACGGGCAGCGCCGTGGCGAAGACCTTGCCAGCCTCGCTCGGCCGGTCGAGCTCGCGCACCGGGACGTCGAGGCCGAGCTTGCCGGCAAGCGCCGCCAACCGGGATGCATCGTCGAGCACGAAGAACGGCCGGTCACCGTTGCGGCGCATCGACCAGGCTTTCAGGCTGAGTTCACCGCCGATTCCGGCCGGCTCGCCCATGGTGACGGCGAGCGGCGCGGACGCGGTCATGGCTGCTTGACGTCGATCGTAGCCTGACGGCGCAGGTCGCGCATGTATCGCCGTCCCGCCGACTCGAGCTTCTGCAGCAGGAGCTGCTGGGAGATGGCGTCACGGGTCGGCATTCCATCGCCCCCGACCTTGCCGCACAGAGCCACGACCTGCAGCCCCTCGGCGACCCGGAATGGGCCGGCGGTGCCGCCGATGTTCAGCTTGGGGATCTGTTCGAACATCTGCTGGTTGGCTTGCAGGTCGCCGACCCGCACGCCGCTGAGGTCGCCCGAGGTGGCGCCCTTGAGCTCGCGCGCCCGCGCGTGCAGATCGCCGCAGGTGCGCACGCCGGTCATCGTCTTCTGGGCATCGGCAGTGGCCTTGGCGACCTCGTTGTCGGACGCATTCACGGGCAACGGCAGGGTCATCTGCGTCAGATTGAGGCGAACGTCGTCTGCCCGCGCCGCCGCAAACGGACGGCGGTCGATGACGTACAGGATATGCCAGCCTGCCGTACTCCGGACGGGCTCGGAGTATTGCCGGACCTGCAGCCTTTCGACAGTGGCATCGAGGGTCGGATCCAGCGAACCGGGAAGAACCCAGCCAAGCTCGCCGCCGGCGGCGGCAGTCGCGCCCTGCGAAAACTGCTGGGCGACCGCGCCGAACGGCGCACCCCGCCTGAGCTGCTCGGCGATGCGGTCGGCGGACCTCTTGGCGTCGTCAGCCTGGTCAGCCCGGTCGATCGGCACGAAGATCTCCGCGACGCGCGATTCGGTCTTGCCCACGTTCTGGCGTGCGCGGCTCAGTGCGTCGTCGATCTCGGACTCGGAAACGTCGACCTGCGGACGCACGCGGCGGCGGATGATCTTGTTCCAGGCGATCTGTGCCTCGATCTGCTGCACGGCGATATCGAAGGTGACGCCGGTACTCTGGATGTACTGCTTGAACGCGCCACGCGACATGCCGGCGGCGCGCTCGATGTCGTTGAAGCGCTGTTGCATCTCGCCGTCGGTCGCCTTGAGGCCGAGTCGCTTGGCGTCCTGGATCTGCAGCCTCTCATCGATCATCTGGCGCAACATCTGTGCCGCCATACGCTGGCGCAGATCCGGGCTGTCCTGCAGGCCGGTGGTTCGGATGGCGAACAGAACGCGCTGCTGGAGGTCGAAATCGGTGATGGCGTCGTCGTTGACACGCGCCAGCACGCGCAGACTTTGGGCCGAGGCCAATGCTGGAAGTAGTGTGATGACGACGACGAAGAAGGTGCGGAGGAACAGCGCTGACATTGCACCGACAGTTTGACAGAGGGGCCGACATTATAAGCCGCGGCAGTTGTGCTGCAACGGACGGCCAATGCCTTAGTCGTGGACTATGGCAAGATGCGGGCGCGCTTGACGCTCAGCGGCGGGTGGTTTAGCCGAACGGTACAGGGGCGAGGCAAATGGGGGCAACGATCCGACGATGACGACTGTTCGCCGTTCGATCAACACGCCCAGCGCATGGGATCGAATCTGCTCCGGCGTGGGCTATCACCTCGACAATCTCGGTCGTTGGCTGATCGTGAACGCTCCGGCAATCGGTTCGACCTATGCGGCCTTGCTGGCGCCCGGCGTACCCCGCTTGCGACCGCGGCCGGGCTGGGTTTTTGCCGAGGAGTACTACGATCAGCGGCGCTGGCTGGCCTGCCGGCGAGGCGCCCTGTGGGAGGCCGCCCGGGAGAAGGACCTCGCCGTGCCGATCACCGTGCGCTGGCACAGCGGCACCACCGTCGACCTCACCCTGGGCAACGACAACAGCCTCTGCCTCTACGTCTGTGGATCGTTCGAGCCCAACGAGTTCGCGTTCCTCGATCGGGTGCTGAAGCCCGGCATGGTGTTCGTCGATGTCGGCGCCAATGATGGCTACTACACGCTGTTCGCCGCCCGCCGGGTCGGCCCGTCGGGCCGCGTGGTGGCGGCCGAACCCAGTTCGCGCGAACGCGCGCATCTGCAGCGCAATCTCGGGCGCAACGGCCTCGACAACGTGACCGTCGTGCCGGCAGCCATCGGTGCGGCTTTCGGCCTCGCCGACCTGCATCTGGCTCATGGCGTCCACGCCGGACACAACACGCTCGGCAGCTTCGCTCATGACGATGTCGTACGCGCCAGCCTCGAGCGCGTGCCGATCGAGCCGCTCGATGCCGTGATCGCGCGCCTCGGCCTGGCGCAGGTCGATTTCGTGAAAATCGACGTCGAGGGCGCCGAGTCCCGGGTCATTGCCGGAGCCGCGGCCGTCTTGCGTTCGACACGGCCGATCCTGCTGCTCGAAGTCAACGACAAGGCATTGCGCGCACAGGGCAACTGCGCCGATTCCCTCATTGGCACGCTACGCGGCGATCTCGGCTACGAAATATTCGTATTTTCCCCGGTGACCGGCCTGCTGGAAAAACCGCGCGACGGCGACCCGCTGTCCGCCAACGTTGTCGCCATCCCGTCCGAGCGCGTCGCCGACACGGTAATGGCGCGATAAGCGGCCGAAACCCCTTCGTCATGTTGGCACGACTCGAATCGGCGGCCGCCGCCCTCGTCGATTGGGCGATCGATGCGGCGCTTCCGTTGTGGGCGACCGCGGGCTTCGACGACGAGCATGGCCGTTTCGAGGAACGCCTGACGCTGTCCGGCGGGCGGCTGCCCGACGTTCCGTTGCGGCTGATGTCTCAGGCCCGGCAAATCCATGCCTATGCGCTGGCGGCCAGGCGTGGCTGGCGTGCCGACGCGGTCGCCCTGATCGAGCGTGCATTTGCGTCGATGGTCCGCGACTATTACCATCGCGACGATCGCGGAGGCTGGGTCTTCTCCATCCGGCGCGACGGCACTGTGGTCGACGCCCGCCGCGACCTCTACACTCACGCTTTCATCCTGCTGGCGATCGCCTCCTATGTCGAGGCAACGGGCCGTCGCGAGGCGCTGGCGATCGCCGACGAAACGCTGGCATTCGTCGAGCGTCACATGGCGGCCCCCGAGGGCGGCGGCTTCGTCGAGGAATTGCCGGCAAATGGCGCGCTGCGCCGCCAGAATCCGCATATGCACCTGTTCGAGGGCCTGCTCTCGCTGTGGGAATGCTCCCGGCACGAGCGCCATCTCGGGCGAGCGACCAAGGTATTCGACCTTTTCGCCACGCGCTTCTTCCGCGCCATCCCCGGTGTCGTCGGCGAATATTTCACCGCCGATCTCCGCCCGGCGGAGGGTGTCGTGGGCAGCATCGTCGAGCCCGGCCATCATTATGAATGGGTTTGGCTGCTGCGGCGCTTCGAGCGGGCCAGCGGACGATCCGTACAGCCTTACGTCGATGCGATTTACGGGCATGCCGAGCGCTACGGATTCGACGAGGCCGGGATGATCGTGGGCGAACTGCTGGTCGACGGCACCCCGCGCGCCGGCGTGCGCCGCATCTGGCCGATCACCGAGGCGATCAGGTCGAACCTGATCGAGGCGCGGCACGGTCGGACCGGGGGCGAGGGCAGGGCGGCTGGCCTGGCCGTGCTGCTGCGCAATCGCTTCCTGACGCTCGATCCGGCCGGGGGCTGGCTCGACAAGCTCGACGACAAGGGCCGTTGCGTGAACGAGTTCATGCCCGCCAGCACGCTATATCACCTGCTGGGTGGGATCGATGAACTCAGCCGGTACGTAGGCCGGGCGGACCGGATTGACCTCACCCTGAGGAGCCGCCCGTAGATCGCGTCTCAAAAGGGGGCCACGAGCCACCGTCCTTGTCGCCCGTACTTCGCGTGTCGCCTCACCCCCTCTTGGGCCCCTGGTCGCGCTGCGAGACGATCGGATTCGGGATCGGCCACCAGATATTCAATGCCGGATCGTTCCATTGCAGCGTGAACTGGCCGGCGCGATCGTACTCCGTGCTCTGCTTGTAATGGAAGATCGCACGCTCGCTCATCACCAGATGTCCGTTGCCGAAATTGGGCGGCACCAGCACCTGCAGGCGGTTCGTGTCGCTGAGGGTGAACGCCTCCCACTGGCGGTACTGCGATGAACTCGGATCGTTGTTCACCACCACCATGTAGAAGCTGCCCTGCAGGCAGGAGATCAGCTTCCACGTCTTGCTGTCGCCATGGATGCCGCGCAGCACGTGGCGGTGAGACACCGAAATGTCGTCCTGGATGAAGTCGATCGGAATGCCCGCGGTGAAGTAGGCGTTGCGATTGTAGGTCTCGATATAGTGGCCGCGAAAATCCTCGAACACGGTCGGCGGCTTGATCAGCAGGACCGATTCGAGCTTTGTCGTGAACACTTCCATCCCAACCCCCTGTGGCTCAGCGCGGCAACCCGGCGTTGCCGAGCAACTCTTCCTTGCGGTAAACGATCGTCGAGCCCGTGAAATCGGCCGAGATCGGCACGGTGATGAGGTGCGACAGCGCCTTGGCGACGGCGGCCTGCCGTTCCGGCGGCACCACGAACACCATGAAGCCCGTGCCGCCCGCGCCCAAGAGCTTGCCGCCGAGCGCGCCGGCACGCTGCGCATCGTCGTAGATGCGGTCGATCGTCGACGTGCTGGTGCCGTTGGCGAGGCCGCGCTTCAGCGCCCAGCACTCGTGCAGCAGCTTGCCGAAATCCTCGATCTTGCCAGCATGCAGCAAGTCGGTGCCGATCCCGACCATCTCGTGCATGCGCGTCATATGCGTGGCGTTGGCTTCGAGATTGTTGATCAGTTTCTTGGCGTAGTCCGACGAAAGCCGGCTGCTGCCGGTGTAGAAGAGCATCAGCCACTTCTCGAACCCCTGGCGCTGGCTGTCGTCGAGGCCGAGCGGCGTCACTGAGAAGGAATCGTCGCGCTCGAACTTGATGACGTTCATGCCGCCATAGGCGCTGGCGATCTGGTCCTGGCAGCCTACCGCTTCCTTGAGCCTGTTCTGCTCGAGGTCCATGGCGCTTACTGCGAGGGCGTGCGCATCGAGGCTCTTGCCGCGCATGGCGGTCAGCACGTTGATCAGGCCGACTGCAAAGGCCGAGCTCGAGCCGATGCCCGAACGCGCCGGCAGGTCACCCTGATGGAACAGCTCGATGCCCTCGCTGTCGTCATAGCCCAGCGCCTCCAGACCGGCGCGCACCGCCGGATGCTGGATCTGGGAGGCGGCGCCGACGGCCTCGATATGCGACCATATGATGCGATGGCGGATGCCGAAGAACGGCGGCAGAAAGCCGGTGCCGATGTAGCAGTACTGGTTGATGGCCATCGACAGCACGGCGCCGCCGTGCCGGCGGAACCAGGGCGGATAGTCCGTGCCGCCGCCGAAGAACGACACGCGGTACGGCGTGCGGGAAATTGCCATCAGCATCTGAAGATCATCAGCCTTTCTGACTGTCTCGCCGATCTGCCGCTTCAGCGGGTCAGAAAACGGTCGCCTTCGGTTGCCACGCGGGCCCGCCAGTAGTCCAGCAGGTCGCGCAGCGTCTTCTCGTAAGGGATCTCTGGCTTCCAGCCCGTATGGGCGTGGAACTTGGCGGTGTTGGGCACCTGCAGGTCGGCATCGATCGGACGTAGACGGTCGGGATCCACCTCGACCCTGATGGCGTCCTTCGCCGGCGAGAAGGAGATCAACGTGTCGAGGATGTCCTTCACCGTGCACGAGTGGACGCCGCCGATATTGTAGTAGGCGCCCGGCGTCGGATCGACCGTGACCAGCATGTAGTAGGCGCGTACGGCGTCACGAACGTCGGCAACGGTGCGAAGCGATTGCAGATTGCCGACCTTGACGATCGGCGGAATGCGATTGTGCTCGATCATCGCGATCTGCTTGGCGAAGGTCGATTCGGCGAAGACGTCACCACGCCGTGGCCCGGTATGGGTGAACATGCGGGTCGTCATTACCGTCATGCCGTACGCCTCGGCGTAGAAGCGGCCGACCAGGTCAGTCCCGACCTTGGAGATGGCGTAAGGCGAGGCGGGGTGAAAGGTGCATTCCTCGTCGATCGGCAGTTTCTCCTTCGGCACCCGACCGAAGACCTCGGACGAGGCGCAGACATGAATGATCGCCTCGGGGGCGTGCTGCTTCAGCGCGTCGAGCACGCGCACCGTGCCCTGAACGTTGGTGTCCATGGTGTCGAGCGGGGAATCGAAGCTGGTGCGCGGGAAACTCTGCGCGGCCAGGTGGAAGACGTAATCCGGCCTCGCGTCGGCCACCACCTTCTGGATCGACATGGTATCACGCAGGTCGCCATAGAGCAGCGACACGCGGTCGCCGGAATTTATCCGGTGCGCGATGTTGACGAGGTTGTCGAGCGGGCTGCGCCAGCGGCACATGCCGATGACGTCCCAATCGGTCTTCTCGAGCAGGAACTCGGCGAGGTGGGAGCCCACCATGCCCGTAATGCCTGTGATAAGCGCGCGCCGAGCTGCCATTGTTCCCGTCTATCGTGCCTTTCGTGGCGGTCTACTTAATTGAGACAATGACAAAAGGCCACCCCGGCCAGGGGCCCCCTGCCGTTGCCTTGCGAGTCGGAGGTCTCTATGGTCCAACGACCCCAAGATAACGATAGTCACGATGAGTTTTGCCCGCGAACCCCTGACCAAAGCGACGGCGATACAGTTGTTCAAGAGCCTTTATCTGGCTCGGCGTTCCGAAGAATACATCGTCAAGCACTACCCCGAAAACCTGATGCGCACGCCGATGCATATGTCGATGGGCCAGGAATTCGTGTGCGTAGGGGTGTGTGCGGCGCTCGAGGGCAAGGCCGACGTCTTCGCCTCCTATCGCAGCCATGCCGCCTTTTTGGCGCAGACGCACGATACCGACCGGTTCTTCTCCGAGCTTTATGGCCGCACCTCCGGCACTGGCGAGGGCAAGGGCGGCTCGATGCATCTGGCTGCGCCTGACCAGGGACACATCCTGTCGAGCGGCGTCGTCGCTACGCAGATCCCTGTCGCGGTGGGCGCGGCATTCGCCAACAGGCAGTTGAAGACCGGACGCACGGCCGTGGTGTTCTTCGGCGACGGCGCGGCCGACGCCGGCGTGTTCTGGGAGAGCGTCAACGCCGCCGCGCTCTTCAAGCTTCCGGTGATTTTCGTCTGTGAGGACAACGGCTATGCCGTCGACACGCCGCGCGAGGCGCGTCAGATGTCGAAGTCGCTGTCCGATGCCGTCAAGCCGTTCGGCGCCGACACCTACGACGACGACAGCGGCGACGTGGAGAGCGTCTATCTGCTTGCGAGGGAGGCCGTCGCCAAGGCCCATCGCGACGGGCGCCCAGCCTTCCTCAACATCAAGTGCTGCCGCTACCTCGAGCATGTCGGCATCGGCACCGACTGGAACTGGGGCTATCGCGACCGGGCGACGGTCGAGCGCGAATGGATCGACCGCGATGCACTCAAGCTGCAACGCGCGCGACTGGCCAAGCATCAGATGGCCGAGAGCGCCATCGCGGCGATAGAGGACGAGATCGACAGGGCCATCCAGGCAAGCGTGAAGCGGGCGGCGCAGGCGCCGATTCCCACGCCGGACCGGCTGCACGCAGGTGTGTTCCATGAGAAAGCTTGATTACGCCGGCGCCATCCGCGAGGCGATGACCCAGGAGATGGAGCGCGACAGCCGGGTCTTCGTCTACGGCATCGGCGTACCGACCTGGTCGTCGATCTTCGGCACCACCAAGGGAATAACTGAGAAGTTCGGCAAGGAGCGCTGCTTCGACACGCCGATCTCGGAAGACTGCATGACGGGCTTCGGACTCGGCGCCGCGATCCGCGGTCTCCGCCCGATCCACATCCATATCCGCGTCGACTTCATGATCCTGGCGACCAACCAGCTGATCAACATGGTGTCGAACTACACCTATTCGACGGGCGGCAAGCTCAAGGTCCCGCTGGTGGTGCGCGCCGTGATCGGTCGCGGCTGGGGGCAGGGCGCCCAGCACTCCAAGGCGCTGTTCTCGAATTTCACCCACATCCCGGGGCTCAAGGTCATCGCACCGACGACGCCGTCGGACATGAAGGGGATGATGACCGCGGCGATCCGTGACGACAATCCGGTGATCTGCTTCGAGCATCGCTGGCTCTACTGGGCCGAAGAAGACGTGCCGGAGGAACCGTACGAAATTCCGCTCGGCGTCGGGCGCATCCTGCGGCCGGGCAAGGACGTCACCGTCGTCGGCCTGTCGTGGATGAACGTCGAGGCGCGGCTGGCGGCGGATATCCTCGCCAAGCGCGGCGTCTCCGTGGAGATCGTCGATCCGCGCACGCTGGCGCCGCTCGATGAGAACCTGATCGTGGAATCGGTAAAGCGCACCGGGCGTTGCATCATCGCCGATTGCGACTGGGTCGACTCGGGCTTCAGCGCCGAGCTATCGGCACGCGTCAACGAGAAGTGCTTCGGCAAGCTGAAGGCGCCGGTGAAGCGCATCGGCTTTGCCCACACGCCGGCGCCGACGGTGCGCGAGCTCGAGAATGAGTTCTATCCCAACGCAAAGACGATCGTGCACGCAGTCGAAGACATGCTGGGGCTGGACGCGGCCAATCTGGACGGCGAGGACTTCTTCAGCCACGAGCGGCGTTTTCGGGGCCCGTTCTGATATGAATTTCATGCGACCGCGGGCCTCCAGGCCTGCACTTCATGAGCGGGCCAGGAGGCCCGCGGTCCAATGAACCTCGGTCTCTCGGGGAAGTTCGCGCTCGTGACCGGCGGCAGTCACGGCATCGGCCTGGCGACCGCCAAGCGCCTCGCATCGGAAGGCTGCAACGTCGCCATCTGCTCGCGATCGCAGCAGCGTCTCGACGAGGCGATGGCTGAACTCGGGGCCTACGGCGTGAAGTTGCTCGCCGTCCCCGCCGATCTCCTCGAGCCGGAGGCCGCCGATCGCGTGATGGACGTGGTCGAGCGCGAATGGGGAGGCGTGCAGGTCCTCGTCAACAACGTCGGTGGCGGCGGACGCTGGGGCAAGGAAATCGTGGAAGATACCGACCTCAAGGTCTGGGGCGAGGTCTACGAGAAGAATGCGATGGCGGCGGTCCGCTTCACCCGACGGGTGCTGCCGCACATGCGCCGCGGCAAGTGGGGGCGCGTGGTCGCCATCACCTCGATCTATGGGGGCAAGGAAGGCATCGGCCGACCGTGGTTCACCATGGCCAAGGCGGCCGAGACCGGCCTCATGAAGTCGCTGTCGACCATGGCTTACCTGGTGCGCGACGGCATCACCTTCAACTCGGTGGCGCCCGGCGGCATCTACATTTCCGGCACCGGTTTCGAGGACGAGCAGCGGCGCGATCCCGAAGGTTTCCGCCGCATGGTCGACCAGGAATATCCACTAGGTCGGCTGGGCACGCCGGAAGAGGTGGCCGCTGTCGTGGCCTTCCTGTGTTCGACCGAGGCGAGCCTGGTCAACGGCGCCAACATCACGGTCGACGGCGGCCAGAGCCGCGCCTTTTGAACGATTGCCAGATGGCGTGGCCTCCGTTAGCAGTCGGCTGCCCAGAAGCAACGCCGGGGAGCGTCTGTCTGTGAAGGATGAAGCGATCTATCGCCGGCTGTTCCGGACGGCGCTGCTGATCAGGCTGGTCGAGGAACGGATCATAGAGCTCTATCCGTCCGACAAGATCCAGAGCCCGGT
>JAEZIF010000117.1 GCA_023416135.1 Pseudomonadota bacterium
CCCCGCCCCCCGCCGGGGCCCCACGGTCGTTCGGGTTGTAGAGGCGGCAGGTGTCGAGCGACAGGCAGCCGCAGCCGATGCAGCCGTCGAGCAGGTCGCGCGTCTTCTCGAGCATGGCGATCCGCGCCTGCAGGGCGCCGCGGATGCGAGCGCTGATCGCCTGCCAGTCCTGGCGGTTGGGGGCACGGCCCTGCGGCAGCAGCGACAGTTCGGTCTCGATCTCGGCCAGGGTCAGGCCAAGCTGCTGGGCGATCAGGGCAAATGACAGGCGCCGTATGTCCGAGCGCATGAATCGGCGCTGGTTTCCCGCCGTGCGCACCGCCCTCACCAAGCCACGCGACTCGTAGAAGCGAATCGCCGACACCGACATGCCGGTGCGCCGGGCCAGTTCGCCGATCGTCAGGTGTGCGGCCGTGAGATGCGCGGACTGGGGCAGGAGAAGTCTCCATCCTAAGCTTGACCTAAAGTTAACTTTAGGTCGTAGGCTGGGCAAGTCGAAGGAGATTGCCAGCATGTCCACGCCCCGCATCGAGCATGTAAACGTCACCGTCTCGAACCCCGAACGCGCCGCCAGGCTGATGGAGGAGCTGTTTGACTGGCAGGTACGGTGGAAGGGGCCAGCGCGCGACGGCGGCCGCACGATCCATATCGGCTCGAAGGAGCATTACATCGCGCTCTATACCGGTCGCGACGTCGCCTACACGGCAGAGGACTTCGCCAAGGGCCGGCCCCTCAACCACATCGGCATCGAGGTCGACGACATCGAGGCCACCGAAGCGCGCGTCATCGCCGCCGGCCTGAAGCCGTTCAACCACGACAATTACGATCCCGGTCGCCGTTTCTACTTCCTCGATCCCGACGGCATCGAATACGAGATCATCAGCTACCGCTGACGACGTTCACGAATCGCCGGGTCACCAGTCGCTGGCGCGCACGATCTTCATCAGGTCGTCGGCCATGGTGAGCGCCGTCAGGACACCGGTCTTGGGATTGTCCGGCATGGCGAGGCCCAGCCGTTCCATCCTGAGCTCGCCGGAATCGCTCTTGACCTCCAGCCGGCTGGCGTTGGTGCCTGCCGGCAGGGTCGGATCGGCGACCAGCTCGATATCGGTGTGCTCGAGGCCCGCGCCGCACAGCGCCACCGTGACCGCGAGGTTGGCGTTCTTCGGGTAGAGGCGGCCGGCGTCTGCGGGCTTGCCGCGGAAGATCACGGTCGGTTCCTTGATCGACGGCAGGTCGAACTCTGTCTCGGCCGGTGTGCCGTTCCAGGCATGCGGCGGCTTGATCGACACGTACTTCACGCGCTCGAGCTTGCCCAGCCGCATGGCCAGAAGGCCGTCGAGGCCGGCGATGGCGCCCGACGGCAGACGCAACCTGGCACCGCTCTTCTCGGCAGCCTCGACGTGCTTCTTGTACAGCCTGGGGTCGCCGTAGGCGCCGGTGGCGATCACCATGAAGTCGATACCCTTCTTCAGGATGGCCTCGCCCCAGTCGCGCACCGCCTGCTGGCTTGCCGCCTCGACGACGACGTCAGGCTTGAGCTTGAGCAGTGCCTTCAGCGTTTCGACGACCAGGACCTTGCGGCCGACCTTCTTCTGCGTCTCCTTGGCGCGGCCTGGACGGACCAGCACGCCGACGATGTCGATATCCGGCTTCTTCTTTCGGAAGAGGTCGAAGAGCGTCTGGCTGATGGCGCCGTAGCCGATCAAGGCAATCTTGAGCCGCTTCTTCCTGGCCATGCAGATCCCCCGCGAAAATCCCGAAAAGCGCCGCACTATAACGACGACGTGCAGGCCTTGCGACCATGAGGGGGCACGGTTATAACCCGCCTCCCGAGCGAGGTGCCTCCGTTTCTGACGGAGTGTAGCTCAGCCTGGTAGAGCACTAGCTTCGGGAGCTAGGGGCCGGAGGTTCGAATCCTCTCACTCCGACCAATAAAATCGGGGCTTCCCGCTCGGTCAGTGCCGCGTTGCCAACCTAGGCGACGCGGCACATTCCCGCCAAAAACTGCCGGTTTCCGTCAAAGCGTGGCACACCGCTGGCACACTCGGTTGCTCGGTTGTTCTGTCGGAACTACTAGCGGGCGAAACCAAGCCAGGGCGGCCGAAACAGCGCGGGCGCGAGTCCGCAGGGTATAGCGGCTGGGGGTCGAGCCAGGCTTCCGCTCGAGGCAGTTCACGCCGACGTCCTTGCCCACTTCCCAGAGGTCGATCGCGCCCGCGTAGGACCTCATTATTGCGGATTCCGAGGCAAGTCGGCCACCCATTCCGGTTTGAAGCCGGCCGCTGATTCCGATTTGAAGTCGGCCACCCGTTCCGACGGAAGTCGGCCACCGATTCCGATTTGAAGTCGGCCACCCTGTGGGGGGCGGGCGCTCGATCTCTGGTTGAACCGCATAGGCTCCCCGGCCTGCAGGAGGGGAGAGCCGATGCCAGCCGAGAGAGTGCCGATGCGTAGTGTCAGGGAGATATTGCGGCTCAGGGCCGAGGGGTTGAGCGACCGGGCGATCGCGCGCAGCACGCGCTTGGC
>JAEZIF010000147.1 GCA_023416135.1 Pseudomonadota bacterium
AGCGTCTGCGGCTGCGGCGAGAAGTGCTCGGTCCAGTGCCACTCGTCGAGCAGCTCCTGGGAAAAGGAGTAGCCGTAGGAATAGCTCTCCGAATCGAAGCGCGCGCCGGGATAGCGGTTCCAGTACCAGGTGCCGCCCACGCCGGTGCCCGTCTCGAACACGCGCACCTTCATGCCGAGCTTGCGCAGCAGGTGGAGCTGGTAGAGGCCGGAGATGCCGGCCCCGATGATGATGGCGTCGTAGTCGAACTTCATACGGGTCAAACTGCCTTGTCGGAGGTCCGCGCTTCCTTACTCGTCCGCCCGGGACTCCCTGATGCGGCGAGTGCCCTGGAACACGGGCTTCAATGGATCCATCACGAAGCGGATGCGCGGCAGGTCGGTGTCGACCGTGCAGCACGTGCCGACGATGGGATCGGCCAGCGTGATCGCGCCGGCGTTCCATGCCGCCGCGTCGAAGGCCGCGACCTGCGGCTTGCCGCGCTCGGCCTTGTAGAAGGTGTACTTGGGATCGACCTGGATCAGCATCGGCTGCGTCTCGCCGTCGAGCGGCGCGTTCGCCGCCGTCACCCAGTTGATGTACTGCACGTCCGTGCCGGCGACCGGCTGGGGATCGATCAGCGCGCAGTCGAGGATCGTCTTGCCGGCCTTGGCGACCGTGCCCATGACACGGTCGTGCCGGCGCAGGAACTTCACCTCGCCCGCCTCGACCGGGAGGCCCCAGCGGCCGCGCAGTTCCTTGGCCGCCGCCTCGGTGCTGGCGACGGCGCCCAGCAGGAAGCCGCGCGGATGCGCCCCGGCGCGGCTGCCGAGCCGCAGCACGGCGAGATTGAACGGACCGACCGGGCTCTCGGAGTACCGCGTGACCGCCAGGATCACGTATGAGGGCAGGGCGGGATGCATCGCCTTGGGCAGCAGGCCATCGGTGCTGCTGCGCGGCACCTCGATCAGGAGCTGCAGCATCTCGGCCTTGGGCAGGGTCCAGGCCTCGGTGTCGAGGTTGGCGAGCGTCGGCAGGGCCTTGGCGCGCTGGGTGATGTCGAGCGTTCCGTAGAGGGGCATCGTCTACTCCGCCGCGACCTTGTTGGCCGGGCCCTTGGCGAACACCGGCATCACTTCCTTGGCGAACAGCCTCAGGCTCGCCATCACCTGGTCCTGCGGCACGACCTCGTTGGCGTTGAGAATGAAGTTGATGCAGTCGACGCCGAGCGATTCCCACTTCTTGACGGCGCGGATGATGCGCGCGGGATCGCCGTAGGCCATGCCCTCGGTCTGCTGCTCGTTGGCGTCCGGTCCGGTGGCGGCGCGGCGCAGGGCGGGTAGCAGGCCGAGCGACTGGTAGGACGGCGAGGAGAAGACCTCGCGGGTGGAGATCAGCTGCGTGGCGAGATAGTTGAAGGTGTTGCCGAGCCGCTTGCCCATCTCGACGCCCGTCTTCTCGTCCTCGTGGCAGAACAGGAAGTTGGTGGTCGCGACCTGCTCGTTCACGAAGGCGCCGACCGGCTCGCACGACTTGATGCGCCGGCGGTACTCCTTGATCTTCTTCTCCTGCTCGTCGAAGCCCGCGAACGACAGGCCGAGACTGCCCAGCCCGCGGTCGGCCGCGTCGATCTCGGTGCCGGGGCTGGTGACCGCGACCCACATCGGCGGATGCGGCTTCTGGTAGGGCTTCGGCAGGATGGTGCGCTCGGGCATCGACCAGAATTCGCCCTGGTAGGAGAAGGTCTCCTGCGTCCACATCTTGGGCAGGCAGCGCACGAACTCGTCCCAGCTCTTCTTGGTGGTGTCGGGATTGGCGCGGAAGCCGCCGAGCTCGGTCCAGGTCGCCGAGCGCCCGGTGCCGACATGCAGGCGGCCGCCCGACAGGATGTCCAGCGTCGCCGTCTTTTCGGCGATCTTGATGGGATGGTTGAACTCGGGGACGCAGACGACGATGCCGTGGCCGACCTGGATGTTTTTGGTCACCATGGCGCAGGCGGTCAGGAACAGCTCGGGGGCGGAGCAGTGCGAGTACTCCTCGAGGAAATGATGCTCGACGGCCCACACATGGTCGAAGCCCAGCTCGTCGGCGAGCTTCACCTGCTCGAGGCAGTTGTTGTAGACGGTCCGCTCTTTCTCCGGCGTCCACGGACGCGGAATGGAGATCTCGTAGAACAGGCCGAACTTCATCCGGCAGCCTCCCTGTATCCCTCGCGAAACGCTAGGCTTGCCCGCGGGCCCGCGCAACAGCACCATGGCATCGGAGGGCGAAATCGAAATGACGCGACTGGCAGGCAAGGTGACCATCGTCACCGGCGGAGCGAGCGGCATGGGCCGTGCGACGGTCATGCGCTTCCTGGCCGACGGCGCCAGGGTCGTGGTGGCCGATCTCAACGAGGCGAACGGCGCGGAGACCCTGGCGGTTGCCAAGGCGAACGGCCATGGCAATGACATCGCCTTCGTGCGCTGCGACGTCGCCAAGGAAGCGGATGTGGCCGCGACGGTCGCCGAGGCCGAGAAGCGCTTCGGCCGGCTCGACATCGCCTATCTCAATGCCGGCGTCGGCGGCGCCTTCGGGCCCATCTCGGAGACCAGCGTCGAGGATTGGGATTACACCTTCGCCGTTCTGACGCGGTCGGTGTTCCTCGGCATGAAGCACGCCTCGCTCGCCATCAGGAAGCATGGAGATGGTGGCGTGATTCTGGTCACCGCCTCGATCGCCGGCATGGTCGGCGGCGGCGGCAGCCACGCCTACTCGGCGGCCAAGGCCGCCGTCATCAGCCTGATCGAGAACGTGGCGGCCGAGCTCGGTCCCGCGCGCCCGGCGTCATCTCCACGCCGCTGGTCCATCGCGGGCGGCCTGAGAAATACGAGAAACAGTTCGGTCACCAGCCGTGGCCCGACCGCGGCGAGCCCGACGCCATCGCCGACGTGGCGTCGTTCCTCGTTTCCGACGAGGCGCGTTTCATCACCGGCGAGACCATCAAGGTCGACGGCGGCCTTCTGGCGCAGGGCATTGCGCTCTGGGGCACGGGCAAGGAGAACGTGTTCATGAAAAGCGCGGGCGTGAACCGCGGCACGACCGGCGAGGCCATGGTCGTGCGCAACCTGAAGGACGGACAATGAGCGAAGCCGAGAAACTCCACCGCCATCTCATCGGCCAGCAGGGCTCGCGGCGCTCGCTGAACACGCCCGCCCTGGTGCTCGACCTCGAGATGCTCGACCGCAACATCGCCGAGATGGCGGCCTTCGCCAAGGCGCACAAGGTCAACCTGCGGCCGCACTCCAAGACCCACAAGTCGGCCGACATTGCCCGCCGCCAGATCGCCGCCGGCGCGCTCGGCGTGTGCTGCGCCAAGCTGGGCGAGGCCGAGGCGCTGGGCGAGGCCGGCATCGAGAGCCTGCACATCACCTCGCCGGTGGTGACGCCGCAGGCGATCGACCGCCTGATGGCGCTGAACG
>JAEZIF010000152.1 GCA_023416135.1 Pseudomonadota bacterium
GCGATGGCAAGCCCGATGGCGGGCTTGCCGTTGACGCGGAACATCGGCTGCGGCGGGTCGGCGTAGGCGCGGCGCACCTCGGCGATGTCGCGCAGCCGGATCATGCGCCCGTTCGACAGGAAGCTGACGTTGAGGATGTCCTGCTCGGAGCGAAAAGCGCCCGATACCTGCAACGACAGCCTCTCCTTGCTGGTCTCGACGGAGCCGGCGGGAACGACGCTGTTCTGAGCCTGCACCGCCGCGATCAGAGCGGCGCGGTCGATGCCGAGCCCGGCGAGCTGCGCGGTCGAGAACTCGATGAAGATCTGCTCGTCCTGCGCTCCGATGATCTCGATCTTCGAGACGTCGGGCACGTTCAGCAGCCGTGACCGCACGGCCTCGACGTAGTCGCGCAGCTCGCGGTGGCTGAAGCCGTCGGCGGTGAAGCCGTAGATCAGGCCGAACGTGTCGCCGAAGTCGTCATTGAAGCCCGGTCCCAGGACACCCGCCGGCAGGGTGTGCCGGATGTCGCCGATGTTCTTGCGCACCTGGTACCAGACATCGGGAACCTCCGCCGCCGAGGTCGAGCCCTTGAGGTTGACGAAGATGGTGGTCTGTCCCGGCACCGTGTAGCTGCGCAGGAAGTCCAGCCCGCGCGTCTCCTGCAGCTTGCGTTCGAGCCGTTCGGTCACCTGCTGCAGCGTGTCGTCGAGGGTGGCGCCCGGCCAGGCGGCCTGAACCACCATCGTCCTGAAGGTGAAGGCGGGATCCTCGTTGCGCCCCAAGCCGAAGTAGGCCGACAGGCCGGCTGCCGTGACGACGATCATCAGGAACCAGGTGAACGACCGGTGCCCGAGGGCCCATTCGGAGAGGTTGAAGCCGCTCACGGCGCGGCACCGAGCAGGCGCACCTTCTGGCCGGGATGAAGGGCCTGCACGCCGGCGGTGACGACGACCTCGCCGCCCTCGAGGCCGTGGGCGACGAGCACGCTGCCCGGATCGAAGCGGCCGATCTCGACATTGTGCAGCGAGACGGTCATGTCCTTCGGATCGACGAGCCACACCGCAGGCTGCCCGTTGATTCGCGTGAGAGCGGTGGCCGGCAGCGTGATGCCGGGCGTCGCCTCGAGTTCCATGCGTCCCTTGACGGTGGCGCCGAGAAACATCGTGGCCGGTGGATCGATCAGGCCGACACGCACACGGAAGGTGCGCGTGATGGGATCGGCCTGGGGATCCACCTGGCGCACCCGTCCGACGGCAGTGATGGAAGGATCGTCGGTCAGTGACACCACGACCTTGGGATCGGACGGTGCTGAGCGCAGCACTTGCGCGGGCACGTCGAACACCGCATCGCGCCCGTCCTGCCGCGCCACCTGGAAGATCGTCTGTCCGGGTTGCACGACCTCGCCGGCTTCGGCGGTGCGGGCGGTGATCGAACCGCTGACGCCGGCCTTGAGCTGGGTGTAGCCGACGCGGTCCTTGGCGATTCGCAGCTGGGCCTCGGCGTTGTCGAGCTGCGCCTGCGCCGTCCGCAGCGCCTGTTGCGCCTGGTCGAACAGGGCTTGCGTGGTGAAGCCCTGCGGCAGCAGGGCCTTCTGGCGGTCGAAGGCGTTGGTTGTCTCGATGACGCGGCCCTCGGCCGCCGACAGCGCCGCCTGGGCCGACCTCAGGGTGTTCAGCTCGTTCTGAGGATCGAGCTTGGCCAGCACCTGGTCGGGCTCGACGCGGTCGCCGACATTGGCCAGACGTTCGACGATGCGGCCGCCGATGCGAAAGGAAAGCGATGCCTCGTTCTCCGCGTTGATCTGGCCGGTCAGGACGACCGTCTCGCCGGTGCCTCCCTTGGCTGCCGTGACGGTACGTACCGGCCGCGGCTCGACGGCCTTGGCCTTGGTCTGTCGCTCGCATCCGCCGAGGCCAAGTGTCGGCGCCAGGAGCAGGGCGAGCAACGCCACGCCGGCCGCGTTGTGCCAGGAGGCTGACCCGGCCACGCCTGCCGTCCTCGCCACCGGGCTATTGGAGGATGCGCGCCCTGAGGCGCGCATACTCTTCCTTGGAGATCGACTTCTCCGCCATCAGCCGCTCGAGCTTGGTGAGCTCGTCGGCGACGCTGAAGCCCACGACCTGGCGCAGTTCGTCCCGGGCCTGGCGCGCCTGGGCGCGGTTGCGCTCGGCCATGCCGCCGCCTTGCGTGAGGATGTAGGCGAAGATGCCGATATAGGGCAGCACGATGAGCAAGATGACCCACAGCACCTTGCCGAAGCCGGAGATGTCCCGGCGCCGGAACAGGTCGCTAGCCGTGGTTATGAAGAGCCAGAACCACAGGATGAAGATGAAGATGGCAAAGGCGTCGGCCAGGAAATTGGCGAATGTCGATTCTGCGGGGAACAGCATTGTTCTTCTCCAGTGCGCAGCACGTCGCCGATGAGTGGGCGCCGCAAGGCCTTCTCAGGGGGTCTTGCGGAGCGACATCGCGGCTACGCCGGCGGCGGCATTCAAGCCGACGCTGCCTTCGACGCTGACAGGCTGCAGGGTGATCTGGTTGCTGCTGCCGCCCAGCAGCACGTTGGCTCCGATGCCCACACCGACAGTCCCCTGGGCCGTCGGTCCGGCATATTCGCCACCGAGCGAGCCGGGGGCGATGCTGCCCGGTGCGAAGACCATCCAGACGATGGTGCTGTCGCGGGTGAATCCGACGTCGACGCCGTAGCGCCTGATCGTGCCTTCATATCGTTCGGCTGTGCCGTCGGTGCGGGTGAACAGGCAGTTCAACGTCCGCGAGGAACCGAAGACGAAGCCCACGCCGCCGGCGACATTGCAGGTCAGCGAACCGACATTGACGCCGCCCCGGTTGGCAGGCTGAGAGCTCGTGGTCGCCGCCGTCTGCTGCTGGCAGCCCGCCACCGTCAGGAGGAGAAGCAGGGCCGTGGCCATCGTTGCACGCATTATCGGTTCCTATGCTTGGAGATGATCAGCGGGATAATCGGCGTGGAGTTCGTGCGCCGAGCGCCAGGGCTCCTCACGGTGAGGTGACGTTGCACGAGGCCCGATCCACGAAAGCATCCGTCTTCGGGCCGTAGACGACCAGACCCTGGCGCACGCTCGGAGCGGTCTGGGCGACCGTGGCCCGCGTGCGCATGACGAGATTGCCGCCGTTCAGGAAGCGGCACTCGATCACGGGATCGACGGGATTGCCGCTGTTGTTGTCGAGATACATCACCACTTGCCAGCGCTGGCCGGGCACCGCCCGCAACGTCGCGCCATCCATGGCAACGATCGGTGTCGTCGGGCCCGCCGTCACCGGAACCGTGCCGACGGGCCGGCCGCGCACACGCTGCTCGACGACCCAGGTGGCGACGTTCTGCCTGGCCGGGTCGAATGCCTTGTCTTCAGGGCCCGCCAGGGGCCGCCCGTCCTGGCCGACGGTCTCCGGCGTCCAGACCTGACCGGTCTTGGGATCACGGAACTCGGGGCTGCCCTTGGACGCTGCGACGTCCAGGCTGGCGCGGTTACCTTGCGCCAGTGCGGCCGAGGCAAGTGCGATTCCGAGTGCCGTGGCGGAAACCTTCACCAGTACACGCTGCATCCTGCTCATTGCGACCTCCAGAACTCGTTGCGAGGAGTACATTCTTGCCAATCGCCTTCGGGCAAACATCAGCTTGGAATCCCCTGACTGTTCCCGGTGTCCCAATTCGCGTTCGCGCGAAACGCGGGAGGTGGGAGGCAGCAGAATTCTCAAAATAAGTTCTCAGGCTTGCGTTTTTGCATGAGCAACCAAGGGTACTATTCGGAGCAACGACTTCGACCTCCATTGCTGGGCCAAATGCTTTGCGGCCGGTTGAGAGGACACGATGATTTCGGCGACATTCGAAACGGTGTCATTGCCGCCTCGCGAGCAGTTCGAATCCTGGCGTGCCTGGTACAGCTCGTTGCTCGACGTCGCTGCGCCAACCAGTCCGAGCGGCGGATTCGCGGCTCGGAACGAAGTCTGGTCACTGGGAGGATTCACGGTCAGTCAAGCCAGTGCCCAGGCGATCTCCTGTTGGAGAACGCCGGCACTCATTCGCCGTACTCCGGTCGATCATTGGGTGCTGACCGTCTGCAAACGCGGCACCGTCGATCTTCGCGCGCGTAACGAATCGGTAACGATCCAGCCTGGAATTCCCTTCGTGATCTCGCTGGCGGAGGAGATGGCGACGGTGAAGGACGGCTACGAGCGCGTTCAATTCTACCTGTCGCGTGATGTCTTTGCTCGCATTGCCAGCTCGCTCGATCGGGCGCGAGTCACACCATTGGACACGCCCGAGGGCAGGCTGCTTGCCGATTACATGCTGCTGCTGGCGAAGAATCTGCGTGAGCTCCCGCCCGACGATGCGCCGCGGCTGGTGACGGCCGTGGAAGCGATGATCGGTGCCTGCCTCGCTCCGTCTGCGGACCGTGTGGCAACCGCACACGTCCAGATGGACCTGACGTTGATGGAACGTGTGCGCCGCGCGGTTCGAACCCACCTGCGCTCGCCCTCACTGGGGCCCGACAGACTCTGCCGTGAGGCGGCGACGTCGCGGTCGCAGCTCTACCGCCTCCTGGAAGGTGAAGGGGGCGTTGCTCACTATATCCAACGACAGAGGCTGTCGGAGAGCTTCGTGATGCTGTGCGATGTTTCCAACGCATTGCCGATCGGCCGGATCGCCGATGTCCTGTGCTTCGCCGATGCGTCGAGTTTCAGCCGCGCCTTCAGGCGGGAGTTCGGCATGAGCCCGAGAGACGTTCGATCCGCCTCCCAGGCCGGGCTTCCGCCGGTGCCGCCGCTCAAGGAAGTGGCACCAATGGCGATCCGACGCTTCACGGATTGTCTCGGTGAACTCTAGCGCATCGTCTTTTGGGACGTGCAGGATAGATCGGGGACTGGGCGCTAAGGAATGCCCGCTTCGGTGAACCTAGGATGCCGTATCGCGCCAACGGGGCATCCGATGAGCAAGGGCATTACGACGATACTCGCAACCGCTGCGACGATCTTGATGGCGATGCCGGTCCTTGCCCAGGTCAAGGATCAGCACGAGGATGCCAACTCGGCGCGCTATGATGCGATGTTCGGCATGCCGGGCTCCTATCGGGTGGCGCCGCTGAACAACATGTTCGCGACGACGCCGGGACTCGAGCAACAGGCGCGTCGCTCCCAGTTCACCATCAACGGCCTGGTGCCGCTGTTCTTCAACTCCAACGCCGAGGCGGTGACCGCGGGCGGCACGAACTCGGCGGAATTCAGTCCGATTCTCGGCGCTTCATGGTCGACGCCGGTGTTCGACCTTCCGATCAGGTTCACCGCCAATGCGCGTGCCGAGGTCGATCGCTTCACGCAGGCGCCAAGCGTCGACTTCGAAAAGGTAGCTCTGTCGGGCCGTCTGCAGTTCATCACACCCGACAACGACCAGGCTTACTCGCCCTACATCTCCTATGCGCCGAGGTTCGACTTCACACCGTTCTACAAGGACCGGTTCGCGACCCGGCAGGATCTGAACTTCGGCGTCAACAAGACCTTCAACTTCGACGGCGATTTCCGGCGCGTCGCCTTCTCCGGCGATACCTTCGCCGAGACCGTCTGGTCGTTCGGTGTCACCGCCGCCATCCAGCGGCGCTTCCGGGATCCGGTGCCGGGCTCGTGGGCAGCGTTCATCATTCCGTCGATGACCTATGTGATCTCACCGCAGTGGAGCCTCAGCCTCGGCGTCGACATGGAGCGCCGGGCTTTCGATTCCGTCAACGGCTTCAGCCAGGAAGACTGGTTCCTGGAGCCGATCCTGACGGTCGAGTTCGTTCTGCCTGAACGCTGGTTCGGCTCGGCCTCCACCGCGGCGATGGCGGGGCGACCGGCGATCGATTTCCAGGTCGCCTACGAGAAGAACTGGTCGAACGTGCCGGCTGCCAACTACGCGGTGTGGCACCTCGGCGGCGCCCTCAAACTCGGCTGGAGGTTCTGATGACGACGCAAGCCCATGGCGGCGAGACCACGGCGGCGGCGCCCGGGACGCAACGGCTCACCTTGTTTGCGCTGACGATGATGGTCGTCGGCGGCATGGTCGGCGCCGGCATCTTCTCGTTGCCGCGCACCTTCGCCGGCGCCACCGGACCGATCGGCGCCATCATCGCCTGGCTGATCGCGGGGACGGGCATGTACATGCTCGCCCGCGTGTTCCAGTCGCTGGCCGAGCGCAAGCCCGATCTCGATGCCGGCGTGTTCGCCTATGCCAAGGCGGGCTTCGGCGACTATCCGGGGTTCCTCTCTGCCTTCGGCTACTGGATCGGCAGCTGCATCGGCAACGTGTCCTACTGGGTCCTCATCAAGTCGACGTTGGGCGCGTTCTTTCCGATATTCGGCGACGGCAACACCGTCGCGGCGATCGTGGTCGCATCGGTCGGGATCTGGCTGTTCCACTTCATGATCCTGCGCGGCACCCAGCAGGCCGCCGTCATCAACAGCATCGTCACGGTCGCCAAAATCGTGCCGATCCTGGTGTTCATCGTCATCCTGATCTTCGCGTTCAAGCTCGATCTGTTCAGTTTCAACCTGTACGGCGGCGATCTGACCGGCGGCATCTTCGAGCAGGTACGCGCCACCATGCTGGTCACTGTGTTCGTCTTCCTCGGCATCGAGGGCGCAAGTGTCTATTCGCGCTTCGCCCGGAAACGCTCGGATGTCGGCCGGGCCACGATCATGGGCTTCGTGGTCGTGACGTCGCTGATGGTTCTGGTGACCCTGCTGCCCTATGCAGTGCTGCAGCGTGCCGACATTGCCGGGATGCGCCAGCCTTCGATGGCGCAGGTGCTGGAGGCGGTGGTCGGTCCGTGGGGCGCCGTGTTCGTGAGCGTCGGGTTGCTGGTGTCGGTGCTCGGCGCGTACCTCGCTTGGTCGTTGATCGCCGCCGAGGTGCTGTTCACCGCGGCCAAGACCAAGGACATGCCCTCGGTGTTCGCGCACGAGAACGCCAACAAGGTCCCGTCGACGGCGCTGTGGGCGACCAACCTCGTCGTCCAGGCGATCGTCATCACGACCTACTGGTCGCGGGATGCCTTCGCCCTGATGCTCAATCTGACCAGCGCCATGTCGCTGATACCCTTCCTGTTCGTGGCGGCCTACGGCCTGCAGCTCACCCGGCGCGGCGAGACATACGACGTCCGTCCCAATGAACGCCGGCGCGACCTGATCATCGCGGCCCTCGCCACGATCTACACGATCTTCCTGCTCTATGCCGGCGGCGTAAAGTTCATCGTCCTGTCGGCGATCCTCTATGCCCCCGGGACGGCCCTCTACTTCTGGGCGCGCCGAGAGCAGGGCAAGCCGGTTTTCACCAAGACCTCGGACTGGGTGATCTTCTGCCTCGCGGCCGTCGGCGCGGTAGTCGGCATCTACTGGCTGGTCACCGGCTACATCACGATCTGATCAACGGAGCATATCATGGCAGCAGGACAGAAGGCTTTTGGCGTCCATTCCGAAGTCGGCAAGCTTCACAAAGTGATGGTCTGCGCGCCGGGGCGCGCTCACGAGCGCCTGACACCGTCCAACTGCGACCAGCTGCTGTTCGACGACGTGCTCTGGGTCGACAACGCCAAGCGCGACCATTTCGACTTCATGCAGAAGATGCGTGATCGCGGCGTCGACGTCGTCGAGATGCACAGCCTGCTCGCCGAGACCGTGGCCATCCCCGAGGCGCGCAAGTGGATCATCGACAACCAGGTGGTGCCCAACCAGGTCGGCCGGGGCCTGGTCGACGAGATCAAGAGCTACCTCGAGGGCCTGCCGCCGCGCGAGCTCGCCGAGACCCTGATCGGCGGCCTGTCGACGGAGGAATTTCCGGAGACCCACGGCGGCGAGATGCTGAAGCTCGTCAAGGACGCTGCCGGCGTCACCGAGTATCTCCTGCCGCCGCTCCCCAACACGCTCTACACCCGCGATACGACCTGCTGGATCTACGGCGGCGTCAGCATCAACTCGCTCTATTGGCCGGCTCGTCATGAGGAGCCGATCCTCGCCAGCGCGATCTACAGGTTCCATCCCGACTTCGCCGGCAAGGTGAAGGTGTGGTGGGGCGACCCGACCGCCGACCATGGCCTGGCCACTGTCGAAGGCGGCGATGTCATGCCGATCGGCAAGGGGATCGTCCTCATCGGCATGAGCGAGCGCACTTCCCGGCAGGGCATCAGCCAGCTCGCCGACGCCCTTTTCAGACAGGGAGCGGCGGAACGCGTGATCGTCGCCGCCATGCCCAAGCTGCGCGCGGCGATGCACCTCGACACGGTGTTCACTTTCGCCGACCGCGACTGCGTGCTGCTCTACCCGGACATCGTCTACAACATCCAGGCCTATTCCTACCGCCCGTCCAACAAGTCCGGTGGCGTCGAGTTGCGCAAGGACTCCAAGCCTTTCGTCGATACGGTCGCCGATGCGCTGGGCGTGAAGAAGATGCGGGTCGTCGAGACCGGCGGCACCGCCTACATGCGCGAACGCACCCAGTGGGACAGCGGCGCCAACCTCGTTTGCGCCTCGCCGGGCGTCGTCTTTGCCTACGATCGCAACACCTATACCAACACGCTCTTGCGCAAAGCCGGCATCGAAGTGATCACGATCGTCGGCGCCGAGCTGGGCCGCGGCCGGGGCGGCGGTCATTGCATGACCTGCCCGATCATTCGCGATCCGGTCGACTTCTAAGCGAGTGTCGACTGCAAGATACGGTCGGTGGCAATTGTCACTGAATACGGCTGGCCCGACGCCTCCTATTGTGGCCTCCTAGATCAGGGTGGAGAGACCACCCCAAGCGCTTCGAGTCGTCGAGACGAGGCGCGATTGCAGGGGAGGCCTTGCCATGACCTTGGGTATGGTGGCGCGCGTGCTGGGCGCGGGTATCGCGATGCTGTCGCTTGCTCATGTCGAGGCATGGGCTGAGGCAAAGAAGATCAGGATCGGCGTCGTCTACGACCTCACCGGTCCCCTCGCCGGCGGTGGTTCGGAACTGCAATACCTCGGCGCCAAAATCGTCATCGACCACTTCATCCGCCAAGGCGGCGTGGAAGGCTATCAGATCGAGCCGCTCTATGCCGACGCGCAGAGCAAGCCGGACATCGCCATCAACGAAGCCGTGCGCCTGGTCGAGCAGGAAAAGGTCGACATGCTGCTGGGATTCTATTCGTCGGCGCAGTGCGTACCGGTGGCGGCACGCGTCGAGCAGCTCAAGAAGTTCCTGTGGATCACCACCTGCATCTCCACGGCGGTGCTCGAAAACCGTCAACTCAGGTACGTCTTCCGGCCTCAGGTCAGTGGCCAGCTCTACGGCAGGACAGCGACCGATTTCGTCGCCAACTATGCCAACGAAAGGCTCGGCAAGCAACCCAAGGACCTGCGCGTGGCGATCATCCACGAGGACGGGGCCTATGGCGTCGACGTCGCCAAAGGCGACGAGGCCGGTGCGAAGAAGCACAACTTCATCGTCGCGCTGAAAGAGGGGTATTCGATCACCACGCCCGATCTATCCGCCCTTGTGACGAAGCTGAAGCGCGCCCGGCCGGACGTGGTCTTCCATACCGGCTACAATCCCGACATCACGCTGCTGCTGCACCAGGCGCGCGAGCAAGGGCTGAAGTTCGGCGCCTTGATCGGTCAAGGCGCCGGCTATGGCGTCTACGACAAGCTCAAGGAAAGCCTGGGCAGGGACGCCAACTATCTGTTCAACGTCGACCCGATCTCGATCTGGCTGGCGAACGGGAGGACGCTCGATGCCAAGCTGCCGCCGCTGATCAAGATGGTGGGCGAGGAATTCGACAAGATCCGGCCCGGTGTGGGCGTGCGTTCGGCGCATGTCGGGACGTCCGCCTCGACGACCTATCTGTTCCTGTCGGAGGTGCTGCCGCGCGCCATTCGCAAGTACGGAGGTATCGACTCGGAATCGTTGCGCCGGGCCGCACTCGATCTCGAGCTTCCCGAAGGCGGCACGATGCAGGCCTTCGGTGTGAAGTTCGAGCCTCCGGGATCGAGGATTGCCGGTCAGAATCAGCGCGCCTTTCCGGTCATCACGCAGTACGTCGATGACAAGGCCTATGTCGTATGGCCGAAGAGCCAGCAGCAGCGCGAGCCGGTTTTTCCGCTGCCCGCCGGCATGACATACAGCTATCGCTAGGTCTCGACCGGAATCCGCCGACGGTCACCCCACCAGACGGCTTCTGAGCATCAGGTACTCCTCGTTGGAAATGACGTTGTCGGCTTTCAGCCGGTCGAGCTTCAGCAATTCGTCGGCCGGGCTGATGCCCACGAACTGGCGCACGGCATCGTGCATCTCCTCGGCCTGCGCCTTCTTGCGGTCTGCCATGCCTGCGCCCTCGCGCAGGATATAGGCGAAGGTGCCGACATAGGGCAGCCCGATGAGAACGACGGCCCAGAGAACCTTTCCGACCTCGGATACGTCTCGTCTGCGGAACAGATCGCTCGTCGTCATGACGAGAAGCCACAGCCATAGTACGAAGATGAACACGCCACCGACATCGATCAGGAAGCTGGCGAACGATGTGCCGTTCGAAAGCAGCATATGCTTCGCGCCCCACTTTGTTCGATGGCGGACTTTACCTGCACTGTCTGCGAACACATCGGCACGAAATCCCAGGACCATTCTGCCTGTCCCAATCTCGCAAAACTCCGCGCCATCGAACTGTCGAATACCGCGAACAGATTCTCTTCAAAAAGGGACATCGCGACCATTGCGGGGACGCCTGGCACAGCAAGGAATCCGAGTGGAGTGCTATCGTTCTGCGTCCGCGCATCGGCACGGATAAAACCAACTGAGGATGGTCGCAATGACTATCGGTCGCATACTGACGTTGACGGGTTCCGTCGTTCTCATCTCCACCGCATCGTTCGCGCAGCCGATGAACGACGCGGACTATTGCCATCAGCTGTCCAGCTTGTATCGCATGTTCTCTCGCGCCCAGACGGCCAATGCAACGGCCGCTGCCGCGATGAACGAGTGCGACAAGGGCAACTTTGCGGTCGGCATCACCAGGCTCGAACAGATCCTGACCGACCGCCGCATCCCGCTTCCTCCGCGCGGCTAGTCGCCAGCGAGACGTGTGAGGGCTGGCTTCGGGAGGCAGGGCGTATCCGTGCTCTGCCTCCCGCGGTCGGCGAAGACCTGGATCTTGCAGAGTGGCAAGTGGACAGGCTTGTAGCCGGTTCCTAGAATGCATCCACGAGTTGAACCCGACGGTCTGGCAGAAGGCAGCCTGGGCGCCTTTGCGATGTAGGGCACCATGCAGAGATGGGCGATGCGCCCTCCGCGCGGTGCCGATTGAAATGCATGTCAGGGGTGAGAGCCATGGACCCTTGCACGTTCTCAACCGAAGCCTTCGCGCCACGGGACCAGCGGACCGCTTGGTCCGAATGGTTCCAGCCGGTCTTTGACGTGCAGTCGGACGACGATGACGGGCTGGGCTTCAGCGGGCAATACAAGGTCTGGACGATCGGCGACGTGGGCCTGACCTGGGCCTCGGCTCCCGCTGCCCGGACGGTGCGGCTGCCGTCGCATGTGCGGCGAAGCCCGATCGATCACTGGGTCATCACCTACTGCCGAAACGGGCCGACTGCAATGTCGACAAGGAGCGGGCAGCTCGATGTGCGGCCGGGCGTGCCCTTCGTCTGGTCGCTGGGCCATGTCTCCGACAGTCGGCGAACCGCCGCGGAGCGGCTTCAGCTCTATCTGCCACGGGACTCGTTCAGCGATATCAGAACCAGCCTCGACATCGCGGTAGGGGCAGCGGTGGACGGCCAGCGCGGAACGCTGCTCGCCGACTATATGGTCATGCTGGAGCGCAACATGGCGGGCCTGAAGGCCGAGGACGCGGCCCGGCTTCCGGCGGCAATCCGGGCCATGGTTGCCGCCTGCCTGGCGCCATCGGCCGATCGGGTCGCCAGTGCCTCCCGGCAGATCGAGCTCACGCTGATGGAGAGAGTGCGCCAGGCGGTGCGGCGCAACCTGTGTTCGCCCTCGCTCGGGCCGGACAAGCTGTGCCGCGAGGCGGCACTGTCGCGCTCCCAGCTCTATCGCGTGCTCGAATATGAAGGCGGCGCGGCCAACTATATCCAGCGCTGCCGTCTGGCCGAGAGCTTCACCGTGCTGTGCGATACCTCCAACAGCGTGGCGATCGGCCAGCTCGCCGAGTTCCTGTGCTTCGCCGACGCCTCGACGTTCAGCCGCGCCTTCCGCCGCGAGTTCGGCATGAGCCCGAGCGAGGCGCGCAACGCCGCCCTTGCCGGCGTCCATCCGACGACGAGCCAGAGCCGGACCGGTGGACCCGGCGCGGGGAGTTTCGGCGACTGTCTTCGCCTGTAGCGACGCCTCACAGGGGGGCGAGCTCGATCGCCATCGGGCGATTGCCGACGATGGAGGTTCCAACCCGTCGTTTTCCCGCCCGATAGTCAGGGGTTTGCCGAGGCTGCCTGGCGCTCGGGCCTCGTGGTGTGCAGGCCGGGCGGCACCTTGTGCCACAACCGGTGCCCCGTGGCCTGGTGGTAGCCATAATCGAACAGCGCCTGCATGTAGGCTTCGTCGAATGGACCAGACCTCGGCACCTGGAAGTCGTCGCTCATGAAAGCGAGGTTGTAGTCGAGACCGTCGCGTTTGGTCAGGAAATAGGCGCGCACCACGTCGTTGTAGCCGCTCGACTGCAGCATCGTGCTGACCGCCCGGCTGGCGATCGCGATGGTGCGGCGCTCGATCTCGGCGTGCTGGGGATCGAGTCGGCCATTGCGGATGATATAGGCGGTCTGACGACGTCCGACGGGCACGAGCCTGACGTCGATCGAGCCGGGATAGAGGAAGAGCTGGGAGATCGCGCCGCCATCGACGTGCATCTCCTGGAAATGGACGCCGTCGACCTCGACATCGATCATGGCGGGCTGGAAGGCGCCGGGAATTGAAGCCGAGGCCAGCAGGATCTTGCGGAAAAGGTCCAACGCCTTGGGATGCCGGCTGGCCGCGATGGCGCCGACGTTCCAGATCACCGGCCGCTGGGCGTCGAGGTCGGTGGTGCCGATCATCAACAGTCGCCCTTTCTGATACTCGACGGCGATGGCGTCGAGCAGGCTCTGGTCGGCGTAGTGGGAGATGGTGTCGGCGAGCGGGCTGGTGTCGGCCAGGGCATCGCTGAACAGCAACGCCGTGAGGCGACGCCGGAGGAAGATCCGGTCGCGGCCCATCGTCGTGTAGATTTTCTGCAGCACCGGATCGTAGGCGGACCCCAGGAAGGCAAAGGGCGCGATCAGGGCGCCGGTACTGATGCCGGTGACCACCCTGAATTCCGGCCGCGTGCCCTTCGTCGTACACCCTTTGAGGGCACCCGCGCCGAAGGCGCCGTTGTCGCCGCCGCCGGATATGGCGAGGAACGACGACGGCGGCATCGGGTCCGTTGGCTGGCCGGCCGCCCGCAATGAAGCGCGCTCACGCTCCACCGCCTGCAGCACCTCCGCCACCATGGGCGCCGGATCGCCATCGGCATAGAAACGCGCATTGGGAATGCCGAGCGGCTGGGCACGTACGGTATCGGTGGCCGGCACGGCCGGGCCGCGTGGCAGGGCCGCGCAGCCGGTCACGAGGCCAAGACCGATCAACGAGGCGACGACCGAAGCGAAAAGACGGGTCAACGCTGCCCCCTCGAATGGCCCGCCGCATCCTTTCAGATGGCGAGGCCACCCGAGGCTAGACCATAGAGGGCGCCGATGGCCACTGCGCATGCCACGCCGAACGGGAGCCATTCGACGCGGGTGAACACCGGTTTGCCCTGCTCACGCCTCGCGATCACGAACAGCAGGGTGCCCGGAGCGTACAGCAGCGCCGACAGCATCAGCAATTCGTATCCGCCGGCGTAGAGCATGCCGATGGCGTAGACCGTCGCGATGGCGCCGCGCAGCCAGTCCCGTCTGCGCTCGCGCTCTCCCGGGCGGTAGGTTTCGCCGGTCCAGGCGAGCTTGAGGCCATAGGCTGCGACGAACAGGTAGGGGATCAGCGTCATGGCGCTGGTCATCTTGAGCGCCAGGTGGAAAGCGTACTCGGCAAACCAGCTCACCAGCAGGAAGGCCTGGATCAGAGCGTTGGTCATCCACAAGGCGGCGGCCGGCGCGTCGTTGGCGTTGGTGCCGGCGAGGAAGGCCGGCATGGTGCGATTCTGCGCCGCCGAGTAGACGACCTCGGCCGCCAGCAACGACCACGACAGGTAGTTGCCCAGGACCGAGATCAGGAGCCCTATACTGATGAAGAACTTGCCCCATGGTCCTACGATCGCTTCCAGCACGCCGGCCATCGACGGCGCGGGCAGGGTGGCGAGATCCGAGCGCGGCAGCACGCCGTAGGACAGCATCGTGACCAGGACCATCAGGCAGAGAACGCCGAGGAAGCCGAGCACGGTTGCGATGCCGACATCGTCGCGATTCCTGGCGTAGCGCGAGTAGACGCTTGCCCCCTCGATGCCGACGAACAGGAACACCGTGACCAGCATCGAGTTGCGGGCCTGGCTCGCAACGTTGCCGAAGGTCGCCTCCTCGCCGCCCCAGAAGTTGAGCACGAAGAGGTCAGTCTTGAAGAAGGCGATCGCAACGATGATGAACAGCCCGATCGGTATGATCTTGGCCACCGTCGCGATGGTGTTGAGCGTGGTCGCCTGCTTGACGCCGCGCAGGATCAGGAAGTGTACGGCCCACAGCAGGACCGACGCGGCGAGGATGGCGAACGGGGTGGTGCCGTCGCCGAATATCGGGAAGAACAGGCCGAGTGTCGCCTTGATCAGGATGAGGCAGGCGGTGTCGGCGAAGCACGCTCCGATCCAGTAGCCGGCGGCGGAGGCGAAACCGGCATACTCGCCGAACCCGGCCTTGGCATAGGCGTAGATGCCGGCATCGAGTTCCGGCCGGCGGCGCGCCAGAACCTGGAAGACGAAGGCCAGCATCAGCATGCCGACGCCGGCGACCAGCCAGGCAATGAGCGCTCCTGCAACGCCGGTCACACGTCCGAATGCCGCGGGCGTCGCGAAGATGCCGGATCCGATCATCGAGCCCACCACCAGGGCGATGAGGGCGCGCAACGACAGCTTCTGTGCGGCGGTCAGCGACATGCACCGATCTTAGGCCCGCGCCGACCGCATTGGATTGGCGCTTCGTCCCTGGATTGTTCGGTGCGTCCCAAAACGCGTTATTGGCGCGTGCGTAACGCCTGCCGTCCTGTCACGTTGCCGGCCATGAACTCGGGTATCATGTCGCCATGACCGCAAGGCTGCTGAAACTGCTGCGGCGCATCCTGGTCCTGGCGCTCGTCGCGATGGGGGCGATCGTCGGCCTGCGCGCCTGGGACTCCCAGCGCGGACCTCCGCTCGAGGTCTGGCACACCTATGTGCCCGGTGACCTCCATGCCGCCGACATCGACAAGGCCGACTGGGCTTCGTATCTGCGGCACGAAGAGGCGATCTTCCGCGACGTGCGCCGCGAAGTCGTCGACAAGATCGACGAGGCGGCGCGCGTTCCCGGCAATCGCTACTACGCCGGCAGCCCGATCTACCCCGGCAACTTCAAGCAGGACTTCAACCGCTCCTACATTCTCGAGCCCAACCGGCCGCCGGTCGGTGCCGTGGTGATGCTGCACGGCCTGACCGATTCACCCTACAGCCTGCGCCACCTCGCCCGCCGGTATCGCGACGAGGGTTTCGTCGCCGTCGCCATCCGGATGCCCGCTCACGGCACCGTTCCGGCGGCCTTGACCGACGTCGAATGGGAAGACTGGGATGCCGCCACCCGCCTCGCCGTGCGCGAGGCCCGGCGGCGTGCCGGGCCGTCCACGCCGTTGCATATCGTCGGATTCTCCAACGGCGGCGCGCTGGCGATGAAATACGCCCTCGATGCGCTCGCCGACGATCGCCTGGCACGGCCCGACCGGCTGATCCTGATCTCGCCCATGATCGGCATCACGAGCTTCGCGCGGTTCGTCGGGATTGCGTCCTTGCCGGCGCTCCTGCCGGCGTTCGCCAAGGCGGCCTGGCTCGGCCTCCTGCCGGAGTTCAATCCGTTCAAGTACAATTCCTTTCCGGCCAACGGCGCACGCCAGTCGCATCGCCTGACGGTCGCGCTGCGCGACCAGATGGCCGGAGCCGCGCGCGACGGCCGGCTGGCCCGGCTGCCGCCCGTCCTCACCTTCCAATCGGTCGTCGATTTCACCGTGAGCACGCCGGCCGTCATTTCCGGTCTCTATGCCCAGCTGCCGGCCAATGGAAGCGAACTCGTGCTGTTCGACCTCAATCGCGCCGCGCTGGTGAGTCCGTTGCTGCGCAATGCCGCCGAGACCGTGCTGACGCGCATCCTGCCGACGTCGCCTCGCCCGTACCGAACGGTCATCATCACCAACGTGGGCGAGCACGATTACCGCGTCCTCGAACGGGTGATCGAAGCGGGCGAGACCACCGAGCGGGACCGTGAGCTCGGCCTTGCCTTTCCGCCCGGGATATTCTCGCTGTCGCACGTGGCCCTGCCGTTTCCCATGAGCGATTCGCTCTACGGCCTGGAACCCGACAACAGCGAGGATTTCGGCGTCCATCTCGGCGCCATCGCGCCGCGCGGCGAGCGCGGCGTGCTGATCGTGAACCTGGATGCATTGATGCGCGTGTCGTCCAATCCGTTCTTCCCCTACGTCGAGGAGCGGATCCACGCGCTCATGGCGCCAGCGAACGGGAAGCCCTAACCGACGCCCTCAGGCCTGCGTATCCGGACGGTCGCCGAGCCAATCCTCGACGTAGAAGCGCAGCACCGCGAGCCGCATGACCGCGAGCAGCGGGGCGGCAAGGGCGATGCCCATGACCCCGAACAGCGCCCCCAAGATCACGATGGCGAACAGCGTCCAGGCCGGCGCGACGTTGATGGCGCCTTTCTGGATCAGCGGCGCGAAGACGAAGCCGTCGACGTTCTGGATGACGATGTAGACGATCATCACCCAGGCGAAGGTGCCCGGGCCCAGAGGCATGGCGACCAGCCCGACCGGAAAGGCCGCGATCAGCGGGCCGAGATAGGGAACGAAGATCGCTATTCCGCCCTGGAGGCCGAGCAGGGTCGCGCCGGGCACGTCGAGGCCGTGAAAGGCGGCGGCGAGCAGGGTTGCCACCACCACGCTGCGCAGAAGCTGCCCCATCAGCCAGCCGCGCATCACCTGCCCCATTTCGTCCATGACCGACCGGATCCGGTTCCGGGCCGCGACCGGGACGAGAAGCAGCGCTCCTTCGCGGTACGCGGCAGGGCTGGCGGCGAAGAACAGCCCGAGGCATACCACGACGATGGTGTTCATTATCACCACGTAGGCACCGGTGACGGCGTAG
This sequence comes from Pseudomonadota bacterium, assembly GCA_023416135.1. Taxonomy (GTDB): domain Bacteria; phylum Pseudomonadota; class Alphaproteobacteria; order Reyranellales; family Reyranellaceae; genus Reyranella. The sequence continues at coordinate 17,361 of JAEZIF010000152.1, forward strand.
TGCACGTGGCCGAAGAGCCGGCCCGGATCGGAGAGGAATTGCGAAAGATCCTGCCGGCCTCCCGGTCCGAAGAGGTCGATGCCGAACGTCGCGAGCTCGCGCTCGAGCACGGTGAGCTGGGCATCCATGACGGCGATCAGGGCATGGGCCTGGCCGGGCAGGCGCACGATGCTCCAGCCGAGAGCCACTGCTGCGCTCGAGGCGAACAGGACGACGACGATGGCATATCGCGTCGGCCGGGCCAGCGGCACGACGTAGCCGAGGCCACGCGTGCAGGCATCGAGGAAGGCGGCGAACAGTATTCCGGCGAACAGCAGCAGCAGGCTCGGCGCGCTGTACCAGACGAGGGCGAGCCCCGCGGCGATCGCCAGCACGATCAGGGGCAGGGTTATGAGGGGCCGCGGATTGGCGGCCGATCGACTCTCGAGCTTCATGGAAGCGTCATTGTCGTCGCACGGCACGGGTCGAGGATCGCGGCGACGGGCCAAGCGCAGGAGGGTCGGACATGAGCACTGACTATATGGACGGCGAAGAGCGGCGGCATACGGCAGAGGCCTTTCGCGACAACTGGCTGTGGCTCGTCCTTCTCGGCAGCGTGCTGATCATCGCCGGATTGCTGACGATCCTGGTGCCGGCGGTGTCGGACGTCGCCGCCAGCAAGGTGCTCGGCAGCGTGCTGGTGGTGAGCGGCCTCGTCCAGGTGATGCAGGCCGCCAAGATGCGGAACTGGCTGGGGTTCATATGGCATCTGACGCTCGGCATCCTGGCGACGGTCGGTGGCGCCCTGATCTACATGAATCCGTTCGCCGGGGTAATTGCCCTCACCCTCCTGATTGCCGGCATATTCGCGGTCCATGGTTTCACCCAGATCGCGTTCGCCGTAAAGGTCCGTGGCCAGTCGGGTTGGCATTGGTTCCTGATCTCGGGTTGCATCGCCCTCGTTGCGGCGGTGCTGCTGGTGATGAAATTGCCGTACACGCACTCCTTCACGCCGGCGACGGTCGCCGGCGTGTCGCTGCTGTTTGCCGGGTGGGCCTACGTTGCCATGGCGCTGGCGTCGCGCAAAGCCAGGGCCACAACCTTAGTCGCGGGGGCCGGGCGGGCAGCTCCGGCAATGATCAGCAGTGCGACGATCAGGACGAACGAACTCATGCCGGCACCTGGCGCCGCCCTAGCGGTTATCGGATGCGGCGGCGAGCCCTGACTTTTGAATGGACCGCCTCAGCAGCGACCAGAGACTCCCGCCCGTCGCCATGCCCGCGAGATAGGCCAGTGCGACGAGCAGCGCCAAGGGCGTCCGAGCCTGAAAGCCCAGGAACGACATCGTGACCGCCTCGAAGTTCTGCCAGATGAAGATGAGAGCGGCCAATGCAAACAGCACGACGATCGCCACGTGAATCCAGCGCATGTTCATTCCCCGAAAGCCTTTATGACTCTGTCAGAGTTGGCGCGGCTGGGGCAGTCTGTCCAGACAGTTTGGGATGCCGGGAACAGGCCCGGGACGCCGAGCCGGATGTTCGTGAGGTCTGGGCGGGTAGCCGGCGGAACATCTCCGATGCGGATGCGACAGCGAGCGAAAGCGCTTGACGCCCCAGCGCCGCGCGCTTACGGCGACCCAAGCGCGCCTGCGAAGACGATACCGACTTCCTCGCGTCCCGGCCTGCCAACAGCTCGACAACCGCTTTTCCCTCTAACGTTTTCGCGACGAGACCGGCCCAACTCTGGGCGCTCGGGGGCCGGCGCATCGCCGGTGCAAGAGCTGGCGGCCTAAACTGGCCGCTTGCGTCCCAGCCACGCCACGATGAGGAGGTGAGAACCGGCTTGATCACCTGGATGGCGTCGAGCGTGAACACGCCGATGTGGCCGGCGAGGAAGACGGAGAGCGAGCCGATCATGATCGCATGAAAGACGATGCCGGCGGCAATGGTCCCTATGACGGCGCGCCAGCCCAGCCGGTAGCGCGAGCAGCGCCGTCGTCGGGCCGAACAACCATACGAGGGGGACATTGACGGCTGTGACGAACGAGAAGGGAATGGGGCAGGCCTGGAGGTCAGGGAGGCCGAAGTTCCTGCACATGGCGCCGCGAAGGCGTAGGTCGCGCCCTCTGCATCGACGCCCTGCTCCTCGAACTGGTGGATCAGGTAGGCAAGCATTCCCGCCAGGCGGGCCAGCAAATGGGAACATCGATCTGCCGATCTTTGCCCGGCTCTGCCGCCAACTGGTGTATCCTGCGTCCATGACCGCCCCCTCGAAGCCAGTCCCGCAGAAGGACGCCCCTCATGACGGTGATCGCAGTGAGCGTTTGGCTGCCGCCTTGCGCGAAAACCTCAAGCGTCGTAAGGCGCAGGCACGCGCCAAGCGAGACGGCGCCAAGACCGAACCTCAGCCCGTCAAAAGCCCCTCCAAATGACAATCCTCTCTGATCGCTGGATCCGCCGCATGTCGCAGGAAAAGGGCATGATCGAGCCCTTTGTCGACGCGCAGAAGCGCGAAGGCGTGATCTCCTACGGGCTGTCGTCCTACGGCTACGACGCGCGCGTGGGCAGCAACTTCAAGATCTTCACCAATGTCGATTCGGCGGTGGTCGACCCCAAGAACTTCGCCGCCAACAGCTTCGTCGACCGCGCTGCCGACATCTGCATCATCCCGCCCAATTCTTTCGCGCTCGCCAGCACGGTGGAATATTTCCGGATCCCGCGCGACGTGCTGGTGATTTGCGTCGGCAAGTCGACCTATGCGCGCTGCGGCATCATCGTGAACGTGACCCCGCTCGAGCCCGAGTGGGAAGGCCACGTCACGCTGGAGTTCTCCAACACCACGCCCTTGCCGGCCCGGATCTACGCCAACGAGGGCGCCTGCCAGTTCCTGTTCCTGCAGGGCAACGAGCCCTGCGAGGTCTCCTACCGCGACAAGGCCGGCAAGTATCAAGGCCAGCGCGGCGTCACCTTGCCCAAGATCTGACGGGAGGAGGGACCATGGACCGACTCCGCATCCAGGGCGGCCGCCAGCTCAAGGGCGAGATCCGCATATCCGGCTCGAAGAACGCCTCGCTGCCGCTGATGGTCGCGGCACTCCTGACCGACCGCAAGCTCACGCTGCACAACGTGCCGCGGCTTGCCGACATCACCACCATGATCCAGCTCCTGAAGCAGCATGGCGTGCAGGTGAGCGCCGGCCCCGGCGAGAACGGCCACGACCGCGGCACGACGCTCAGCCTGCAGGCCGGCACGATCACGTCGACCACGGCCCCCTACGATATCGTGCGCAAGATGCGCGCATCGGTGCTGGTGCTGGGTCCGCTGCTGGCGCGCGAGCGCGAGGCGCGGGTGTCGCTGCCCGGCGGCTGCGCCATCGGTGCGCGCCCCGTCGATCTTCATATCGCCGGTCTCAAGGCGATGGGGGCCGAGATCGACATCGAAGGCGGTTATCTCGTGGCCAAGGCCCCCAAGGGCCTGAAGGGCGCCCGCTTCACCTTCCCCAAGGTGTCGGTCGGCGCCACCGAGAACATGATGATGGCGGCGGCCCTCGCCACGGGCACGACCGTGCTCGACAACGCCGCGCGCGAGCCCGAAATCACCGATCTCGCCGAATGCCTGATCGGCATGGGAGTGCCGGTGCGCGGTATCGGCACCGAGACGCTCACCATCGACGGCGTGACCTCGCTCAAGGAAGCCTCGCATCGCGTCATCCCCGATCGCATCGAGACCGGCACCTACGCCATGGCGGTGGCGATGACGGCGGGCGACGTCGAGCTTGTCGGCGGCCGGCTCGACCTGATCGGATCGGCGGCGCAGACCCTGCGCGCGGCCGGCGTCACGCTGGAGAAGACCGAGAAGGGCCTGCGCGTGCATCGCACCAACGGTGCGCTGACCGGCGTCGACGTCATGACGGAGCCCTATCCTGGATTCCCGACCGACCTGCAGGCGCAGATGATGGCCCTGATGACGCGGGCCGAGGGCGCCTCGATGATCACCGAGACGGTGTTCGAGAGCCGCTTCATGCACGTGCCCGAGCTGGCGCGCATGGGCGCCAACGTCACGATCCACCACGAGTCGGCCCTGGTGCGCGGGGTGCCGAAGCTGCGTGGCGCGGAGGTCATGGCGACCGACCTGCGCGCCTCGGTGTCGCTCGCCATCGCCGCCCTTGCAGCCGACGGCGACACCGTGGTGAACCGGCTTTATCATCTGGATCGCGGCTATGAGCGGCTCGAAGAGAAGCTCGCCGCCTGTGGCGCCGACATCGAGCGGCTGAAGTGATGATGGGCACCTTGGTCGGGATGACGAGGCCAGCTTGAGCGACCCACTGAAACTGACCGCGCTGGACGCGGAGGACCTCGACGTCATATCGGCGGCGGTCCAGGATGCGCTGGTGGCGGTGCGCGATTGCGCCTATCTCAAGGACGAAAAGCGCTTCGTTCTGCTTTTGAACCGGTTCCGCTGGGAAGCCGACCCGACCGTCGAAGCTGCCTATTCGCGCACGCATTCCGCCCTTGTTTTCAACGAGGTGACGGCTGTCCACCATCAGCACATCCCGCTCGGCGACCCCGACCGCATGCTCGAATTGCTGGCCGTAGCGCAGGAGGATGAGCGTTCAGTCACGCTGCGGTTCGCCGCAGGCCGGGCCATACGGCTGGAAATCGGCCGGCTTGCGTGCCATTTGGGGGATGTCGGGGAGCCTTGGGCCACCCCGTGGAAGCCCGCCCATCCGGTCGAATAGCCCGTCGTCGCGCAGGAGGGGGCGGGCATTCGTTACTGGAGCAATGTGTCATGTCCGGCGAGGCCAACGAAAAGCTCATCCTGGCGCTGCCGAAGGGCCGCATCCTCAAGGAAGCGGCGCCGCTGTTCATGCGCGCCGGCATCGAGCCCGAGGCGGCATTCGCCGACCCCGAAGCGCGCCAGCTACGCTTCACCACCAACCATGCCGACCTCGACATCATCCGTGTACGCTCCTTCGACGTCGCCACCTTCGTGGCGTTCGGCGCCGCCCATCTCGGCATCGCCGGCGCCGACGTGCTGATGGAGTTCGACTATCCGGAGATCTATGCGCCGATCGACCTCAACATCGGTCGCTGCCGGCTGGCGGTCGCCGAGCCGGCCGAGATGGCGGGCAGCGACGATCCGCGGCGCTGGAGCCACGTGCGCATAGCCACCAAGTATCCCGAGGTGACACGCCGGCACTTCGCCGCGCGCGGCGTCCAGGCCGAGTGCGTGAAGCTCTCGGGCGCAATGGAGCTGGCGCCCCCGCTCGGCCTCAGCCATCGCATCGTCGACCTGGTCGATTCGGGCCGCACGCTCAAGGAGAACGGGCTGGTCGAGATCGAGCACATCGCCGACATCACCTCGCGCTTCATCGTCAATCGCGCCGCGCTCAAGACCCAGCCGGAACGGATCGGCCGCTGGGTCGACTGCTTCCGCGAGATCTCCCGTGCTGCCTAGACGACTGGACGCTGCGGCGCCGGGCTTCGAAAAGGACCTTTCGGCCTTCCTCGAGCGCAACCGCGACAGCGACGAGAACGTCGACCGTGTCGTCGCGGAGATCATCGCCGACGTGCGTGCCCGCGGCGACGCGGCAGTCGTCGAGTACACTAAGAAGTTCGACAGGGTCGACACCGATGCGGCGGGCCTGCGCATCGCCGATGCCGAGCGCCGCGTGGCGGCGGCCAAGGCCTCGCCGGCCGAGCGTGAGGCGCTCGCCTTCGCTGCCCGGCGCATAGAGGCCTTCCATCGCGCACTGCTGCCCAAGGACGTCGATTTCACCGATGCCACCGGCACGCGGCTGGGCGCGCGCTACCGGCCGATCGATTCGGTCGGCGTCTACGTGCCCGGTGGTACCGCGGCCTATCCGTCTTCGGTGCTAATGAACATCGTGCCGGCCAAGGTGGCGGGCGTGCAGCGCGTCGTCATGGTCGTGCCGACGCCCGGCGGCGTGCTCAATCCGCTGGTCATGCTGGCGGCCGAAATCGCCGGCGCCGACGAGGTCTGGCGCATCGGCGGCGCCCAGGCGGTGGCGGCGCTGGCCTACGGCACGCAATCGATCGCGCCGGTCGACAAGATCACCGGGCCCGGCAACGCCTATGTCGCGGCCGCCAAGCGCCGCGTGTTCGGCCAGGTCGGCATCGACCTCATTGCCGGCCCGTCCGAGATCCTCGTGGTCGCCGACGGCCAGAACGATCCCGCCTGGATCGCCGCCGATCTCCTGTCGCAGGCCGAGCACGACGCGTCCTCGCAGTCGATCCTGATCACCGACGATGCCGGCTTCGCCGATCGCGTGGCGGCCGCCGTCGAGACCGAGCTTGCCGTGATGGCGCGCGCCGACATCGCGCGGGCAAGCTGGCGCGACAATGGTTGCATCATCCTGGTGCCCGACCTCTCGGCCTCGGTGCCGATCGTCGATCGCGTTGCTGCCGAGCATGTCGAGCTGGCGATGGAGGCGCTGCCCGCCGAAGCGCTGGCCCAGCGCATCCGGCACGCCGGCGCGATCTTCATCGGCCGCCATACGCCCGAGGCGATCGGCGACTATGTCGCCGGCACCAACCACGTGCTGCCGACCTCGCGCGCGGCGCGCTTCTCCGGCGGCCTCGGCGTCGCCGACTTCCTGAAGCGCACCTCGATGGTCGCCTGCACGCCGGCGGCGCTGGCTCAGCTCGCGCCGGCGGCGCTGGCGCTGGCCGAAGCCGAGGGGCTGGGGGCGCACGGCCGGTCGGTGTCGATCCGGCTCAACCGCCGCGGCTAGGGTCGCATGACCGCCAAGGCGCGCCGCATCATCGACATCGCGCTCGACGAGGAGTCGGTGGCGCGGCGCTCGCCGGAGGTCGAACACGAGCGTGCGGTGGCGCTGTTCGACCTCCTGGAGGAGAACGAGTTCTCGCTGGTCGGCAACGCGCCCGGTCCGTACCGCCTGCGCATCGGCGTCTTCGAGCAGCGGCTGGTGTTCGACGTTCGCGACGAGGGCGACAGGAAGTTGCGCGACATCGGCCTGTCACTGACGCCCTTCCGCAAGGTCGTGAAGGATTACTTCCTGATCTGTGAAAGCTACTACGCTGCCATCAAGAAGCTCAGCCCCTCGCAGATCGAGGCGCTCGACATGGGCCGGCGCGGCCTGCACAACGAGGGCTCCGAGCTCTTGCGCGAGCGGCTCGAGGGCAAGATCGACCTCGACCTCGACACGGCGCGCCGGCTGTTCACCCTGATCTGTGCCCTGCACATCAAGCTGTGATGCGATGGTGGTGAACGGCCTTCCCGCAAGCGTGCTGTTCGCCTGCAGCGAGAATTCCGTGCGTTCGCCGATGGCCGAGGCGCTGGCCAAGCGGCTCTACGGCCAGGCATCCTACATCGATTCGGTGGGCGTGCGGGCAACCGACGTCGACGGCTTCGTCGCCGCCACCCTCGATGAGGTCGGCATCGACGTCCATCGCCATCACGCCAAGACGTTCGACGACATCGATCCGAGCTCGTTCGATCTGATCGTGACGCTGTCGCCCGAGGCGCATCACCAGGCGCTGGAAGTCACGCGCGGCACGGCGGCCGAGGTCGAATACTGGCCGGTACCCGACCCCAGCGCCGTCGAGGGATCGCGCGAGATGAGGCTGGATGCCTATCGCCGCATGCGCGATCAGCTCTTGGCGCGCCTGAAGGTGCGCTTCGGCGCACCCTCGGGCCCGTCGGTGTGACTGTGCGCCGGAGATCGCTCTACTGGTGGGGAGCCTCGGTGATGTGGCCGGACTGGTCGAAGGCCACCTCGACGTCGGCCGGGCCCTTGTAGGCCAGCGCGTGCCAGGTGCCGCCGGCATCGCGGTACAGGCTGTTGACGCCGCTGTAGCCGGCTCGTTGGATGTGCTCCTTCACGTAGGCTTCCTCGGCCGTGCCGTTCTGCGGCGCGGTCGTGCCCTTGGGATCGCGCGCCTGTGTCGGCATGGCGGTGTAGCTCTGCGTGGCGGTCGAGACGCCGTTTCCGACGAGAGGAACGGACTGCGCCTGGGCGGCGGATACAGAAGCGATGCAGAGGCCGAGCAGGCTGAACGTGGCAACGTTACGAGTCATCGGACTACTCCTCGGTTACGAAAACGCGCGGAGCATTGGTCCGGATTGTGATTGAAATGCGCCGAACGCGCGGCGCCGCGCGCATGGCAGAGTCCATGCGTGCAACGCTTCCCGTAAGTACGGCGTAAGTTTAGTTCGCGCCGTGATACCACGCGCCGCGATGCGACGTGCGGCGCGCGAGCGGCAGGTTGACGATGTCCATGAAGACGGAGACGGCGCCATCGCCTCCCGCGAGATCGCCTTCCAGCACGTCGACGTCGAAGGTGAGCTTGTCGCCTTCGAGCTTGGGCGACTTCAGCACGACCACGGCATCGACGACCGCGGCCTTGGCCTTCATCATCACCGACACCGTGGCATTGGGCGGTGTCTTGGCGAAGCTTTCGTTGCCGCTCCACTCTTCGAGCAGGTGGGCAGTGAGCGCATGGCCGGCCGAGCGCACCGGCCGGTCGGCGAAGATGATGGCGTTGGGCGACACGCCCTCGAGCACGAGCGTGCCGCCGCCGAGGTTGGCGCCCTTGGCGTTGAGCACGATCATCGACGGAACGACGCGCGGCTGCTGCGCCTGGCCGATGACCTTGGGCGCGCCGGGACTGGTGGTCTGCGCGGCGGTCTGCGCGGCGGCCGGGAGCGATGCCACGACCGGCAGCGTGGCGACGGCACCGAGGAGGGCCAGGAAGCGGAGAGGGTTCATGGCGGACCTCAGTAGCACGGCAGCAGCGGAGGTTTGCCGCAGGTCGGCTGGTTGTAGCGCTGCTGGAAGCGCGGATCGATGACGGGCGGCGGCGGCGCGCCGGCGGCGGTGCCGTAATCGCGCGGCGGCGGCACATAGGGATGGGTGGGCGAGGGGTTGGACCAGCCGCTGAACGTGCTGGTGCCGTGCGGGTCGCCGATGTTGGGCGTCTCGCCGCCGGTCGTCTGGCTGGTGCCGTAATAGGTGAAGCCGTTGGACCCCACGCCCCACCATAGCGTGTCGATAAAGACCGAGGCCGGACCGTCGGTCTTGCCCAGGCTGCCTTCGAGCACCTGGACGTCGAAAGTGAGTTTATCGCCCTCGAGCTTGGCCGCCTTCAGCACGAGCACGACGTCGGCGACCGACGAGCCGTCCTTGCTGAACACCGAGGCCGTGGCGTTGGGCGGGTCCTTGGCGAAGCTGCCGGTGTGCCAGATCTCGACCATCTCGGGCGTCGCCATATGGCCGACCGTGCGAGCGGGGCGGCTGGTGAACAAGGTCGCGGTCGGCAGCACGCCTTCGAGGATCAGCTTGTCGCCCTCCAGGCGGCCGGCCTTGGCGTTGAGCACGATCAGCGCCGACGAATATCGCCTGTTGGTCGGAACGCCGATCGTCTTGGGTGCGGCGGCAGCCGCCGCTGGCGCGACCGGCGCCGGACTCGACGTCTGGGCGAAAACGTGCCCGGAAGCCAGGATCAGGGCTGCCAGAAGGCCGCCGAGAAGGCTGCACGTCTGCTGTGCGTTCATTTGCGACTGGTCCTTCCTTCCCCGGGCATCCGCAGCCGCGCTTTGTATAAGCGAAAGCAATCCCCCGGTCGAGTTGACTAAACCCTGTCCGCAGCCCATTTTCCGGCCGCTTTACTTCTCAATGCTCCAACCGGAGGCCGGATGGCCAAGGAAGACCTGATCGAATTCACCGGAGTCGTGTCTGAGCTGCTGCCCAATGCGATGTTCCGGGTGAAGGTCGACAACGACCACACGATCCTCGCCCATACGTCGGGCAAGATGCGGAAGAACCGCATCCGCGTGCTGGCAGGCGACCGCGTCACCGTTGAGATGACGCCCTACGACCTGACCAAGGGCCGCATCACCTTCCGTTTCAAGTAGGCGTTGAGCGCCCAGCCGATCCCGCCGCTGGTCCTCGCCTCCGCCTCGCCGCGCCGGCTCGACCTGCTACGGCAAGTGGGTGTCGAGCCCGTCAAGATCGATCCCGCCCACATCGACGAGACGCCCGCGCCGCGCGAGTTGCCGCGTGCCTACGCGCTGCGCATGGCCAAGGCCAAGCTCGCCGCCGTGGCCGGCCGCCATCCAGGCCTGGTCGTGCTGGCCGCCGACAGCGTTGTGGTCTGCGGCCGGCGCATCCTGCCCAAGGCCGAGACCGAAAGCGAAGCGCGTGGTTGCCTTGGCCTGCTGTCGGGCCGCAGGCATCGCGTGCTGGGCGGCATCGCCGTCGGCCCGCCCCACGGAGCGGTGCGGGCGCGCCTGGTCGAGACCGTCGTGCGCTTCAAGCGGCTGGAGGTCGCCGAGATCGCCGATTACATCGCGAGCGGCGAGTGGCGCGGCAAGGCCGGCGGCTATGCCATCCAGGGCCGCGCCGCGCGCTTCGTCAGCTTCCTCTCCGGCTCCTACAGCAACGTCGTCGGCCTGCCGCTCTACGAGACGGTGGGGCTCTTGAAGGCAATCTCGTGAGCCGCATCGACCGCCTGATCTGCCATGTGCTGCCCAACGCCTTCCTGATGGCGCTGGTCGCCGACGGCCGGCTGGCCGAGCTGCAGATCGTGCGTCGCGACAAGCCGACGCGCGTCGAGAGTGTGTTCCTCGGCCGGCTCGAGCGGGTGATGCCCGAGCTCGATGCCGCCTTCGTGGATATCGGCATCGGCCGCTCCGGTTTCCTGCGCGCCGAGGACCGCGCCGGTATCGACGACTGGCCGCTGCCCGGCGCGCCGCTGCTGGTGCAGGTGCGCAACGACGCCGAGGGCGAGAAGGGACCGCGGCTCTCGATGAACCTCGCCGTCACCGGCCGCTATCTCGTCTATCACCCGGTCAGCTCGGGCATCGGCTTCTCGCGCCGCATCGAGGGCGAGAGCGAGCGTGAGCGTCTGCGCCGCCATGTCGAGGGCCTGCTGGAAGGCGGCATCGTGCTGCGCACGGCGGCGGCCGGCGCCGGCGCCGAGGTGCTGCGCGCCGACGCCAACCAGATCATGGAGCGCTGGGAGCAGCTTCGCCGCCATGCGTTAGAGGCCCAGCCGCCGGCCGACCTGTCGGCCCGCATGCCGGGCGAGCGCGATCCCATCACCCGCGCGCTGCGCGACTACGGCGCCACGCTCGACGAAGTGGTCCTCGACGATCGCGGCATGGCACGCACGCTCCAGGACGAGATGGACCGCCTCGGCGAGAAGGTCCGCGTGCGCTGGCACAACGGACCGATGCCCGCGTTCGACATCGACGACGTCGAAGGCCAGATCGACACCGCGCTCGCTCCGCGCATCGTGCTGGAGAGCGGCGTCGAGGTGCTGTTCGAGCCGGGCGAGACCCTGACCGCCGTCGACGTCGACAGCGGGAGCGCCGGCGGCCGCCAGGGCCGCGCGCCGCGCCGGCCGGTCGAGGTCAATCTCGAGGCCGCGCCGGCGATCGCCCAGCAGCTCCGCCTGCGCAACATCGCGGGTGCGGTGGTGATCGACTTCGTGACCATGCGCAGCACCTACGATCGCGACAAGGTGCAGGCCGCTCTTGCCGAGGTCCTTGCCGAAGACCCGGTGCCGACCCAGCTCTATGGCTTCACGCGGCTCGGCCACTTCGAGTTGACCCGCGCCCGGCGCGGCGCGACTCTGGCGGCCCAGCTTGAGGCACTGCAACAGAAGGCCGCTGACTGACCGACCGATCCCGCTGCGCGCCGTGCGCACGGCCGCCAAATGCCCGACCTGCGGCAAGGAGGTCGCCGCGGAGTACCGGCCGTTCTGCTCCAAGCGCTGCGCCGACATCGACCTCGGCCGCTGGCTGAAGGAAGGCTACCGCATCGCGACCGACGAGGCCCCGACCGACGAGGAGCCGGGCGACCCCAGGCCGCCCGGGAACAGGCCAACTGGACAGGAGCGCTGACGCGTCCTATAAGCCGGCCGCCAGCACGGCGCGCCCAGGTAGCTCAGTTGGTAGAGCATGCGACTGAAAATCGCAGTGTCGGTGGTTCGATCCCGCCCCTGGGCACCATTTCCAATCAATGACTTAGCGCTTGTTGATTGTATGGGTACGAACGAGTTTTCCACCCGAGTTTTCCATCCTTAGACAGACAGACGTTTTCTGCAAGTTCACTTGCTGTTTCTGTGGCTTCACTTGCTGTCGCCCGACAGATGACGCTGCAGGGCAAGAAACGCTCTGTCTGATGCTGCGCGGCGGTTGCCGTCGCGCTCGTAGACGGCGCTGGCTGCGTCGCTTTTATGACCGAGAGCGGCCTTTCTGGCCTCGCGGTCGAGGCCCAAATCGTACAGGGTCGCTCCAAGCGAGTGGCGAAGCCCGTGAAAGCAAAGACCGCGCTCTATCAGGCCCAGATACTCGAGGCGGCTCGTCAGTTGCCAAAGCACGCTTTGAAGGCCGTCTCGCGTGTAGGGTTTGCCGTCG
>JAEZIF010000167.1 GCA_023416135.1 Pseudomonadota bacterium
GCCTTGGCGAGGGCGGCATTGAGCTGGGCAATGTCCCCCTTCACCAGGGCCTCGAACTTCGCAACCTCGCTGTCGACCTTGGCCATGACCTCGCGCGACACCGCCGTCGTCTGCGTGGTCGGCGGCCGGTCGGCAGTCGTGGCCATGGCGACCATGTCGATCAGCGTGTCGTTGAGGCCGGCCGGATTGCGCAGCACGTCGCGCACCGACTTGCGATGCGGGTCGACCATCACGCTCTCGATCGTCGAAAGCTTGCGCACGATCGTCGCGGCGCGGTTCTTCAGCGCACGCTCGCCCTTGCCGAGATGGCCGACCGCCTGTTCGAGCTGCCGCTTCATCTTGCGCAGGCGATTGACCGCCTGCTTCAGCTTGGACACCGATGCGATCAGATCCTTGTGCAATGCGAACTGCGCCGCGTACTCGTCCTGCGTCGTCGGCAGTCGTGGATCCTTGACCACCGAGAACTTCGCCGCGTGGCTTTTGCCCTGCTCGCCCACCGCAAGCTCCACGGCGTAGCTGCCGGGCACCACCGTCGGTCCGGGTGGATTCTCGGGATCGGGCACCAGCGGCTTGGGCCGGGGCGGCGCCAGTCCGTAGTCGAGCCTGGTCGGCCCCGGATACTTCATGTCCCAGACGTAGCGGTTGAGACCCGCCTGGGTTCCGGGACGGCGCGCCGGCGGCAGCGCCTCGTCCTTGCTCGAATATTCGACGATCTTGCGCCCGCCCGCGTCCCGGAAGGTGAGCGTCACAGCCTCCTTGGCGTCCTCGGCCAGCCAGTAGTAGACGATCGCGCCATTGGGTGGATTCTCGCCGACATCGAGATGCTCGCGGTAGCGCGTACCGTCGGCCTTCTCGACCATGACCGTGCTGCCGTCGATGCCGAACGCGGGCCCATAGGCGATGCCTGTGCGCACATTGGCGCCGGCGCTCCAGTGGAGCTTGGTGCGTATCGCCGTGCGCGGAGCGAACAGGCGCGTTCCCTTACGGCCGTCGGCCATTCCGCGCAACGCCGTCACGTCGTCGAGGATCCAGAACGAGCGGCCGTGCGTGGCGGCAACGAGGTCGCTGTCCTTCAGCTTCATGTCGTAGACCGGCACGTTGGGCAGGCCGGTCATGCGCGTCCACGTCGCCCCGTCGTCGAGGCTGAAATGGATGCCGGTTTCGGTGCCGACATAGAGCAGGCCCTTGGCCACGGAATCGGCGCGCACGACGCGGCTGATCTCGTCCTTGGGAAGGTTGCCATTGATCGACTTCCAGCTCTTGCCGCCGTCGGTGCTCCTGAACAGGTGCGGCCGATAGTCGGCGAGCTTGTAGCGCGTGGCGGCGACATAGATCGTGTCGGCATCGTGCGCCGAGAGTTCGACGCAACCGACATAGGCCAGCTCCGGCATGCCCTTCGGCGTGACGTCCGTCCAGCTCTTGCCGCCGTCGCGCGTGACATGGACCAGGCCGTCGTCCGTCGAGGCCCAGATCTCGTCTCGGCGATGCGGCGATTCGACGACACAGGCGCAGGTCGCGTGGACCTCCGCGCCGGCGCTCTCGCGCGTGATCGGACCGCCCGACGCGCCCTGGCGTTGGCGCTCGTTCAGGCTGAGATCGGGCGAGATGCGCTGCCAGCTCATCCCCTCGTCGCGCGTGCGGAACACGCAGTTGCCGCCGGCATAGAGCGTGCCGGGATCGTGCGGCGAGAACACGATGGGGAAGGTCCAGGCGAAGCGGTACTTCAGGTCCTTGGGGGCGATGCCCGTCGACTCCTCCGGCCAGACATTGACGAGCTGGATCTGGCGCGTGCGGTGATCGTAGCGCTGCAAGGCGCCGGCGCCGCCCGGGCTGGAGCCTATGGCGCCGACATAGACGACATTGTGGTCGCGCGGATCGACGGCGATGAAGCCCGATTCGCCGGTGCCGGGATAGGAGCAATCGGCCAAGGTGATCACGCCCCACTCCGACGCGCTCGGCACCGAGATCGAGGTGTTGTCCTGCTGTGTGCCGTAGACGCGGTAGGGATACTGGTTGTCGACGTCGATGCGATAGAACTGGGCGGTCTTCTGGTTGTAGATCGTCGACCACGACCCGCCACCGTTGAACGAGACGTGGGCGCCGCCGTCGTTACCCTCGATCATGCGCGTCGGGTCCTTGGGATCGATCCAGAGATCGTGATTGTCGCCGTGGCGTGTCGTGACCTCGTTGAAGGTCGCGCCGCCGTCGGTCGACTTCCACATCTGCAGGTTCGTGACGTAGACCGTATCGCCGTGGCCCGGATCGGCGAACACATGGGTGTAATACCAGGGGCGATGCATGAGATCGCGGTTTGGCGACACCATGGTCCAGCGCATGCCGAAATCGTCGGAGCGATAGAGGCCGGTCTTGTCGCCTTCGGCTTCGATCAACGCCCAGACGCGGCCCGCTCGCGCCGGCGAGATCGACACGCCGATCTTGCCCAGCATGCCCGACGGCATGCCGGGCCTGGCCGAGATCTCCTCCCAGGTGTCGCCGCCGTCTGTGCTGCGGAACAAGCCGCTGCCCGGACCGCCGCTGGAGATGTTCCAGAAATTGCGCTTCGCCTCCCAGATCGAGGCAAACAGCAGGCGCGGGTTGTTGGGATCCATGGTGAGATCGATCGCGCCCGCAACGTCGCTGCGATAGAGGATCCTCTCCCAGTTCGCGCCGCCATCCCTGGAGCGATAGACGCCGCGTTCGGTGTTTGTCCCGAAGATGTCGCCCAACACGGCGGCATAGACCAGGTCGGGATTCTGCGGATGGATGCAGAGCCGACCAACGAATTTGCTGCTCCTCAGGCCGACATGCTTCCAGCTTCTTCCGGCATCGGTCGATTTGTAGATGCCGTCGCCATATGAGACGTCGAGACGGATCGCGGTCTCGCCGGTGCCGGCGTAGATGACGTTGGCATCGGACGGCGCGACGGCGATCGAGCCGACCGCCGAGCTGCCCATGTAGCCGTCCGAGACGCAGCGCCAGAACACGCCGCCATCCTCGGTCTTCCAGATCCCGCCGGCGCAGGCGCCGAAATAGAAAGTCATCTTGTCGACGGGATCGCCGGAGACAGCGACGACACGACCACCCCGCGAGGGGCCAATGCAGCGCCACTTGAGCGCGTCGAAACCCGGCGACGCGGGCAAGCTCTTCTTGGATTCCATGTGTGGGAGGGCCGATCTCTTCAGGTCTCGAAGACCTCGACGGTAGGTCAGGTTCGCGGGGCAACGCAATCGGCTTTGACACACACCAGAGCCCGGCTTCCAATCACGCAAACCAGGATGGAGCCGCCGGACATGGCCGATAGCGACACTCTTCCAACAGCAACCCGGGTTTCCGATCCAGGCATTCGGGCGCTGTATCGCCTGGAGAATCGATGGCGGGCCTGGCTCGATGTCGAGGCCGCTCTCGCTCATGCACAAGCCGAACTGGGAATCATCCCCGCCGAGGCGGCAAACGCCATTGCCGCGTGTGCGAAGCTCGAGCTGATGGATCGCAAGCGAATCGACGAAGGCTTCGCGCGCACCGGCCACACGCTGGTGCCTTTGGTGTGGGAGCTCGGTCGCGTCGTCGGCGAGCCGCACGGCGGCTGGGTGCACTGGGGCGCGACCACGCAGAACATCACGCAGACCGGTGACCTGCTGGTGCTGCGCCAGGCGCACACGATCATCCTGCGGCAGATCGGCGAGATCCTGGCAGCGATGGCCGATCTCGCCGACCGTACGGCAGACATGCCGATGGCAGGACGCACGCACGGCCAGCACGCCGTGCCCGCCACCTTCGGCTACAAGGTGGCCGTCTGGATCGACGAATTGCTGCGCCACGTCGAGCGCTTGCGCCAGGCAGCCCCTCGCCTGTTCGTCGCCATGCTGGGCGGTGGCGCCGGCACCTTCGCCTCGCTCGGCAAGCAGGGCCCGCCGGTGCAGGCCGGCATCGGCCGCCGGCTCGGCTTCGGCTCGATGATCGTGCCCTCCCGCACCCTTGGCGATCACCTGGCGGAAAACATCTGCATCCTCGGCCTGCTCGCGGCGACCTGCGGCAAGATCGGACGCGAGGTCTATACCCTGATGAAGACCGAGTTCGGCGAGGTCGAGGAGCCGGTACCGCCCGGCACCGTCGGCAGCTCGACCATGCCGCAGAAGCGCAATCCCAAGCTGTGCCAGGACGTCATCGCCGCGGCCGCGGAGGTGCGCAGCCTGGTGCCGTTGGCGCTGGAGGCCATGACCACCGAGCACGAAGCAGACCGCACGACCAGCCTGATGATGGACAGTGCCGAATCGCGGGCCTGCATCGCCACCGGCGACATGCTGGCGCGGCTGGGCGAGATCATGCGCGGCCTCAGCGTCGATCCCAAGCGCATGCGGGCCAACCTCGACCTTGGCGGCGGCCTGATCATGGCGGAGGCCGTGATGCTCGACCTCGGCGCCGCGATCGGCCGCCAGCATGCGCACGACATCGTCTATGACGCCGCGCAGGCCGCCTTCGTGGAAGGCAAGTCGTTCTCGGACCTGCTGGCCGCCGACAAGCGCCTGACCGAGCATATGGACCGCAAGGCCATCGACAGGCTCCTCGACCCGACGGCCTATACGGGACTGTGCGCGGAGATGGCGCGTGACGGCGCCATGCGCGCGCGCGGTGCTGCAGCGGCGCTGTCCGCGGGCTAAGCTGGCGCCCTTCGCAGTCCCGACCCAGGAGTCATCGATGTTGCTGAGTGCCCTCTTCCCGACGCGTGACATAGGCCGCGACCCCGCGAAGATCCGCGATTGGGCGCAGGCCGCGGAAGGCCTCGGCTACGACTGCATCGAAGTGGCGGACCACGTCTTCGGCGCCGCGCCACGCGGCGACTGGAAGCCGACCTACAGCGAGCACGATCCGTTCCACGAGACCTTCACGACGATGGCCTTCATCGCCGCCGTCACCAAGAACATCAAGCTGTGCAGCGGCGTCCTCATCCTGCCGCAGCGCCAGACCGGCTTGGTCGCCAAGCAGGTCGCCCAGGTCGACATTCTCAGTGGCGGACGAGTCCGCTTGGGCGTGGGTGTCGGCTGGAACCATGTCGAGTACGAGGCGCTCGGCATGGAGTGGAAGACACGCGGCGCGCGGCAGGCCGAGCAGATCGAGGTGATGCGCCGCCTGTGGACCGAGGACCAGGTCACCTTCAAGGGCAAGTTCCACACGCTGATCGACGTCACCATGCTGCCGGCCCCGATCCAGCGGCCGATCCCGATCTGGTTCGGCGGCTCGTCGGATGCCGTCGTCAAGCGCGCCGCCCGCATTGGCGACGGCTGGATGCCGATCCTGTCGCCCGAGGCCGCCGAGCCCAAGCTCGCCGCCCTGCGCGAGTATCTGAAGGCGTTCGGGCGCGATCCCGCCAAGTTCGGCCTGGAAGGTTGGCTGCGCTTCGACGAGGCAGACCCGCAGCGCTGGGGCGCGGCCGCGCATGGCTGGCAACGCCTCGGCGCCCAGATCGTGATGCTCCATCCGATGTATCCTATGCCGGGGCTCGATCACCAGATCGAGACGCTGCGGCGGTTCAAGGAAGTCGTGCCGAAGTAAACAACGAGCTGGGTCGGGGAGCGGACATGAGCGAGCGTCGGATCGGCGTCATCATCAACGGCGCCACGGGCCGCATGGGCACGACCCAGCACATGGCGAATCTCCTGGCCATCGCGACGGAGGGTGGACTTCCACTCGCCAACGGCGATCGCCTGATCCCCGAGCTGATGCTGGTCGGTCGCGACGCGAAGCGCATCGAGAAGCTGGCCGCCGATCACGGCGGCCAGCGCTGGACGACCAAGCTCGAAGAAGCGTTCGCGGGTCCCGACCGAATCTTCATGGATTGCGCCGCCACCGGCGACCGCCCCAGGCGCGTGCGGCAGGCGATCGCGGCCGGCAAGCACATCTTCATCGAGAAGCCCACGGCGCCCACGGTCGACGAGGCGATGGAGCTGGCGCGACTGGCCGACCGCGCCGGCCTCAAGCACGGCGTCATCCAGGACAAGCTCTTCCTGCCCGGCTTCGCCAGGCTTCTGGCCGTAGCCAAGTCGGGCTTCTTCGGCCGCATCCTGTCGGTGAAGATCGACGCCGGATCGTGGATCTTCGACGGCAGCGAGCAGCAATGCCAGCGGCCGAGCTGGAACTACAAGAAGGCCGAGGGCGGCGGCCTGGCGCTCGATATGATGGCCCACTGGCGCTACATGATCGACCGCTTGGCATCGCCGATCACCGACGTCTGCGCTGTCATGACCACGGCGATTCCCGAGCGCGTCGACGAAGCCGGGCAGCGATACAGGGTCGATGCCGAGGACACCAACTACGCCCTGCTGAAGCTGCAAGGCGGCGCGATCGGCATGATCACCAACAGCTGGGCGACGCGGCCGCGACGCGACGACACCATGGTGGTGCAGATCGACGGTACGAACGGCTCGGCGGTTGCCGGGCGCTTCCGCTGCTTCACCCAATCGGCGACAGATACGCCGGAGGCCTTCATCAAGGCCGCCCGGCCCGGCGGCGTCGACCTGATGGCCGACTGGAAGGAAGTGCCGGACACGGGCGACGACAAGAATCCCTTCCGCCAGTGCTGGGAGGCATTCCTGCGCCATGTCGGCGAGGACGCGCCCTATCTGCCGACGCTGGTCGAAGGCGCGAAAGCCGTTCAACTCGCCGATCTCGCCTACCGCAGCGTCGCCGAGCAGCGCTGGATCAATGTGCCGGATTTGAGGCTCTGACCATCGCGAAGACTTGACTTGTCCGGATCGGAACCGCAACCCACGTGACTGGCGCCCGGAGGTTTCTGATGCGCCCTGTACGTTTCGCCGCCGTCTTGTTGGTGTTGCTCGCCGCGCCGGTGGCTGCTCTTGCCGCCGTCATCGGCGGCACCTACTACGCCCCGCAGTACGATTATCGCGAATTCTTCGCCGCGACCGACGGCAAGCCGTTCCAGGTCGTGCTGGCCGGCAATGCGTTTCCCGGCATCGACCCGGCTGTTGTCGCGCGTGATCTCCTTCCCGCCATGCAGAGAGCCAAGCCGCGGCCGGCGCTGACCTTCACTTACGACACGCCCTCGCCGCGGCCCAGGCCCGACTACCGGCTGGTGCTGGTGTTCGATCCGGCGCTCAATCTCAACAGCGATCCGGTGTGTGCCGGCGAGCCGCCGCGCTTCCTTCCCGGCACGCCCGGCCGCTTCTATGTCTACGCGATCTATTGCCGTAACGATCGCGCGATGTCGCAGACCACGGCTTGGACCGACGCCACAGGCCCCAACGACCCGCGCATCGAGCGCCTGTTCCGCGAGCTGTTCCCGGTGATCTTCAGCGAGCAGCAGAACCGCTGGGCCTTCAACGACCCGATGTTTCGCTGAGCCACGTGGCGCATGCCACTTAGCGACAAGCGGCGCATGCCACTCAGTGAAACGTCCGGCCCGCGTCGATGACCAGCGTCTGGCCGGTCATCGTGTTGGTCCGGCACATCGTGACGACCTGATCGGCGCAGTCGTCCTTATCCGCGGCCTTGCCCAGCAGCGCACCCTTGCGGCCGGCCTCGACCTGCTCGGGCCGCAGATTTGCCGTCGCGCGCGTGCCTTCGAGCAGGCCGGGCGCCACACAGTTCACCAGCACCTCCGGCGCCAGCGCCACGGCCATGCACTTGGTGAGATGGATCAGTCCGGCTTTCGAGACGGCATAGGCGATCGATGAACCGGTGGGACCGAGCCCTGCGACCGACGAGATGTTGACGATGCGCCCGCTGCCCTGCCGCTTCATCACGGGAGCGACAGCCTTGGTCACCAGCATCGGGCCGGTGAGGTTGATGTCGATGATCTTCGACCATTCCTCATAGGTGAGGTTGTCGAGATCCTTGAACGGGATCGATTTGTTGTAGGCGGCGTCGTTGACCAGGATGTCCAGCCGCCCGAAGCGCTTCACCACGTCGTCGACCATTCTCTGGACCTGGTCGCGCTTGGTCACGTCGCAGGCGAAGGCCGCCGCGCCGACCTGATGCTTCTCGAGGTCACGCGCAACGCCTTCCGCCTGCTCCTTGCTCTGGGCGTAGACGACGGCGATGTGACAACCCTGTGCCGCGAGCGCGTGACAGATGCGCTGACCGAGCCCGCCATTGCCGCCGGTAACGACCGCGACCGTTCCCTTGAGGTCCATGCCCTTCCCCCGATCTGCTTCACTCTCCCCCGTGAGATAGCGCGAATCGGGTCCAGCGAGAACCGGACCTTACGGCACCGCCTTCGAGGGCTATGATCCTTTACCCAACCGGCGGGAAAACCGGACGGAGGAAACATGAGCCGCAAGTACGATGTCATCGATGCCGACGGACACATCCTGGAGCCGTTCACGCTGTGGGACGATTACCTCGATCCGCAGTACCGCGACCGCGCCCCCAAGCTCGTCAGGGACAAGGATGGCCGTGAAAAACTCCTGCTCGAGGAGAAGTTGCTGGGCAGCCGCGCCGGATTTGGCGGCATCGGCGGCGTCGGTGCCCGCCAGGGCATCGTGGCCGCCGACAGCATGGACTACAAGGACGGGCGCAAGGGCGGCTTCGATCCCCATGCGCGCATCCCCGACATGGACCTCGACGGCATCGACGCGGCGTTTCTCTATCCCAGCCTCGGCCTGTTCGTGGGCTCGATCCGGGATCCCGCCTTCGCCGGCGCCATGTGCCGCGCCTACAACCGCTGGCTCGCCGACTACTGCAAGCCCTACCCCGACCGCCTGTTCGGCATCGCCATGCTGCCGATGCAGTCGATCGACGCCGCGATCGAGGAGATGCGCTTCGCCCGCAAGGAGCTGGGGTTTCGCGGCGGTTTCCTGCGGCCCAACCCCTACAACGACCGCAAGCTGCACGACCCGGACTACGAGCCGTTCTGGAGCGCGGCCGAGGAGCTCGACTTCTGCATCGGCATCCACGAGGGCGGCAACAGCGGCATGCCGACGGTCGGCGTCGACCGCTTCGACGGTCGCGGAGCGCAGCACATCATCTCCCACACCATGGAGATGATGCTGGCGGCCATGAGCTTCATCTGGGGCGGCGTGTGCGAGCGTCATCCCAGGCTGCGCGTCGGCTTCCTCGAATCAGGCGGCGGCTGGATCGCGCCCTGGCTCGACCGTATGGACCGCCACTTCGACGACAAGGGCTTCAACGATTCCGGACTCAGCATGCGGCCGAGCGACATCTTCCGACGCAACTGCTGGATTTCCTTCGAGCCGGTCGAAGGTTCGATCGGCGCCCTCGCCGAATACATCGGCCCGCACAAGATCCTCTGGGCGACCGACTATCCTCACCGCGACGGGTTCTTTCCCGGCGCGCCGGAGATGATCAAGGAACGAATGAAGGGGCTGTCGGCCCAATCGCAGCGTGCCGTCATGGCCGGCGGCGCGATGGGCTTCTACGGGCTGCATTGAGACTCATATCCCGGACAGGCTTCTACTTGATGCCGAGCAGCTTCGCCGCCGTGCCGCCGAGAATGGCGATGCGCTGCTCGTCGCTGAGGCGGGGCGTGCTCAGCACGAGGTCGACCTCCGTGCAGGTCCAGGGAAACGGATAGTCGGTCCCGATCATGATCTGGCCGGGACCGGTCTCGGCGATCAGGTGCCGCAACGCCTCGGGCGTGAAGACGATCGTGTCGAAGAAGAGCTGACCGTCCTTGAGATAGGCGGTCGGCTTCTTCTTGGGCAGCGGCCCGACGCGGTCGGGAAAGGTGCGGATCACGGCGTCCGACCGGCTTGCGTAGGACGGCAGGAAGCCGCCACCGTGCGCGGCGCAGATCTTCAAGCCGGGGAAGCGATCGAGCGTGCCTTCGAAGATCAGGTGCGACAGCGCGATCGTGGTTTCCAGAGGATTGCCGATGGTGTTGGTGAGAAGCCCGCTGCCGCCCAGCCGCCCGCTCGGCTCGAGCTCGCGGGTGCCGAGCGGATGCATGAAGACCAGCACGCCCAGCTCCTCGCACTTGGCCCAGAAGGGATGGAAGCGCGGATTGGCCAGCTCCTCCCCGGCGACGCTGCCGCCGACGCCGACGCCGCGGAACCCCAGTTGCTTGACGGCGTGCTCGACCTGTTCGGCCGCCAGCTCGGGATGTTGCAGGGCGGCCGTCGCAAAGGCCACGAAGCGGTCGGGATTGGCAGCGCAGAACTCGACCAGCGTCTCGTTCTGGATCCGGATCAGTTCGGCGGCGGCGTCACGCTCTGCCCTGTACCAGTAGGGATTGATGCTGAGCGCCTCGACATCGATGCCCTGCGCGTCCATGGCGGCGAGGCGCACGCTGGTATCGTCCATCAGGAGGCCGGGCGCCTCCAGCGGATGCTTGATCAAGGCCATCGCCTTTGGCACACAGCAATGGGCGTGCACGTCGATGGTCTTGACCCGCTTGCCGTTGACCACGACCTCGCGCCGGCGCGGACGGGCATGATCGTGATCATGGGTGTGTGCGCCTGCCCCCGCTGCGCTCTGCATATCGCAGCCCGTGAACACGATGCCGCCTGCGGGAGGGCTCGGAACGAAATCTGCGGTCAAGGACATTGGCGCTCTCCCCTCTATCGATCTCCCTCTAGAGTGGCATCATGACGGACAACGAGCTTCAAAGGCAAAGCCCCTCCTATCGCCTCGCCGCCCTGGACGAGGATTTCATCCTCGGTGACTCGACGCGGGGCGTACGCTTTCTCCTGGAATACGCCAAGGCCGAGGACCTGCTGCGAAGGTGGGGCGTCATTTCGACGATCGTGGTCTTCGGCAGCGCGCGGACCAAACCCGCCGTCGAAGGCGATGCGCGGCAGGCTGCGTCGACGCCCTCGCCGGAGGCGATGTCGAGGCAGCTCGAGCGCGCAGCCCACTGGTACGAACAGGCCCGCCGCTTCGGCCGCATCGCTTCGGAACGCGGCGGTGCCCTGCAGAGCCGCCGGGCAGGCCGGCGCAACGTGATCGCGACCGGCGGCGGCGGCGGCATCATGGAAGCGGCCAACCGCGGCGCCTCGGAAGCCGGGGCGCCGTCGATCGGCTTCAACATCCGCCTGCCGAAGGAGCAGCATCCCAACGCCTACTCGACTCCCGAGCTGACTTTCCAGTTTCACTACTTTGCGATGCGGAAGATGCATCTCGCGATGCGCGCCGCTGCCCTGGTCGTCTTTCCCGGCGGCTTCGGCACCCTGGACGAGTTGTTCGAGATCCTGACCCTGGTGCAGACGGGCAAGATGCCGCGCACGCCCATCGTGTGCTTCGACCGAGCCTACTGGAGCCGCGTCGTCAACTTCGATGCACTGCTCGAAGCGGGCATGATCACGACGACAGACCTCGATCTCTTCAGCTACGCCGACGATGCGGAAGAAGCCTGGAAGTGCCTGGTCGATCGCGGTCTCAGGACCGAGGTGCCGCCCGACGACTAGGATGCCGGGCGCCGGTAGGCTACGATAACCGGCGGTTCACTGGAGTCCTTCTGCATGGCCGACCACGACCACGATCACACCCACGAGCATGGCTCGGAGCTCTCGGAGACCCAGCTTCGCGTGCGCGCGCTGGAAACCATCCTGACCGAGAAGGGCTACATCGACCCCGCGGCGCTCGACGCCATCGTCGAAACCTACGAAACCAAGGTCGGCCCACGCAACGGCGCCCGCGTCGTCGCCAAGGCCTGGACCGATCCCGCCTTCAAGCAGGCGCTCCTCAAGGACGCGACCACCGCCGTCGGCACGCTGGGCCACGTCAGCCCGGTCGGCGATCACCTGGTCGCCGTCGAGAACACGGTGCAGCGTCACAACATGATCGTCTGCACGCTGTGCTCCTGCTATCCGTGGGAAATGCTCGGCCTGCCGCCGGTCTGGTACAAGTCGGCGCCCTATCGCTCGCGCGCCGTCAAGGATCCGCGCGGCGTGCTGGCCGACTTCGGCGTCGAACTGCCCAAGGAAACCGAGGTCCGCGTCTGGGACTCGACGGCCGAGACGCGCTTCCTGGTGCTGCCGATGCGTCCGGCCGGCACGGAGGACTGGAGCGAGGAGCGCCTGGCCGATCTCGTCACGCGCGATTCGATGATCGGCACCGGGCTCGCGCTGACGCCGGCGGAGGTCGCCAAATGAACGGCGTGCACGACATGGGCGGCATGGACGGCTTCGGCAAGGTCGAGGCCGAACAGAACGAGCCGCCGTTTCACGAAAAATGGGAAGGCCGGGTGCTCGCCATGCAGCGGGCGATGGGCTACGCCGGCGCCTGGCATATCGACGACGGCCGCTACGCGCAGGAGACCCTGCCGCCGCGGACCTATCTCGCGGCGTCCTACTACTGGCGCTGGGCGCTCGGCATGGAGAAGAACCTGCTGGAGCGCGGC